>CAZSPT010000058.1:0-1566 GCA_964608895.1 uncultured Gammaproteobacteria bacterium | reverse complement strand
TGATTTTTTTGAAATTTTTTAGGCAAAAATCCAAAAAAAATTAAAACTTATTTCAGCCAATTAGAGTAGCAGTCACCACTTCTTGAAAATTGTCGGAACTGCCGCTGATAGCAAAATTAATTCTTTTGCTTTTTTAGTTTCAACAACAGCCAATGATTCCCGCGACCCTTCATTTTAATTAAAGCATAACCTCCTTTAAGCTTTTTTCCTTCAAGAAAAAATTCAATTTTGCCTTTTTGATAATCATCAAGCAATGATTTTTTTTTAAAATCAAGATTTTCAAAAAATCCTCTGTCCCAAATTTCCACCCGGCCGGCTCCATAGTTTCCCGCGGGAATTTTTCCTTGAAAATCAGCGTAGGCCAACGGATGGTCTTCGGTCTCCAAAGCCAACCGACGAATTCCGGCTCGGCGGGGCGGAGTTTTCGGCACTGCCCAAGATTTCAAAACTCCCCCAATTTCAAGCCGAAAATCGTAATGAAGATTAGTCGCCCAATGCTTTTGGACGACAAAAATCGGCCGATCATTCTTCCGGCTCTGAAATTTTCGGGGTTCAGGAGTCTTTTTAAAATTCCGGCGGCGGCAATATTCGGTTAATTTTGAAGAAATCATATTTGTTTTTTTTATTATACCACAAAAAAAACTATCTTTATTAAAAAGAGGAAAGAATCTTTATCTTTCCTCATATTCGACGTAACGCTAAAATCTCAACTGTCTTTCCTTGGACCAATCACTCCTATCCCGCCCGAGTCGAGCTGAAAAATATCTGTTTGGCCGGTTTCTGGCTTCGGCAATGAAACAACAAAAGTGTCGCCTTCATTAGTTTTCCAGCCCGCTTTGGAAATAAACTCGGAAAACACCTCCTCAAGCCTTCCTCTGACTGTCCTGTAACCCAAACAGTAGTCAACGACAATAAGCCAACGGCCGGCAAAGGGCGAAATTTCCTTAAGCTTTTCGTAAAAAGAATTTCTGTAATTTGTTTCAATCAACAGCTTCAACCACTCTTCTTGATCCCCCTCCCGAAGACGGGCGACTTTTTCCTCCAAATTTTTGATTAAATTGGTCTGACCGCTGAAAAATCCATTTTTTACCCGATCAGTCTGCTCAGCCGCCCGAACTAATTTAGAAAAAAGTTCTGGATCAGGCTCTTGTTGATTCAAATAGTTAAAAAGCAGTTCCAAAAAAGAACAATAGTTCTGAAACCGACGACTATCAGCTGCAATATCGGACAAAGCGTCACTCATCTTGAATTCCTCCTTTTTTAAAAATCTTCAATCTCTCAAATTCTCAAACCTTCAACCTTTCAAGTTTAGCAAAAAAAATCAAAAAAACAAGACCTTTGCCAAAAAAATAAAAATATTAAATTACCGCAAAACAAACAAAAAACCAAACCTACCAACACCGTCCGATTTTCATTTTTTTTCTCCTTAAAAAAACAAGGCACGATATTTATCACGCCTTGTATATTAGAAAATACAGCCGAAAATCAAAATCCAACGCTACCGAGGAACAAGAGACCGCTGGAAAAATTGTTGAAGGCGGTGTCCGAACTGATCGTACTGCCGAA
>CAZSPT010000057.1:0-1844 GCA_964608895.1 uncultured Gammaproteobacteria bacterium | reverse complement strand
CCGGCTTCAGCCAAAAGTGGTTCATCTCAACAGCACCAAAGCCGGAATCATCGGCTCAATCGCCTTTTGGCTGGCCAAAATTCCAGCCCGGTTGCTTTATACCGCCCATGGCTGGATTTTTAACGAACCGCAAAATCCTTTGAAAAAAAATCTTTTCCGCCGACTGGAAAAAATTACCGCCGGCCTTAAAAACAAAATAATCACTGTTTCTGAATTTGATCGCCAAACCGCCCTAAAAAATAAAATTGCCCCTTCGGAAAAGCTGATAACTATTACTAACGGCTTGGCGGTTGAAGAGATAAAATTTCTTCCTCCGCAAGAAGCCCGAGCGGCAATTATTCCCAAAACTCTTAGAAACCCGGAGGCGGCGATAATCGGAACAATTGCCAATTTCTACCGAACAAAAGGTTTGGAATATTTCGTCCAAGCCGTCGGACTACTAAAAGATAATCTCAATCAACCACTACTGGCGGTAATTATCGGCGACGGCCCGTTATTTGAAAAAATAAAAAATCTTATCAAAAATCACCAACTGGAAGCTAATTTTGTTTTAACCGGCCAAAAGGAAAATGCCGCCCAATACCTCAAAGCTTTCCAGCTTTATCTCTCTTCATCAGTCAAAGAAGGTTTTCCTTATTCTCTCTTAGAGGCAATGGCCGCTGAACGGCCGATTGTCGCCACCGCCGTCGGCGGAGTTCCTGAAATAATCAAAAATCAAAAAAACGGCCTTTTAGCCGAGCCTAAAAATCCCGGCCAGCTGGCCGGCTTGGCAAAAGAATTGCTTGAACAACCGGAATTGGCCGGCAAACTGGCCGGCCAAGCCGGCCGGGAAGCCCGAGAAAAATTTTCCCGAAAAAAAATGGCTGAACTGACCTTTTCCAGCTACTGGTCTTGACGGAATTCTCCGGCCTTAACCTGGTTAATAAAATGACTGCTCGGCTCTTGATATTCCGGGCCAAGCTCGGCAATCTCTTCGGCCAACTCAATCGCCCGGCGGTCTTCTCCAAGATAAGCGTAAATTAAAGCAAGCCGGCTCTGATAAGAAACTTTCTCCGGAAAAAACTCAACCAGCTTGGTGGCAATTCTTTCGGCAAACAAATAATTTTTCTCAAGCACGGCGGTATTCAAAACAGTAATCAAATCCTCTTCAATTTCTTGGGCAGGAGAGCAAAACAATTGATTCTTAACCAGCGCCCAGGCCTGGTCGTTCTTTTCGGCGCTGATATAAATTCTCAAAAGCTGGAAATCAAGAGTGATGTTTCTTTGTTTTTCCTTAAGCTCCTGCTCAACCAGCTGGCGGCCTTTAGAGACATAGTCAGCCGCCAGCTGATAATATTCTTCAGCTTTTTCCAAATCCCCTTTGGTTTTTGAATTCTTGGCTAACAAAAAATAAGAATAACCGACTTCCAAATAATTAAACGGGTGAGTCGGTGAAAGCTTTTTAGCTTTTTGAAACAGCTGAAAATTCTCTTCCAAGCCGTTGAAATATCCGGTTGATTCGGCAAAAGAATTATTAAACCTCATCGCCAGTAAATAATTGGAAAAATTTTTGGGATTTTCCCGGAGCTGTTCGTCAATTTCTTGATTGGCGAATTCAATAAATTCGGTCAAAACTTCCTGAACTTCCGGCAAGTTGGGTTTGGAACTTTTAAGACCCTGCTCCAAAAATTCAATCATTTGGCGGCGGTATTCCTGACTGCCTCTGGTCCGGCGGCCGAGCGCCTCCTGGAAAAACTCCATTCTTTCCCTAATCGTCAAATCATTAGTTTCACCCAAAGCCCGGCTTGCCTTCAAATTAGCCTTAAGCGGCCGGAGATTAAAGAAATAAACCGCCGGCAGGAATA
>CAZSPT010000056.1:0-2049 GCA_964608895.1 uncultured Gammaproteobacteria bacterium | reverse complement strand
TTCAGAGTCATAATATTTTATCAATTGACTTTTTTATTTATCAACCGGCTTCCTGAATTTCAATCGTCTTACCGGCCGGCAAAGTAACTACCGCTTTCTTCCAATCGCTGGTCCGGCCTTGAATCCGGCCATAGCGCACTTTTTTACCTTGTTTATTGATAATATTTATCTTGACCGGTTTTACTCCGTAACGACTTTCAATCGCCCGGCCAATTTCCAATTTATTCGCCCGAGACGCAACTTCAAAAAGATATTTATTCCATTGACTTAATTCAGTTGATTTTTCAGTGACCAAAGGCCGAATTAAAATCCGGGAAACTTCCAAAGTCCCGACCTTGCCGACGGCCGGCTGTTTTTTTTGAGCCGCGTCAAAATCAGAGCCAGTCTGCTTCTGTTCGGCCGGCTTCTTCGGTTGTTGAACCGGCTTTGATTCAGTTTTTTTAAACTTATCAAAAAATCCCATTTTTAAAAATTATTTCTTTTCAACGGCCGACTCAAGATTCCAATAATGCTTAACAATGATTTCAAGCGCTTTTTCGGAAGTAATCAGGCTGTCGGCCTTCAAAATTTCCAAACAATTTAAGCTATCGGCAAGAATAGTGTTCACTCCGGCTAAATTAAAAGCCGCTCTGATAAATTGCCGGTCGTTTCGGTCTAAAACAATTAAAATCCTTTTAGCCTCTTTCAAAGAAGTGATTTTATCTTTCAAAGATTTCAACCAATCAGCCAATTCCTTGGTTCGGCCGGAATCAAGCTCCAGCTTGTCAAAAATAGCCAGCCGTCCGGCAGCCGTCCGGTCGGACAAAGACATTGCCAAAGCAAGGCGTTTTTGCTTCTGATTGATTTTAAGGGAAAAATTCTTTTCAGCGACCGGGCCAAAGGTGACTCCACCGCCCTTCCAAAGCGGCGAACGAATTGAACCGTGTCTGGCTCGGCCAGTGCCTTTTTGACGCCAAGGCTTTCGGCCGCCGCCCCGAACCTCGCTCCGATCCTTGGTTTTGGCATTTTTTCGCCGAGCCTTTGCCTGTTGAACGACAATTGCTTGATGAACAATTTCCGGTTTAACCGGAATTTCAAAAACCTCCGAGGGCAGCTCCCGCTGTTTTATTTCCTCTCCTGCTGAATTGTAAACAGGAATTTTCATAACTTATCCTGAAATCTTTGATTTTTCTTCGGCCGCCGGCGTTTTTTCCAATACTTTTTCGGCTTCAGCCGGCTTTTCTTGTTTTTCCCGAGACTCAACTGGCCCTTTTTCTTCAGCCGATTTCCGCTCTCCGGTTTTTTCCAACGGTTCAGCCGGCTGTGAATTCGTTTTTAAATCCTTTTCTTCAATCGGAATAATTTCTCCGGGGCCCGAAATTAAAACCAAACTGTTCCGCGCTCCCGGCAAAGCGCCGGTAATATACAAAATATTGTCCTGCTCGTCTATTTTCTCAATTTTCAAGCCGCTAACGGTGACTTGGCGGCCGCCCATCCGGCCGGGCATTTTAGTTCCCTTAAACACTCTGGCCGGATCAGTCGCCCCGATTGAACCGGGCATCCGAAGCTGATCCTTATGGCCGTGAGAAGCCGGACTGCCGGAAAAACCGTGGCGTTTAACCACTCCTTGAAAACCCCGACCCTTAGAAATTCCGGTCACTTTCACTGAATCGCCTTCCTGAAAAGTTTTAACTGTTATTTTAGCCCCTTTTTTCAAATTACTAAGCTCTGATTCTGGAATTCGGAATTCCCGAAAAATCTTTAACTGCTCTAAACCGTCCAACCGGCCAGCTTGAGGTTTTTTTAGTTTTTTGGCCGGAAAAGCTCCCAACTGAACAGCGGTATAATCGTCATTTTCAAAAGTTTTAAGCTGAATAACCGAATTTGGCTGAGCCAAAACAGCAGTAACCGGAACAACTGTTCCGTCATCCTTAAAAACCTGGGTCATCGCTATTTTTTTTCCAATAATGAATTTCATAAAAAAAATTTGGCATATTCTTGAAACCAAATTTCAGCATTCCCAGTTTTTTCAAAAACTGGGCGATAAAATCTAATTTTAAGATATTTTTT
>CAZSPT010000055.1:0-2699 GCA_964608895.1 uncultured Gammaproteobacteria bacterium | reverse complement strand
TCCCGGTTTGCCTGCAACGCCGAAGACCGGGGCTGTCAGGCCTTTGGTCAGCCGAAGATTAATAAATTTGACGAGCTGGTCGGCTATGATACTGTCTATCTTAAAAACCGGCCGGATCGCTATAATACCGATTTATGCTATCATGATTCGCTTTGGTGCCAAGAGTTTTTTGCCGACAATTTTACGAGTTATTTTAAAAATCCTCGGGAAAAGCTTTGCCGATACGACCCGACCGCCGACAACTGGCTAATCGCCGGAACAGACGCTGAATGCCCCGGCGGGCCGGTAAGCTATCAAACCATTGGTTGGGGCTCGGTTCAGGAAAAGGTCCAGCCAGCCGGTTGGTTTAACAATTTTTACGGATTTCCCGACTCTGATTATCAGGGATATGCCGGGCTTTGTCCGGCCGAGCAGAGCGGCTGTTCCGAATTTATTGATCCTTTGACCGCCGGTTACAAAAATCTTGTTTTTAACGGTTCTTTTGAATATCTGGTTAATAATTCAAGGCCGGCCGGCTGGAGCGGCGGAACTTTGGGCGAGGAAAGTGGCAACCACTTTATCAGAGGAATAGCCGAAGTTGAAATCACTCTTTTTACCGATACTCTTTACTCCGCTTCTTTTAAGCCGCTTGACTTTGATGGAAATTCTCAGTTGAAGATTGAAAATAATGATTGCTGGGCCAGGGTTTATTCCCCGGACAACAGCGTTGTTTCTGATAATTTTTCCCAAGATTTCCGGCTCGGGCAGTTAACGGCGACTGACGACGGTTCAACAGTCACTCACGGACGCTTTTATCTCGTACCCCGATATCAGGATAAAAATAAGTGTTCTTTAACCCTTAAAGTTGAGGGAAAGATTGATGATGTCAAAATAGTTTCTACCGGCGTCTACTATACTTTGGCTAACAAAACAGACCGGACCAGCTGCCACGGTCAAGTTGATATAGATAATGGCTGTTTGCTTTTTAACGACCGAAGCGCTTTGAGTTATTTCCAGGACACTGCCGAGAAACGGGAAAACGACTATCTTGTTTACGACGCTTACAATTTTTCTTCGGCGGCGGCTGAAAACAGCCGGAACGCCAACGCTGTTCTGAAAGTTTCTCCCGACCGCCAATGCTACAGCTGGCTTTACTGTCAAACTTATGAAAAAACCGATCCTAAAGATAGCCGTTGGAATTTCGGCAACAACGACCGCTGTTTGAATGTCGGCCTTTGCTCCGCGATGAATGAAAAAGGGGAGTGTCAGCGGTTCCTTAGCTTTGCCGGGGAAAAGATTCCGGAAAAATACAACCAGTCGGCTCTTTACAAAAGCGGTTATGTCCGGGTTGGTCAGGACGACTATGAAATCGCCGGTTATTACCCTTATTACCTAATGAGTCAGGAAGGCAATTCAGCCAATGTCGTTAACGGCGGTTTTGACATTGTTTATAAAGAAAGCCGCCAGCCGCTCGGCTGGTCGGTTGATGATAATTCAGGATTTAATGAATGGAAGGAATATAAGTTTAAAGTCAGCAATGACATTAATTATCGGAAAGAGGGCGGCGGCTATCTTGAGCTGTTTTCCAACCATCGGGTGAAATCCGAATGGATTGACGTTCAGCCGGATTCCGATTATTACCTTTCCTTTTGGATTAACACCGCCAAACTGGAGCCGGCCGACGCCAAGACAAAGATTGTCGTTGACGACGACAATGATAATGAATTGATTTCCAAAGTTCAGCCAGCCGGACTTGGCTGGAAGAATTTTGTTGTTAATTTTTCTACCAAGAACGAGACCTTGGTTAGGATAAAGATGTTTAACGAATTGCCGGGAGGAGATGATATTGCCGGTAGTTCCCTTTTTGACAGTGTCAGCTTAAAGCCGGTTTTGGCGGCCAATTATGATGAAAAAATCAGCCGAACTTGCCGGATTTATCCCGAGCAGGATTCTCTTTCTTGTAAATATTTTGAGGATGGCAGTCTTTTCTACGGTCAATACGGCTATTGTTTGGCCAAAGACCCCCAAAATCCCGAGATTTGCCTCCAATGGTGGCCGGTTGACAAACTTAAAGGGGAAACATTGGAAGAAGCTTCCGGCTACCAGGGAAAATTTCCTCTTTATTATTGTTTGGAAGGAAAATTAAAGAGTGATTTGGGAATTGGCTTTGTTTCTGAAGTTTGGGACAATCTTGAAGCAGAAGAAATGTCCGGCGGCAGTGCCACTATCTACGACCTGACTGACCACGGCCGGCGAGTGGTTTTAGGATATTGTTTGATTTTTGGCGAAGGCGGCAAACATCATGACTCTCAATTTATGGTCGGCAGCAAAGAAAGGGGAAGCGGAGTCTTTAAAAACGGCTATGCGATTCCATTTATGGAAATTGACGAACTTCCTTTTTACATCCATTGCGCCAGCTGGTCTCAAGTTGAAATTGGTTTTCTGCATAATTTATTTGGTGATGCAATCGCCGATTTTTTGGAAGGTTTAATTGAATCTTTAATTCAAGCAAATCCTTTTAATCTTGTTGAAACTATTATTAAACTATTTGATGATGCTGCTGATGATGTTAAAGAAATTATTGAAGTTTTTTTTAGAGATTTTTTAAAAATTATTGAAGGAACAGGAAGATCAAAAAACAGTATTTTTATTGAATTGTTGGGTGAAGTGGGTAATATTACCGAAATGTTCAGCGGAGGCATGATTGGGTTTACTTTAAC
>CAZSPT010000054.1:0-2748 GCA_964608895.1 uncultured Gammaproteobacteria bacterium | reverse complement strand
TTTTTTTAACGTAATGAAGAGTGTAAGAGCTGTCCCGACCGCCGCTAAACATTACCAAACAGTCCGGCCGGCCGTCGGTCCGGCGGTGGCGGGCGGCCAGTCGCTTAAGAGCTGATTCGCCCAAAACTTTTTGAACTTGGTGGTTCCGACAGTAATTACAGACTCCTGACGAAGAAAAATCAATAAAAGGCATAGTTTCCGGCAAAAGGCACTTTTGACAGCGCTTTAGTCGGTTAACCGCTTGAAAGCAGTGCTGATAATGGCGCTTAAGCTCAGTCGGCGATTCAGAAAATCCTTTTTTTGATTCGGCTGAAAATTCGTTCAAATCTTGGCCGGAATTAAAATAACTCGGCCAAAAAACGATTTTTCTCCTGGTAGTTCGGGGTTGGATAAAATTCTGGACAGACCGCCCGTCTTCCAGAGAAAATTCAATTGGCCGGCCGCCGGCTAAATCAATCAACTGGGCATTTCCCGGCTTAAGCTGGCTAACTTCTTTAACTGAAAAATATTTTTTCAAAAAAGTTTTTTTGATTGTCCGGCTAACAATTGAAAATTCAGAGCCAAACAACCAGCCTCGGGAGCCGCCGCCGGCCCGATAAAGCGAACCATTGTTGGTCGCCAAAAGCAGCTGGTCGCAATTATCAAAAAAAATCCCGATTGAAACGGTCCCTTCAATCAAATTGAAAAATTTTTTAACCGCCTCAATGATTGAATCGCCTTGACGCCGAAAATGGCCGATTAAAGCGGGAATAATTTCAGTGTCAACCTGCCAACGGCGATCAAGCTCGGGAAATTTTTCCCAAAGCAAATTAACATTAGTGATGATTCCGTTATGGACCGCGACAATTCCTTCCCGGCTGACCGGCTGATTATTGGCCGTCAATTGGCTCTGGCCGCCGGTAACCAGCCGGGTATGGCCGAGCAAGGAAAACTTTTCCAATCCGCCGGATCGCTCAAGTTTCCGAAAAATCCGGCGATAATAAGGGCTGGCGACAAACTGTTCAGCCGGAACCGGCTCCTTGTAAAGCCGGATTTCATTATTAAAAAGCAAGGCAAGGCCGGCCGCTTCCTTGCCTCGGGACTGGGAAAGCAAAAACAACCGACGAACAACTTTCTCAGTCTCCCGAATTTTTAAAGGAAAATTTTCTCCGGCCGCCAGACCGAAAATTCCGCACATATCTAATAATTATTTCTTTAACCGCTCCCATCCCGCGAATCAGCCGGATAACCGTTGGCTTTCATCTCTGAACCGCAAATTTCCCAAAAAATCTCTTTTTGTTCAGACGACCATTGGGAATATTCCGGAAATTTATATTCTGGCGAAGGATTCCGGCGATTCCGGACATAACGCCTCCAAACCTTTTCGGAAATATCAAGCTTAAGATAATCAAGAAGATTTTCCTTGAAATAACAGTAGTCAGAAATTATTTTTTCCAACTGAACGGTTTGATTTATCGTTATCCGAAGAAGTCGGTTATCTTCCTGCCAAAGCCAGCAAACCTTTGCGAACCGGCTCATTTTTTCCCAACGGGAAAAATAAGGAGAATCTTCGGTCGGCCGAATCATTTCGGCAATCGGCTCCTGCTCGCTAAAAGTCCCCCGAGACATAATTGACCGAACAACCTCCCGACCGTCTCGGACAAGATGAAAAAACTTCGCTTCAGGAAAAACCTCCCGAAGAGCCCGGACATGGCGCCGGAGAAAAGGATTGATTTCTCCATAAACTTGAAAATCGCCGGCTCGGCAAAGACGATAATAAATTTCAGCTCGGCGAAAATTCTTAAGATATTCAAACCGGCCGGCCGCTGAATTGTAATTTTTGGCATAAGACCAGTAATCATCTAAAATAACCTCGTGGCCGACAATCGCCGACTTTTCAAACCGATTAAAAAAATCAGCCAAAAAAGTCGTTCCTGAACGAATAATCGCCAAACCAAAAAAAATTTCTTTCTCTTGGTACCATTTTTCAATTTCTTTTTCCCGGCCCCGGCAGTAGAGAAAAACATCAGTTTGATAAAACCAGAATCTCAACCGGAGAATCAACCGAACCACCGGATTAAATAACGGTATTGTAAAGCCAAGCCGCCGGTAGCCCTTCATCAGCCGAGTATAGTAATGGCGGCCGACGGCCGGTTTTTTTAAGTCAGCCATATTAAAATTTTAACTCTCTTCTTAAACAAGCGAGTTGGTCGGCCAGTAAGCCGAAAAAAAAGATAATAATTGAACTGATCAGCAGAAGAACCGAAGTATCGTTAATATTGAAATGAACGAATAAATCCATCATCAGTGAAAATATTCCCAGTCCAAAAATCACCAAACTGGCCGGAAGAAAAATCCGCAGCGGCGAAAAAAGCATTACCATCCTGATAACCAGCTGAATCGCCCTGGCGCCGTCGGAAAGTTTCAAACTGCTCCGGCCGGACCGCTTGACAATTTTGATTGGAATATATTTAACGCTGTAGCCCTGCTTAAAAAAAGCCAAGGTGATGGTTGTTGTTAAAGAAAAGCCATTTGGATAAAGATGAAGAAATTTTTCAAAGCAGTCCTTTTTGATTATCCGAAGTCCGGAATTCAAATCGGGAATCCGCCGCTTAACCAGATAATTAGCAATTATTCCAATAACCTTCTTACCCGGCTGACGCCAACGGGGGCCTTGGTAGCCTTGGCGGGAGCCGACGACCATTTGATAACCGTCAAGGCCGGAAATTAGTTTGGCAAGTTCGGCCGGCCGGTGCTGGCCGTCGCTGT
>CAZSPT010000053.1:0-3101 GCA_964608895.1 uncultured Gammaproteobacteria bacterium | reverse complement strand
GAAGCTTTTTTTTATCCGGTTCCAAAACGCAACCGGTTAAAACGGTCGTTAAACGACCGGCTTTTCGCCGAGCCTGCCAATTCTTTAATCGGCCGAAAATCCGATCAACCGGCCTTTGACGGACCGAACAAGCCACAACCGCGATTAAATCAGCCTGCTCCGGAACAACCGTTTCTTGCCAGCCAAAACGGTTAAAAACCGCCGCCAGCCGCTCGCCGTCCGACTTATTCATCTGACAGCCGAGAATCCAAAGATAATATTTTTTTTTGACTTTTGCCTTTTTCATTAAAATCAATCAAATTTATCCGGAAATGATAACAAAAAATCCGCTCCGTTTCAAGCGGACTGTTTATTCGGCTAAAATCACTCAATTTCCAATTATCTAAACGCCGCCAAATAAGAAACAATCGTCAAAGCGGTTCCAAAAGCGATTCCCATCGCTAATAAAACAATTGCTTCCAAAAAAACTGTTTTTAGTCTTGGAGCGGTTTTTGTTTTTAGAGCGGCTTTTCTGGCCGCGACTTTCTTGGCCGCCATAATTTGGCAATTATTTAACGATTACCTTTATCCGAGACTGGCGCTTGGAAGTGGTTTTACTCCAATAAGGAGAAGTAACCACCTCAACTTCTTTAATTAAATCGCTTTCAGTCAACGAACTCTTTAATTCTTCAACCGGCTGATTAACAAGATTATCTCTCGCAAACAGACTGTTATCAGTCGCTATTTTAACTTCAAGGGTATAATCCACTTTTACTAAAGCTTCTCCGGATTCCTGGTAATCAATAATTAAATAGTCAATATCGCTTAATTTAATTTCTTCCAGCCGAACACCGCTAAGACTTAAACTTTCAACTTTTTCAGTTAACAGGGCGAGAAGCTGATTTTCATTAAATCTGACTGTTTTGGCTGAGACAGTTATTTTTAATTTGAAATTCCCGGTTTCTTGACTGATTTCTTTATCAGCGTCAGCAGCGACAATTTCTGTCATTAATTTCTCATTCTTAGCCAGCTGAAGCTCCTGACGGATTTCTTCCCGAATCTCTTGATGAAGATTCTTCCGAGCCCGATTAAGGTCGCTTGAAGCTAAAACTTTGACTTCCCGGGGTTTGGTGGTAAGTTTTTCTGAAGTAAGGCCGTAAATATTTTCTTGAAGACTGGCCGGCAATTTGATAATCGTCAGCCGGCCGGGCTTAATTTCGGAAAAATTGTCCGGATTTTTGGGAAAAACCCCGACTGTCACTCGGCCTCCGGCTGGAACCACTACATACTCGGCGGTCCGAACAATCGCTCCATTGTCGGCTTGAAGCTGAGTTGTTTTTAAAAGCGGCTGAGCGGCCGACGAATCATTTTTAATTTCAACCCGGCCGACCAAATCATCACTTACTGTTTTAGTGCTCAACACTTCAAAAGTTTTTTCAACGGTTTTCTTAATAGTCAAAAGCTCTCCGGAGACGGCTTCTCCCCGCTCAATTTCTCCGGCCGCCGGCGAAGGTTTGACTTTCAGATTGAAACTTAAATCAATTTCCTGAAGCGCCGGAGTGACAATAATTGTAGTTTGGCTGTAAAAAAAGAAAAAAACCGCTCCTAAAAGCAGCAAAGTAAAAACAATGAAAGTCGCTCCGATATTTCGGTAAAGATTTATTTTGGGCATTTTTTTCAAAGCCATATTTTTTAATTATTTTTCTTTAATGTTTTCTTTCCATTCTTGAATGACTTCCTTAATTTCAGCCGCGGTTACTTTCGGCCGGCTTGAGTCTGATTTTTTTCTAACAATTTCACTAAGCCGAACTTTACTTGAAGCTTCATCTATCGCGTCAATCGCCTTATCGGGATAAGCGCGGTTCTTAATCTTTTTGGTCAGTTTGATTGCCGCGTCAATTGCGGATGGAGTGATTTCAACCTTATGATGATCTTGGTAAACTTTCTTAATTCCCCGAAGAATATCTTTGGTTTGAGCGGCGCTCGGCTCGTTGATAAAAATGGGCTGAAGCCGGCGATCCAGTGTCTTGTCCTGTTTGATATATTGAAAATACTCTTCTTTAGTCGTCGCTCCGACTACTTGAAGCTCGCCCCGAGCAAGCATTGGTTTGAGAATATCAGCCGCTTTTATCGCCCCTTGGGCTTCACCGGCTTCAGCTAAACTATGAATTTCGTCAATAAACAGAATAATTTTTCGCTTAGCGGCAACAATTTCCTCAGTAATCTTTTTCATCCGCTGCTCAAATTCTCCTCGATATTTTGTCCCGGCTAAAATTCCGGTCAAATCCAAAGCCAAAACCTCCTTTTTTTTCAAAATTTCCGGGACTTGACCGTTGACAATTACCAAAGCTAAGCCCTCGGCAATCGCCGTCTTGCCAATTCCGGCCTGGCCGACCAAAACCGGATTATTTTTAGTCCGCCGGGATAAAATTTGGATTACTCGGGCAATTTCCTCTTTCCGTCCGATTACCGGATCTAATTTATTCTGACGGGCAAATTCCACCAAATTGCGAGAGTACTTTGACAGCATCGGCAAAGAAAGCCTTCTTTTTGAAGGATTCTTTAAAATAGAAAAATTCAAATTCTCTCCAATTCCGGTGCGCCGAAAAAAAACCCAAAAAACCGGAAAAAAAGCAACCAATAAAACAATCGCTGAAACCAGCAGATTACTCTTTAGAAGCGAAAAAATGGACATAATATTTCCTCCTTAATAATATTAATAACTGTTTTTTAATTATAACATATTTTTCTAATCAAGAAAAACTCTTTCCGAACCGACCAAACTCTTCAATCTTTTAATCAGCTCTTGGTCCTCGCTGACCCGAAAGCTGGTTTTGATTTTCTGACGGCCGCCGCTTTGGCGATCAATAATTAACAAAACCCGCCGACCGCCGGGATACTCATAAAAAACTTTTTTTAATTCCCGGGAAACTTGATAATCAATCGGCTGGGAAAGATTTAAAGAAACGGTTTTTCTGGGGTTAAGCCGGCGAATAAAATTACCCCGGCGGCGGCCAGTAGCCGAAATTTGGCCAAGAAGCGGCTCTAAATTATTCTTGGCTTTTTCCGGACTTTCCAAAACAACCGCTTGGTCGCAGAGAACTTTAATTTCTTGATCTTTG
>CAZSPT010000052.1:0-3447 GCA_964608895.1 uncultured Gammaproteobacteria bacterium | reverse complement strand
TTTCCGGTCAAACGGGTGATTATCTCTGAGCTCCAAACTGAAAGCTGGCACCCGGAAGGAAAAACCCTCCGGCAAATGGATCTAACTGAACAATTCCAATCAATGAGTTTTGATCAATTTCAAAAAAACATTAAATTCGCCCGCCGAGCCGGCTTTGATGAAATTTATCTCTGGGGAGCGGAATGGTGGTATTTTTTGAAAGAAAAAAAAGAGTATGATAAGTTTTGGCTGGAAGCCAAAAAATTGTGGCAATAAAAAAACCGGAAGAACCGGCTGTTTCAAAATACAACAAAATGGAAAGAAAACTTTTCCATTTTGTTTTAATTAGTTAGTTTTGGTTTTGATTCAACCTCGTGAAACGACTTGGAGGCGAATTTTCAAAATTTTGTCACCTGAATTTTCTATCCTTATTACTAAGTATATCATATCAAAACCCAAAAGTCAATTAAGAAAGATTTTTCTTTTATTTAAGGGGAAAAAATAAAGAAAACAGTTGAAAATAACAATTTAAAAACCTTTTTAAAGAGTATTTGAAAGAGGAAATTTTTGAAAAATATTCTTGTCAAGTCTAATTTTATGTCTTTATTGTCTCAAATAGCCAAAAACACTTTTTACCAAATCATCGGAAAAATCTTCGGAGCGATTTTTGGCCTGCTGACGGTCGGTTTAATGACTCGCCATCTCGGCCAAGTCGGCTATGGCTATTTTACCACCGCAATTGCCTTTACCCAATTCTTTGGGGTTTTGGCCGATTTTGGACTCCAAATGGCCGGAACCCATTTTTTAAGCCGAGCCGAAATTGACAAGAAAAAAATCCTCGGCAATCTTCTTGCTTTAAGAATCGTCTCGGCAATCGCTTTTCTCGGCGCTGGAATACTGTTAATTTGGCTTTTCCCTTACCCAACTATTGTTAAACAGGCCGCCTTTATCGCCGGCTTTTCTTTCTTTTTTGTCGCCGTCCAATCGGTTTTAATCAGTGTTTTTCAAAAAAACATGGAAATGTCCCGGGTGGCGGCGGCGGAAACTATCGGCCGGGTGGTTTTATTTTCAGCCGTCTGGCTGGCGGTAGCGCTGAATCAAGGGCTTCTAATAATTGTTGGGGCGGTCGCAGTCGGCAGTCTGACCACTTGTCTGATTTTATTCTCAGGAGCTAAAAAATATTATCCGCTCAAACCGCGGTTTGATTTGGAAATATGGAAAAAAATCTGGGAGTATACCTGGCCGCTGGCCGTCAGCATCACTTTTACCTTGATTTACTTCCGAGCCGATACTATTATCTTGTCAATTTTCCATCCGGCTGAAACGGTTGGAATTTACGGAGCGACTTACAAAGTTTTGGAAATTTTAATTCAATTCCCTTATCTTTTTCTCGGCTTGATTCTTCCCTTGCTGACCAAATTTTTTATTAGCAATAAAAAAATTTTTCAGCTGATTTTTCAAAAAACTTTTGACTTTCTGGCTACTCTGGCAATTCCGATGATTTTGGCGGTTTGGGTTCTCGGAGAGAAAATAATGATTTTTGTCGCCGGTTCGGAATTTGCCGCTTCTGGAGCGATTTTGAAAATTTTAATTATCGGAGCGGCGATTATTTATCTTAAAGCGCTTTTCGGCTATACTATTGCCGCCTGCCAGCTCCAAAAAAAGATGATAAAATTCTATCTTCTTGACGCTTTTATCTCGCTTGGTCTTTATCTGCTTTTGATTCCGCTTTTTTCCTACTGGGCGGCCGCCGGCCTGACTGTTTTATCGGAGCTGTTCGCCGCTGTCGCCGCTTTTGTGGTCCTGAGACGGCAGCTGAAAATTTCTCTTGAAATAAAAACCGCTCTCAAAGCTCTCGGTGCTGGAATTATTATGGCGCTCACTCTCACTTTACTGCTTGGCCAAAATTTGATAACCTTGGTAATTGTCGGCTTGATAATTTATTTTACCGTCCTTTATCTCATTAGAGGGTTTTCCAAGGAAACCGTTCTTGAGATTATAAAACTAAAAAAATAAATGGTAATCAACTTTATTCTGGCGATTTTTTGTCTGGCCTTTGGCTGGCTGGCTCGGCGCCGGCCGCTGTTCGCCGGCTGTTTGATTACCGCCGCCCTGCCAAGCTATTTAGTCAAATTTTCCTTGTTTGGAATTCCAATTACTCTCTTGGAGGTAATGATTATAGTCCTAGCGGCGGTAATCTTCGCCAACCGCCTCAACCGAAAAAGATTAGTTGAATTCATTAAAAAAAATCAAGTTATCAGTTGGCCGGCAGGGGCGATAATATTCTTCGCCACCATAGCAATGATTATTTCTCCAAATCTTCGGGGGGCGGCTGGAATTTGGAAGGCTTATTTTATTGAACCGGTTGTTTTTTTAGCCAGCTTGGCGGTGATAATTAAAAAACCCGGAGAAATTAAAAAACTTTTCTGGGCGCTTGGAATTTCAGCCGTCTATCTTTCTTTATTCGCTTGGTGGCAAAAATTCAGCGGTTGGGGAGTGCCGGAAGCCTTTCTGGCGGCCGACGGTTCAGTTGATCGGGTTGTTTCGTTTTTTGGCTATCCAAACGCTCTCGGCCTTTATCTCGGCCCAATTATTATTCTGTTTAGTGTCTTTCTCTGGGATACTCCAAAAAAAGCCGTCTGGCAACTGTCAAAACTGGCAATAATCGCTTTAAGCTTCAGTATCTTAGTTTTGGCCAAATCAGAAGCGGCGATTCTGGCGATCTTAGTTGTTTGGCTAATTGCCGGCGTGGCTATCAAAAAAACCCGGCTGATTGTTTTGAGTTTTTGTCTGACCGGAACAATCATTCTTATCTGCAATCCCTATATCCAGGAATTTTTTCTTCAAAAAATTCTTCTTCAAGATTACTCCGGCTTTATCCGGCGGCTGATTTGGAAAGAAACCTGGGAAATGCTTAAAAACAACTGGCTTTGGGGAGCTGGCCTGGCCGGTTACCAAAAGATAATCGCTCCCTATCATTTGCCGACTTTTGAAATTTATCTTTACCCCCACAATGTTTTTCTAAATTTCTGGAGCGAGCTCGGCTTGGGAGGATTAATAGCTTTTGGTTGGCTGGCCGTCGCCTGGCTGAAAAAAATTTTTGGAGAAATCAAAAAAAACAAGGCAATATTTTTCAATCTTGCCTTTGGGGCGGCTTTTCTGGAAATTTTCATTCACGGATTGGTTGACGTCCCTTATTTTAAAAACGATCTTTCAATTTTGTTCTGGCTAATTATCGGACTGGCAATAATCGCAAACAAAGTTTCAAAACAAGGGTGAGGTGGCCGAGTGGTTTAAGGCGCCGCTCTCGAAAAGCGGTAAGGAATACTCTTCCTTCGTGGGTTCGAATCCCACCCTCACCGCCAATTTACGATTTTGTCATTTTTGGCAGAATTGGAAGTAGAGCTTTGCTTCGCAGAAGTCGCGCTCCGCGCGAAAAAGGCTGAATTTGCAACGATTTGCCACGCT
>CAZSPT010000051.1:0-3533 GCA_964608895.1 uncultured Gammaproteobacteria bacterium | reverse complement strand
GATGAACCACTTTTGGTTGAAGCCGGCGATAGAGTTTTTTTAATTCAAAAATAGCCAAAAAATCATTTATTGGAGAAATTTCCCGCTTGAGCCTTTTGAGCGGGACAGTTTTCGCCCCAAGTTCAATTATTTTTTTAGAAAAAAAAGTCTCCCGGCCAAAGCCGGCGGCAACAGTGATTTCAGTATTCGGCGGCCGGCCGGCGATTAAATCGGTAAGATAGCGTTGAGCGCCGCCCCAATGGCCTTGAGTGATGATATAAAGTATTTTTTTTGGTTTTTTTTCTTTCATCTTGAAAAAAAAGTTGGAATATATAATAATATTAAGGTATTATTGGACAATAATCAAGTGATTAAAGATATTTTTCAGGCTGTTTATTAATGGCTTGTTTTTATAACCAAAGAGGATTTTGCTAATTTTTAATCAAAATTATGACATTTCAAGAAGAAAAAGTCTGTCTGGTCGGTTTGGGCTATGTTGGCCTTCCTTTGGCCGCCTTGCTGGCTGAATCATATCCGGTCGTCGGTTTTGACGTCAATTCTCAACGGATTGCCGAGCTTCAAGCGAATCATGACGCCACCGGCGAAGTCGCCAAGCCGGCCGAGCGTGGGATTGTTTTTAGTTCCGACCCGGCAGCGATCAGCCAGGCGGATTTCGTAATTGTAAGCGTCCCGACTCCGATTGACGACGCTAAACAGCCGGATTTAACAGCTTTGAAATCAGCCAGCCGGCTGGTCGGAGAAAATCTTAAGCCGGGAGCGATTGTTATTTATGAATCAACTGTTTATCCCGGCTGCACTGAGGAAGTCTGCCGGCCGATTCTGGAAAAATATTCCGGGCTTCGGCTCGGCGAGGGATTTAAACTCGGCTATTCTCCGGAACGGGTTAATCCCGGCGACCGCGAACACACTATTGATAAAATCACCAAGGTGGTTTCGGCCAGTGATCAGGAGGCCTTGAAAAAAATTTCCCGGCTTTATGGTTCAGTTATTTCGTCCGGGATTTTTAAGGCTTCTTCAATAAAGACGGCCGAGGCGGCCAAAGTGATAGAAAATATTAAGCGGGATTTAAATATCGCTTTAGTCAACGAGTTGGCTTTGATTTTTGCCAAACTGGACGTCAATACCCGCGAGGTTCTTAGAGCGGCCGGAACAAAATGGAATTTTAATCAGGGAGAATATTTTCCCGGCTTGGTCGGCGGTCACTGTATCAGCGTTGACCCTTATTATTTAACAACCAAGGCGCTGGAGCTTGGCCATCATCCCCAGGTGATTTTGGCCGGCCGGAATATCAACGAATATATGTCCCGATATATAAGCGAATTGGCGGTTAAGGAGTTGAGCCGGCTCGGGAAAACCTTAAAAGACTGCCGGGTTTTAATAATGGGCTTGACTTTCAAAGAAAATGTTCCTGACACTAGAAACAGTCAGGCCAAGCAAGTAATCGCCGTTATTCAAGAATTCGGCTTGACGGTTTTTGGTTGGGAGCCACTCTTAAGCGACGGAGTTTTTCAAGAATTTCAAGTTAAAAAGTTTGATTTCCAAGCCGGCCAGGAAAAATTTGACGCTATTGTTGTTTTTAGCCCTCATCGCCAGTTTAGAAATTTTTCTTTGGAGGATTTAAGGAATTGGACGGCCGAAACCCCGATTTTATTAGACCTTAAGGAATTTTACGACCGCCGGCGGGCCGAAGAGCTTGGTTTTGTTTATCAATCACTTTAAACTCATGGCTGAAGAGCGGCCGAAAATTTTAATTTTTTCCTTAGCCTATCGCCCGTTTTTCGGCGGCGCTGAAATCGCCTTGGAAAAAATAACCGAGCGGTTGGCCAAAAAATATTCTTTTGATGTCATTAGTGTTAATTTGGACGGCCGCCGGCCGAGCCGCGAGCAAATCGGGCCGGTGACCGTCTATCGCGTCGGTCGGGGATCTTTGGGGAAATATCTTTTTCCTTGGCTCGGTTTTCGGCAAGCCGTCCGGCTTTGCCGCTCCGGTCGAAATTATCACATGATATGGGCCATGATGGCCAACCAAGCCGGCTGGGCGGCCCTGAAATTCAAGAAAAAATTTCCAGAAATAAATTATCTTCTTAGCCTTCAGGAAGGGGACAGTAATTGGGATATTTGGCTAAGGACTTTTTTTATCCGGCCGATTTATCGCGCGATTTATCGCCGAGCCGATTATATTCAGGCCATCAGCCGTTTTTTGGCCGAGCGGGCCAAGAAGTTCAAACCGGGCGGCCCGATTGCTGTCGTGCCCAACGGCGTTGACGCCGGCCAATTCAAGCAGGCATTATCGGAAAAATCGTTTGGTTTAAATCGGCGGGTAGTTAGTGTTTCGCGGTTGGTTAAAAAAAATGGCTTGGAATATCTAATTCAGGCCATGGAAAAGGTTTCTGGCGAACTGGTAATCATCGGCCAGGGCAAATTAAAGCCCAAGCTGGAAAAAATGGTGGCTGAATTGAATTTGTCCCGACGGGTAAAGTTTCTCGGCCAGTTGGACCCTTCGGAGATTCCTCAAGAACTTATCCAAGCCGATGTTTTTATTCGGCCGTCCGTTTCTGAAGGCCAGGGCATTGCTTTTTTGGAAGCTATGGCCGCCGGCTTGCCGGTTGTCGCGCCGTCGGTCGGCGGTATTGTTGATTTTTTAATTGACGGCCAAACCGGCTGGTTTTGTTATTCCCGGGACAGCGAAAGCATTGCCGAGAGGATTAATTATCTTTTTGCCGAAAAAAACCGCTCCAAGGTGGCCGCGGTCGCGGCCGCCGGCCGAAAAATGGTTTTGGAAAAATATCGCTGGGATAATATCAGTCTTCAAATGGACGAGATATTCGCCAAACTGATAGCTCGCGGCCGAAGAGCGCCGAAAAAAGAAAAAAAAGCGGTGATTGCCGCTGATATTTTTCCTCCGGATATCGGCGGTCCGGCGGTTTACAGTAAAAGTTTGGCCGCCGGACTGGTAGAGCGCGGTTGGTCGGTTAAAGTTGTCTGCTATAGCCAAAAAGGAGTCTCAAGTAATGATGATTACAATTTTGAAGTTATCAGAGTGACTAAAAGTTTTTTGAAATTTTGGCATTATTGGAAATATTTTTGGCGGCTTTTGGTTTCGGCTCAAGACAGTCGCTTGATTTACGCCATGGGGCCGGTTTCAGCCGGTCTGCCCGCTTGCTTGGCGGCCAAAATTTTGAGAAAAAAGTTTTTTGTCAAAGTGGTTGGGGATTATGCCTGGGAGCAAGCTCGGAATTCCGGCCGGACTTCGCTTGGAATTGATGATTTTCAAAAATCTTCAGTCGGAGGTAAAATTTGGCTAGCCCGGGTCGTTGAAGGTTGGGTTTGCCGCGCGGCCGCCAAAGTCATCACTCCCAGCCGTTATCTAAATAATTTGGTTGCCGGCTGGGGCGTGTCTCAAGAAAAAATAATTGTTATTTTTAACGCCGTTGCCCGGCCTGATTTTTCCGCCGTTGCCCGGCCGCGC
Organism: uncultured Gammaproteobacteria bacterium; assembly: GCA_964608895.1. GTDB lineage: Bacteria > Patescibacteriota > Patescibacteriia > 2-01-FULL-39-33 > 2-01-FULL-39-33 > CAZSPT01. Next base: position 64 of record CAZSPT010000051.1, on the reverse strand, counting down.
CGCCGCCGGCTGGTCTCGGTCGGACGGCTGGTGCCTTGGAAGGGCTTTTCGGAATTAATTGAAG
>CAZSPT010000050.1:0-3969 GCA_964608895.1 uncultured Gammaproteobacteria bacterium | reverse complement strand
ACCGGTTCGGCGCGCCAATTCATTAAAAAAATCAAGATTATTCATATTGCTCAAATTTGATTAATAATATTGACAATTATTGAAAGCTCGTCTTGTTCCAATTGCTGGTGGCAAGGAACCGCCAAACATTTCCGGTAATCAGAATTAAAGACGTTGCGGTTGACGTCAAAATGCATTATTGAAGTTTGAATCTTTTTTTCCGCCAAAGCCGCTGAAGCCTGATTTATTACAGATTGATTCAGAAAAACCGGCAAAAGCATCGGATTAACTTCAATTTCATCGTCCCAATCAGCAATTAAATATTCTTTTTTGATATTATGCTTTAAAAAAAGATAATTTTTTTTTCTCTTAGACAAGACCTTCTTTAACTCCCCAATATCAGCCGGTAAAAACTTAAGGCTTTTTTGAGAAAAATTCGGATATTTAATACTTGCCAAATAAATCAGATCAAGCCAATGCCGCTGCCGACCCTGTTCAAAACTTTTTTTGGTTATTTTAAAAGCGATTTTATTAAATATTTTATTACTAACTTTATCTCTTTCTTTTTTAAATCTCCGGCAATAATTAATTATTTCGTTATTTTGAGAAATTAGCACCCCGCCGAGATAACTGTTAAAAACTTTTGACCAGCTGAACACCGCTGCCTGGCCGAAAGTTCCGATTTTCCGCCCTTGATATTCGGAATCAAAACTGTGGGCGCAGTCTTCAATGACGATTAAATTTCTTTCTTTGGCTTTTGCCAAAACCTCTGACATTTTTTGAGGATAGCCCCATTGGTGGAAAACCAAAACCGCTTTAGTCCTCTCATCAAGATATTTGACCGGAAAACTGGCGGTATTTAAAATATTCAAAATTGACTGGCAAAGAAAATCAGGAACCAAAATATGATTTGTTCGGGAAAACTGAAAAAAATTAAGCAGCTGATAAATTCCAGTTCGAGCCGACCCCAAGACAACCGCCTCCCGACCCCAAAAATTTTTGAGATAGCTTTCAATTTTTTCAAGAGAATTTCCTGAATGGCGCTTTGGTTCGCAATTATAAGGATATTCGTCGACAATTTCCTTCATTGTTATTTTTTATTTCTTGAAAAATTCCTTAATTGTCCGAGCGACATAAGCGACTTCTTCTTTAGTCAACCCTGGATGGCAAGGCAGAGTAATCGCCGAATAATGATAAATTTCCTCATTTCCCAGCTTGATTTCCCGATAGCCGTTCTCGCGGTAATAAGGATGGGAATAAACAGCCGGAAAATGAAAATTAACCCCGACCCGCCGCTCTTTGAGATAGGCCATCAGCTCGTCCCGGCGACCGAAATTTTTTAATCTGACGACAAAAAGGTGCCAGCCAGAATAATTTCCGGGCAGTTCAATCGGCAAAATAATCTCTTCCAATCCTTGGAGTTCCCGAAAATACCAATCAACAACCCGGCGGCGCTTTTCAATAAACTCGTCCAAGCGCTTAAGCTGGGAAATTCCCAACCCAGCCGCGATATCGGTTAAACGAAAATTATAGCCGAATTCAGTCATAACATTCTTGCCTCGGTCGTCTTTATAAATGCCATGATGGCGAAGCCGGGAGAGTTTTTGATAATATTCCAAATCGTCGGTCACAATCATCCCTCCTTCGCCGGTGGTAATCGGCTTAATCGGATGAAAGCTGAAAACCGCCAAATCGCCTCGGCGGCCGGCTTTCCAGCCGTTCTGAGACGCTCCAAGACTGTGAGCCGCGTCAGTAATCACCGCCAGACCGTATTTTTCGGCAATCGCCTCAATCTCCTCCATTTGACAGGGCTGGCCGGCAAAATCAACCGGAACAATCGCTTTGGTTTTTTCAGTGATAAACTGCTCAATTCTGGCTTCGTCCAAATTGTAGCTGTCCAGCCGAATATCAGAAAAAACCGGCTTTACCCCGACCTCTAAAAGCATATTGGCGGTAGCGACAAAAGTGTTCGGACTGGTAATCGCCTCATCTCCGGCTTTAAGTCCGGCGGCTAAAAAAGCGAGTTTTAATCCGGCGGTGGCATTGCTGACGGCGATGGCGTATTTCCGGCCGCAGTAGCTGGCGACTGCTTGTTCAAACTCTTTCACTTTCGGACCGGTAGTTAGAAAATCGGATTTCAGGGTTTGAGTAACGGCGTCAATATCGTCTTGGTTGATTGACTGCCGGGCGTAAGGAATAAATTTTCGCTCGGCGGTTAATGGTTCGTCTTGAATGGGACTTTCTTGCGGCCGGCTGAAATTTTCTGCGTTAAAAATATCGCCGGAAGCATCCGGATATTTCTCAACAATAATTTTTGCCAATGCTTCTTTAGTCAGCCAGCGACAGTTGCTACTGCTTTCAAAACAAAAATCATCCGGCAGCTTTTTACCGCTTGTTAAAAACTTCTCAAAATGCTGGTTAAAGTTGAAAAAATCGCGATGCTCCGGCAAAATCACAAAATAATCTTCCAACTCGCGGCTATGAACCGCCTCTTCATTGGTAATTAAAACTTCATGGAGCTTTTCTCCAGGACGAATTCCGATAAGCTGTTTTGGCACGCCCGGAGCGATAACATCAAACAAATCAACCAATTTCATACTCGGAGCCTTGGGAATAAAAATTTCGCCGCCGGCCATATTTTCCAAAGCAAAAAATACCAAATCAAACGCTTGATTTAAAGTAATCCAAAATCGAGTCATTCTTTCATCAGTCAAAGAAACCATCTTTTGGCGACCAAAATTTTTCAAGACAACATCAACAACACTTCCCCGGCTGCCGATAACATTGCCGTAGCGAACACAGCTGAATTTGGTTTTAACGTCGGTTCCGCTATAGGAATTTCCGTCAATGAAAAGTTTTTCGGCGCATAATTTGGTTGAACCGTAGAGATTAATCGGCTGGACCGCCTTATCGGTTGAAAGTAAAATAACTTTTTCCACTTTTTGGTCAATGGCGGCGTTGATAACGTTCTGACTGCCGATAATATTGGTCTTGACCGCTTCAAACGGGTTGTATTCCAAAGTCGGCACCTGCTTCAAAGCGGCGGCGTGGACAACAATGTCAACTCCCCGAAAGGCCCGCTGAAGCCGGGGAAGATCGCGGATATCACCGAGAAAAAAAGCCAAACGTTCGTCAGAAATCTCTTTTGCTATTTCCGACTGCTTCAGCTCGTCCCGGCTGAAGATAATTACTTTTTTCAATTGAAAATTATTAAGCAAAAACTTGGCGAAATTCTTGCCGAAAGAACCGGTCCCTCCGGCGATTAAAATTCTTTTGTTGTTCAAAAAATCAAAATTCATAGAAAAAATATTTATTTTATTTTTTTAAGTAAATTATTATTCAATAAAATATCAGCGGCTTCCTTTATTTCTTGAAATGGTTTTTGGGCATAATTTGATATATCTAAGAGAGAATGATAACCATCCGAAAAATTTAGCACCCAAGAAAATAGTGATAATTGGTCAAAGCTCCTTTTTTCTTGAGCATTAATTGTCTTATACAATCCTCGTCTCCCTAATTGAGGTTCGCATTTTGGATTTAAATTTAAATAAACAGCGTTATTTTCTAATATATAGACAACATCTTCATATTTTTTTAATGAGCCAAAAAGGCATTCGGGATGGACGAAATTCAGATTATCAGCTGAAGTGTGATATTCAGGAAATTCTAAATAAAAAGTTCTAGCTAAAGAACCGATTGGTAAATTAAACCCCGGGGAACAAAATTGCCTCTCATCACTCCCTATTGGTGAAAAATTAATAATTTTATAAGGTTCCTTGGAATCAAATAAAACTTTTTCCACAGCCTTATCAATTAATGAATCCCCAATTCTACTTTTTTTATAAGTAAAATTTCCAAAATCCCCCAAACAAGTAGCAACTAATCCACCTTTAATTTGTTTTATCTTATCTTCATTTAAACTTAGCCAGGTTATGGCGCCTATTGTCTCTGGAATAAATAAAAAACGGTAGGAATATTTTAATTTACGGT
>CAZSPT010000049.1:0-4005 GCA_964608895.1 uncultured Gammaproteobacteria bacterium | reverse complement strand
ATTTCCAAAGCGTCTGAAATGCCTTTTTACGACGAATCGTGGTGGATTCCGTTTCTTCCGGTAATTCCCAAAGGATACTTGGGGGTTGACGGGCTGATGTCTATGATCCAGAAAGAAGAATATTGGCTAAAGACAGTCGCGACAGTCGCGGAAGGAATTGTTCCTGATAAATTTGACAGCCGAGTTGAGACTTCCAAACGTCCTTACTATATTTATGGAGTTTATCTTGGTCCGTCAGATGAAAAAGACAAAGACATCATTCTTAAAGTCAAAGGAGAGGGGCATTTTTGGCTGACTTTGTCCGAGGCAATTGCTCTTTGCATTTATTATGCTCCGAATTTTGGCGAAGAGTATGGCAAAGAAAAAGTGGTTTATTGTCTTGGTTCCCGTTACTGCTCCGGAATTCCGATTATTCATACGGTTAGAACGGGGAGAAGAGGATTGGGATTTAAATATGAATTAAAACTTTCCAACGCCAACATCGGGTTGGACCAGGAAGGATTTCTGCCGTCCTGCGTTTTTCGAGAGTAGATTTTTTCGCGAGCGGGCTTTGTTGCCTGCTCTTTTTTATTTGACAAAAATTTAATTTTTGCTTTATAATTATTTCAGTTTTATTAGTTCTTTTGGGGATATTTGACAAGGAGGCGGTATTTAAAAAAGGAGTGGTTGTTATGCTGACTATTCTCGGCCAGAAGCAATACAGCGATATTTTTTCCCTGTTTGACAAAAAAAGCGTTGTTCTTACGGCAAAGGATATTGCTAAAGTGTTGGAAATTTCCGAAGCTGAAGCCCAAAGAAAGCTTAATTATTTAGTAGATAAAAAGATGCTGGCCTTCGGAGACCTATGGGGCGTTACTATCTATTATTTGAATAATTAAATTGGGGGCTTAAAACAAGTTTAAAAAGATAAAAGCGGATTTCTTCCGCTTTTTATAATTGCTAAAAAGGTTTTTTTCTGTTAAAATAATGATCATTAACTAAAAATATGGCCTGGTTTGACAAAATTTTCGGCGATCCGAATAAAAAAGTTCTGGCCGAACTTCAAAAAACGGTTGAAAAAATCAATTCCCTGGAGCCTGAATTTGAAAAATTTTCCGATGCTCGGCTCCGGGCCGAAACCGACCGGTTTAGAAAAGAGCTGAAATCCGGAAAAACTCTTGAAGAGATTCTTCCGGAGGCTTTTGCGGTTGTTCGAGAGGCGGCTAAACGGACAATCGGCCAGCGTCATTTTGATGTCCAGCTTCTTGGAGGAATTGCTCTCCACCGCGGTCAAATCGCTGAGATGAAAACCGGCGAGGGTAAAACTTTGGCCGCTGTTTCTCCCCTTTATCTTAATGCTTTAAGCGGCCAAGGAGCTCATTTGGTCACTGTTAACGATTATTTGGCCCGGATTCATGCCGATTGGATGGGCCGGGTTTATGATTTTCTCGGTTTGACAGTCGGCTGCGTCCAGCAGCAAAACACTTCTTTTATTTTTCAGAGCGGCCGGTCGGCTGAGAATTCGGGAGACGACCAGCTTGACGTTCAATATCTTGTTCCGGCCAGCCGTCGCCAAACCTATCACTGCGACGTTGTTTACGGCACCAATAATGAATTTGGCTTTGACTATCTCCGGGACAACATGGCCCCCTCTTTGGAGGAAACGGTTCAGCGAAATCTTCATTATGCGATTGTTGATGAAGTTGATTCAATTTTAATAGATGAAGCCCGAACTCCTTTGATTATCTCCACTCCCGATGCTGAATCAACTGAAAAATATCATCAATTCGCCAAATTGGCCGGCCGCTTAATTCCGGAGCAAGATTATCAAATAGATGAAAAAGCCCGGGCGGCCACTTTAACTGAAGAGGGAATTGCCAAAGTGGAAAAAATTCTTGGAGTTGACAACCTTTATACTGACCGAAGCATCAGTGATGTTCATCATATTGAGCAGGCTATTCGGGCGGCCGCTCTATTCAAAATAGACCGGGATTATTTGGTTAAAGAAGGCGAAGTCGTCATTATTGATGAATTTACCGGCCGAATGATGTTCGGCCGGCGCTATAGCGGCGGCCTTCACCAGGCAATTGAGGCAAAGGAAAATTTAAAAGTTCAGCGGGAAAGCCGAACTTTGGCGAGTATTTCGTTCCAGAATTATTTTCGGCTCTATGAAAAGTTGGCCGGAATGACCGGCACCGCCGCTACCGAGGCCGAGGAATTTTCCAAGATTTACAATCTTGAAGTTGTTGTTGTTCCGACTAATCGACCGATGATCAGAAAAGATTTTAATGATCGCATTTACAAAAGCGAAGCCGGGAAATATCAGGCTTTGGTTAAAGAAGTCGTTGAATACCACCACCGGGGCCAGCCGGTTTTAATCGGGACGATTTCAATTGAAAAGAATGAGCTGGTTGCCGAACAACTTGCTCAAGAGGGGATTGACTGTCAGATTTTGAATGCTAAACATCATGAAAAGGAAGCTCACATTATCGCCCAGGCCGGTAAGCCGGGAGCAGTGACGGTCGCCACCAATATGGCCGGCCGGGGAGTTGATATTATTCTGGGCGGCTATCCGTACGATCAGGCCGAACATCACAAGGTGGTGGAGGCCGGCGGATTAGCTGTTTTAGGGACCGAGCGTCACGAATCCCGTCGGATTGACAATCAGCTTCGGGGCCGGGCCGGCCGCCAGGGCGATCCCGGAATGTCCAGATTTTTTATTTCTCTTGACGATGATTTAATGAGAATTTTCGGCTCCCAGCGGATGAAGTCGGTTATGGAAACTCTGCGGGTACCCGAAGATGTTCCGATTGAGAATAAAATGATTTCCAATTCAATTGAGCAGGCTCAGAAAAAAGTTGAAGCTAATCATTTTGATATTCGGAAGCATTTGGTTGAATACGACAATGTTGTCAATAGGCAGCGGGAGGCGATTTACGGAAAACGACGCAAAATTTTGGCCGGCGGCGACACCAAAAAGATAATTTTGGAAGCGATTGAAAAGGCGATTCGGGAAATTGTCCGCCGGGAAACCCAAGATGACAACGAAGCTAACTGGGGTTTGGAAAAAATTTACACTGAAGTCGGAACGATTTTTCCGCTTAAGCCGGAAGAGAAGATCGCTTTAGAAAAGATGGAGGCCGCTGCCGGCGACAATCAAGAAGACAATTTCGCCCGGGCGAAAATTATCGGCTATCTTAAAAAATTGTCGGTGCTCGCTTATAATCAGCTTGAAGAAAAAGTTAATCAGTTGGCGGCTGATTCAGATTTAAAGATTTCTCCAATGCGTCAGCTGGAAAAATCTCTTCTTCTGAAGATAATTGACACTTTTTGGATGGAGCATTTGGAAACAATAGATCAGCTTCGGACCGGAATCGGACTCCGGGGTTATGGTCAGCGCGATCCTTTGGCGGAATACAAGAAAGAAGGTTTTCGGTTATTTCGCCAGCTTCTTGAAGAAATTGACCGGGAAATTGTTCAGACCGTCTATAAGTTAGGCTGGTCAACTTCTTTAGCTGCTCAAGAAGAGCCGAAAGATTCCGGTGAATTGAATTTTTTGGCTCCAAGCAAACAGTCTTCAAAAAAGTCGGCTCTGGCCGACGGCCAAAATCAAGCTTCGGCCGGTCAAGTTGGAGAACTCCAAAACCGATTTCAGGGAAAAAAAGTTGGTCGGAACGACCCCTGCCCCTGCGGCTCCGGAAAGAAATACAAAAAATGTTGCGGAGCTTAAAGAAAAAACCGTCGGATAAACTGGCCGGTTTTGAATTTATCGGTTTAAAAAAAGATTATTTTAGACGATTCGGTTCTGGGAGAAGAAATAGCGCCAGTTTCAAGAAATTTGATTTCAGGTTATAATAAAAAAAATAATTTTCAATATGCCGGAACTTCCGGAAGTGGAAACTCTGCGCCGGGAATTGGCTTCCAAGCTTATCGGCCGGACGATTAAGGCGGTTGAGCTGAAAGCGTTCGGAGCGGTTAAAGGATGGTCGGTTCGGGAATTTTAGAATAAGATTAAAGGGTGTAAAA
>CAZSPT010000048.1:2149-4035 GCA_964608895.1 uncultured Gammaproteobacteria bacterium | reverse complement strand
ATTCCGATTCTAAGCTCGGTGCCGTCGGCCAAGCGGGCCCGGCTTGCTTTGATTTGGTCGGTTCGGCAGGTTTTAACAACCGGCCTGGGGCTTTTAGGAATTCCGGTTTTAAAGAAAATGTAGTTAAATTTAGTTTGTGTTATAATAACAACATGAAAAAAAATTCAAAAAAAATATTGATTATTGAAGACGAGCCCGAGCTGGCCGAGCTTTTCACTCTGGCTTTGAAAAATCAAGGTTACCGGGTTTTTCAGATTAACGACGGTGCCCAAGCTTTGGCCAAAATTTCCGAAGTTAAGCCGGATTTAATACTTTTGGATTTAGTCCTGCCCAATGTTAACGGTTTTGAAATTCTCAAGGAATTAAAAAAAAATTCCCGAGCCGGCCACCAGCCGTTAGTTTATGTTTGGAGCAACTTAACCCAGCGGGAGGAAATTAAAAAGGCGACTCAGCTCGGGACGGACGGCTTTTTCATCAAGTCGGACTACACCCCCGACAGTTTGGCGGCGGAGATTGAAAAAAAATTGAAATAAAAATTAAGATATGGCGAAACCAAAAGTCAATCAGGAGGACTGTATCGGCTGCGGCAGCTGCGAAGTGTTTTGTCCTGAAGTTTTCCAAATGGAGAATGTTGGCGGCCGGCAGGTTGCCAAAGTTCAGCAGACCGATTATTCGGCCAACCGAGAAAAAATTGATCAGGCAATTAATTCCTGCCCGGTTCAGGTTATCAGTTGGGAAGAATAATTTTTTCGCTGAATTTTTTTATTAAAGCTCGGACCCTGGCGGCCCGGGCTTTTAGTTGACTAGCGGTCAAGAATATTTTAGGATAATAATATAAAATATTTTTTTATGACTAAGAAAAAAAGTCAATTTGAAGAGGAAAAAGAAATTTTGGATTTTTGGAATCAAGAGGAAATTTTTCAAAAAAGTTTGGCCGCCCGAGATAGTGAGCCTATTTTTAGTTTTTACGACGGGCCGCCTTTTGCCACCGGCACTCCTCACTACGGCCATTTGGTCGCCAGTATTATGAAGGATGTTGTCCCTCGCTACCAAACAATGGCCGGCAAGTATGTTGAGCGCCGTTGGGGTTGGGATTGCCACGGCCTGCCGATTGAAAATATTGTTGAAGAAAAACTTAATTTAAAGAATAAAGCGGACATTGAAAAACTCGGAATTGAAAAATTTAGCCAAGCCGCCCGCCAAGAAGTTCTCCGCTACGCCGACCATTGGAAAAAAATTATTCCGCGGCTCGGCCGCTGGGTTGATATGGAGAATGACTACAAGACAATGGAAGTTTGGTATATGGAAAGCATTTGGTGGGTTTTTAAGCAGCTTTGGGAAAAAGATCTTATCTATCAAGGTTATAAGTCAATGCACCTTTGCCCCCGATGCGAGGCGACTCTTTCTAATTTTGAAGTCAGCCAAGGCTATCGGGATATTTCTGATTTGGCGGTGACAGTCAAGTTTGAGCTGGTTGACCGGCCCGGCGACTACTTGCTCGCCTGGACGACGACTCCCTGGACTTTAATCGGCAACACTGCCTTGGCGGTCGGTCGGGATATTGAATATTTTAAATTAAAATACCGGGGAGAGAATTTAATTTTAGCGAAAGAGCGGGTTGAAGAGGTTTTTAACTCTTCTGAAGATTATCAAATTATTGAAAAATTTTCCGGCCGGAAGTTGTCTGGTTTAAAATACCGTCCGCTTTTTAATTATTACCTTGGCCAAGATTTGGAGAATAAAGAAAACTTTTATACCGTGGTTGAGGCGGATTTTGTTTCGGTTGAAGAAGGAACCGGCATTGTTCATATTGCTCCGGCTTTTGGAGAAGACGACCTTGAGCTTGGCCGGAAAAAAAAGCTTGGATTTATTCAGCATCTTGATTT
>CAZSPT010000048.1:0-2139 GCA_964608895.1 uncultured Gammaproteobacteria bacterium | reverse complement strand
GGCCGGATCAAGCCGGAGGCGAAAGATTTTGCCGGCTTGGCGGTTAAGCCCAAGGAAGATTCCCGAGCGACCGACCGTAAAATAATTGATTTTTTGGGAGACAAGGTTTTTGCCAGTCAGGAGTACCGCCATAGCTATCCTCATTGCTGGCGTTGCGACACTCCTCTCTTGAATTACGCCACTTCCTCATGGTTTGTTAAAACCACCGCCTTAAAAGAAAAGTTGATTACCAATAATCAGAAGATAACTTGGGTGCCGGCTCATCTCAAAGAGGGAAGATTCGGGAAATGGCTGGCTGAAGTTCGGGACTGGGCGATTTCCCGGGCCCGCTATTGGGGGACACCGCTTCCGATTTGGCGGTGTTCCTGCGGCCGGTTGAAAGTTGTCGGCAGTCTTGAAGAGTTGGAAAATCTTTCTGGAGAGAAAGTCGGCGATTTACATAAAGACGTTGTTGACCGGCTGGAATTCTCCTGTCCCGATTGCGGCGGCAAAATGTCCAGAATACCCGAAGTTCTTGACTGCTGGTTTGAATCTGGCTCAATGCCTTACGCCCAATTTCATTATCCTTTTGAAAATCAGGAAAAATTCAAACAGTCTTTTCCGGCTGATTTTATCGCTGAAGGAGTTGACCAAACCCGGGGCTGGTTTTATACCCTGCTGGTTCTTTCAACCGCTCTTTTTGACCAGCCGGCCTTCAAAAGCGTTGTTGCCAACGGAATTGTTCTGGCCGAAGACGGTTCAAAGATGGCCAAGAAGAAGCAGAATTATCCCGAGCCGGAAGAAATTATTGAAAAATACGGCGCTGACTCTCTCAGACTCTATCTTTTAAATTCACCGGTGATGGCGGCGGAAAATCTTTCTTTTTCTCCGGAAGGCGTGAAAGAAAGTTATCAGAAAAATATTTTACTGGTGAAAAATATTCTTAATTTCTTCCGCCTTTACAAAGACCAAGCTTCTAAAACCTCTCCAACTTTTGAAAATGTTTTGGATCTCTGGCTGGCGGCGGCGATTAATTCGGCGATTCAGGAAATGACCGCCGCCCTTGACAATTATCAGTTTCCCCGGGCGGCTCGCGTTTTGAGCCGATTGATTGATGAATTTTCTACTTGGTGGCTCCGGCGCTCCCGAGATCGTCTGAAAGAAGGCCAGTCAGAAGCTCTGGCTGTTTTCCGTTTTGGCCTGGAGGCGGTTGCGAAATTAGCCGCTCCTTTGATTCCGTTCACTGCTGAAATAATCTATCGGGAAATTGAGGCCGTCCGTCCGTCAGTCCATCTTGAGGACTGGCCGAATCCGGACGAAAAACTTCTTGACCGTAAGCTGCTTTCCAAAATGGCCGAAGTCAGGAAGGTGGTTGAGCTTGGACTGGCCAGCCGGGACCGAGCCGGTCTGAAAGTCCGCCAGCCTTTGGCCCGATTGACGGTTTCCGGCTTAGAATTTGAATCGGAGTTAGCCGAACTGGTGGCCGAAGAAGTCAATGTTCAAGAAGTAGTTTTCCAGAAAGGAGACGAGCTTCAGGCGGAAGTTGATTCAAAAATCACTCCGGAATTAAAGAAGCTTGGCTTACTCCGAGAGTTAATTAGAACGATTAACAGTCTCAGAAAAAAACAGGGTTTAACGATTAAAGACAAAGTTAAGGTTTCTTGGGAGACTGAAGCGCCGATTTTGAAAGAAATTCTCAAAGACGGCGATTGTTTGATTGAATTAAAGAAAGCGGTTATTGCCGAAGAATTTAATCCCGAGAAAATTTCCGCCTCTCCGGTAAAAATTAACGGTGAAGAGATCAAATTGGCAATAGAAAAAATATCCTAATCTTGCAATTAAATAATATATAAATATGATTGGCCATCTAATTGGAAAAGTTATTCGGAAAACTGCTTTTTCTAAAAAAAATAATTTTGTTATTTTAGATGTTGGAGGAGTAGGTTATAAGGTTTTTATTTTGGACCGATTACTTAATCAAGTTCAGCCGGGCGACAGGCTTGAACTTGAAGTTTATACTCGGATGTCGGAAAGCGCCTTGGAGCTGGCCGGATTTTCTGATTCTGAAGAGCTGGAATTTTTTGAGCTTTTGCTTTTGGTTCCGGGAATTGGCTTTAGAAGCGCGTTAGATATTCTTCAAAAGGCAAAAGTTTCCGATTT
>CAZSPT010000047.1:0-4289 GCA_964608895.1 uncultured Gammaproteobacteria bacterium | reverse complement strand
CTCGTTGAACACCAGGTTGGCCCTGGCCTTTGCCCTGGTCAGTCTCATCGCCGTCTTCAGTAACAAAAACTTCGCCATGTTCAATCGGATTCATTGTTCCGGCGTCAAGGTTGATATAGGGGTCAATTTTAACCGCGGTAACTCTAAAACCGCGGCTTTGAAAAATTTTTCCGATTGAAGCGCAGGCAATTCCTTTGCCTACTCCGGACATTACCCCGCCAATAACAAAAATATACCTTTTTTTCAGCGCCATAAAATTATTGTTCTTTAATTATTACGGTAATCTCGGCCTCCAGGCCATCGGGAAGGCTGATTCTTACCGGAAATTCCCCAAGCTCTTTCAGAGAATCATCCAAAATTATTTCGTCTTTAGAGACCGCCAATCCCTTTTCCTTCAACTTTTTGGCAATCATCGCTCGGGAAACAGCGGCGTAAAGCCGGCCGCTTCCGGCCGCTTTGGCAAAAATTTCAACTTCAGTTTGATTAAGTTTCTCGGCAATTTTCTGAACTTTATGAAGATTTTTTTCGGCTTTTTCAGTCTGCCGGAATTTTTCCCGCTCAAACTCTTTCAGCCGCTTGTCGCTGACCGCTTCAGCCAATTTCCAAGGCAAAAGAAAATTACGAGCGTAGCCGGCGGCTACCTCCAAAACCTCTCCCCGACGGCCAAGACCGGGAACATTTTTTAGCAAAATCACTTTCATTTTTCAGAAGAATCATTTTTACCGAAAATAATTGAAACCGGCCGAATTTGACTAAGAAATTATTTCAAAGTCCTGAAACTTTCCTTGAGCCGGCCGCCAATCAACCGCCACCTTTTCCACAGCGGCTGATTTACTGCCATTATAACACCAGGCTAAAAAATTTTTCAAATCAGCCTCGGCTCCCTCAACCAGAGCTTCAACCGCGCCATCAGGACAATTTTTTATCCAGCCGGTTAAACCAAGGGTTTTGGCAGTCTCTTCAGCCCGAAATCTAAAGCCAACTCCCTGAACCCGGCCAAAAATTCTCAAACTTAACTGGTGTTCGGACATTCTGTTAGTCGCCGCTAATTATTGATGATTATCTCTTTGGCTCGCTCTAATTGGGGATCAAGAAAATTATTATAATCCTCTTCGGCCATTTCAATTAAAAAATCCGGCTCAATTCCTTCTTCTTCAATTGAACGGTTATTCGGAGTAAACCACTTGGCGATTGTCAGCTTAACCGCTGAACCGTCATCAAGCTCAATTAAACTTTGGACCGAACCTTTACCAAAGGTTGTTTCGCCGACAACCACCGCCTCGTCCCAATCCTGAAGAGCGCCAGCCACAATTTCCGAACCGGAAGCGGTCCCTCCGTTAATTAAAATAACAGTCGGATAGCCGGCTAATCTCGCTTTTTTGTCGGCTCGGTGAATTTTAACTTGGTCGTCCCGAAGTTTTTCAATCACCACTGTTTCTCCATTAATCCATTCTCCGGCCATTTCAATCGCCGAATTAAGATAACCGCCGGGATTATTCCGAAGGTCCAAAATAATTCCCTTGGTTTTCGGCCGGCTTAAAATATCAAGAATCGCCTGATTGAACAACGAAATAGTCTCGCCATTAAACTGCCTTGCCTTGAGATAGGCGATTTCATTATCCAAAAATTCCCAAGTAAGACTTTTAACTGAAATAGCGTCCCGAATAATTGAAATATCCTTTGGTTCGGCAAAATTTTCTCTATAAACAGTCAAAACAACTTCTGTCCCCTTTTTGCCCCGAATTAAGTCAACCGCTTCAATCAGCGATAATTCGGAAACATCCTGGCCGTCAACTTTCAAAACAATATCCCGGGGCCGGAGACCGGCCTGAAAAGCCGGGCTGTCCGGCAGTGGAGCGATAATTGTCAGCTGACTGTTCCGAATTCCGATTTCAGCGCCGATTCCTTCAAAATTACCTTTTATTTCTTCTTGAAAATCATTAGAATTAACCGGAGTAAAAAAAACCGAATAAGGATCATTCAAAGAATCAACCATTCCTTTAAGAGCACCGTAAAAAAGCTGAGTCTCTGGAATTCTCTTTTGATAATATCGCTTCTTTATTAAATCCCAAACATCCCAAAAAAGCTCAAAATCAACGTCTTTAGTAAAATAATCGGGAATTTCACCATTAATATTTTTAATAGCTCCAAATTCCGAGGAATCCGGGTCAAGCCCTTTAATTATCGGCGGCCGCCGGCCAAAATTAAAACCGACCCCGGTCAAAACGCCGGCGGTAAAAAAAACCAAAGCAAAAACCACTAAAAAAACAACCAGGGACCGAAAAGTGATTTTCCGGCGGCTTTCCGGAACAGACTGTTTGGAATTATTATCCATGGCGAAAAATTAGTTTTAAATATCACTTCTATTTTATCAAATAATCAAAACAAAAACAAAAAGCCCCAGAATTCTATTTCTGGGGCGGAAAAATCTTACAAGCACCGGCTGATCCGATGCCAGTACTTTTCAGTACTCCAGCTTTTCCAGCCGGACGGGCCACCGTTCCAAATCCGGGCATAAACTTCTTGATTCGGACGATAGCCGGTCTCCTGATGGTACTGGCGGCCATAATGCCCCAGGTAGATAAAAAAAATCTCCCGGGACTTCTCTTTTGACCAGCGGTCCTGAAAACAAAACCGCCGGCAGCCGAGAATCTGGTTGACATCCTCCACCACTTTTTTTTGAATGTGGACGATGCCGATTGACTGGCCGTTGTCGCCAATAGGCCAGCGGTTGTTTTTAGACTCCACCCAGCAACAGGCCGGAAAGAGTTCTTTAAGTTGAGAATCAACAGCTTCAAGCTCTTCCTCTTTTTTTTCAGTTTTTGCCGGCTCCAAATTTACCGGCTCCAAGTTTGCCAGCTCCAAATTTACCGGCTCCAAGTTTGCCAGCTCCAAATTTACCGGCTCCAAGCGACAATAAATCGTATTAAGTCGCTTTTCCTCCGGCCGAGGCGCAAACCCTCCTTGGCGATTTACCTCAGTCTTATCAATCAACCGAGGCATAACTCCGGCCTGAACCGAATGTTCCTCCAAATCTCCTTGGAGAACCGGCCCGCAAATCCAGCCGGCCAGCAACAACAGCCCTAGCGCTGCGAACAGCGCTGGTGGATCAAGTATCTTTTTCACCTTTTTCACTTTTCTCTCCTTCTTTTGCCTCTTTTTTTCTTCTTTTTAAGCGACTTTCTATTGTATCATAGATATTATCTTTTGTCAAGAATGGTAAAAAAAACATTTTTATGTAATAATAAAACAAGTCATTTTCTCTAAAAAACCTTATTTTTAGTAAAAAATTAAATTTTAATATGGGAAAATACCTTATCAAAGGAAAATCCTCCTTAAAAGGAGAAATCAAAGTTTCTGGCGCCAAAAACGCCGCCTTAAAAATTCTGGCCGCTTCAATTCTGGCTGATCAACCTTGGACAATCACTAATGTTCCGAAAATTGAAGACTTGAAAAGAATGGCGGAAATTCTGGAAAAATTAGGAGCGAAAATTAATTGGAAAAAAGCAACCCTAACAATAGACCCTCGGAAAATCAACCAACACCAATTAGATAAAGAACTGGTCCAAAAACTCCGTTCGTCAATTATGGTCGCCGGACCGCTACTGGCAAAATTCGGCCGGGCGACAATGGCCCATCCCGGCGGATGCATTATCGGCCGCCGGCCGATTGACATGTTTTTAACCGGTTTTAAAAAAATGGGTGCTAAAATTTCCAATCAAAAAAACTGTTATCAAATCAGCGCTCCCCAAGGATTGACTGGAGCAAAAATAGTTCTGCCATGGATTTCAGTAACCGTCACTGAAAGCTTGATTTTAACCGCCTGTCTGGCTAAAGGAACAACTAAAATAATCAACGCCGCCATGGAGCCGGAAATTTCCTGGCTGGCCGAATGTCTTAACCGAGCCGGAGCGAAAATTTCCGGAGCCGGCGGTCCGGAAATTACTATTTCAGGAATTTCCAAACTCAACGGCGGCCGTTTCCGGCTAATCCCCGACCGAATTGAAGCCGGCTCTTTCGCTATCCTTGGTTTGGCAACCGGCTCTGAAATAAAAATAACCGGCTGCCGAACCAATCATCTGGAAACCGTCCTATTAATGCTTGAAAAAGCCGGCGGCCGAATGGAAATCGGCCCCGACTATATTGTCACTAAACCAAGTAATTTAATTGGAACAGAGCTAAGAACTCGCGAATATCCGGGCTTTCCGACCGACCTTCAAGCTCCCTTCACCGTCTTAATGACTCAAGCCAAGGGTCAAAGCCTAATTCACGAGACAATCTATGAAGGC
>CAZSPT010000046.1:0-4737 GCA_964608895.1 uncultured Gammaproteobacteria bacterium | reverse complement strand
TTTAAGCCAAACCGCATTTCCAGAACTTTCTGCTCCCGAGGCGTAAGCTCGGAAATTATTTCCCGAACATACCCCCGAAGAACCTCTAAAGCGGCCGAACGCTCCGGAGTGACTGACTTCTGATCTTCAATAAAATCTTCAAGAATACTGTCATCCTCTTCACTTCCGACCGGAGTACCAAGAGAAATCGTCTCCTGGGATATTTTAATAATATGATTGACTTTATTCAAATCTTCTCCAATTTCAGCGGCGATTTCTTCAGGCATCGGCTCCCGACCCAGATCCTGGACTAATCTCCGTTCAACTTGCTGAAACTTGTTGATATTTTCAACCATATGAACTGGAATTCTAATCGTCCGAGATTGGTCAGCCAAAGAGCGGCTAATCGCTTGGCGAATCCACCAAGTGGCATAAGTGGAAAATTTGTAACCTTTCCGGTAATCAAATTTGTCAACCGCTTTAAACAGTCCAATATTTCCCTCTTGGATAAGGTCCAAAAGAGAAAGACTTTTACCGGTGAATTTTTTGGCGATTGAGACGACCAGCCTGAGATTTGCTCGAATCAACTTTTGCCGAGCTTCCTTATCTTCTTGCTCAATTTTCTTCGCCAAAGAAACCTCTTCCTCCGGCTTAAGAAGCGACACTTGACCGATTTCCCGCAAATACATTTGAATTGAATCACTGGAAATATCCCCGAGATTGATAGAATCAAAAACAGTCGGCGCTTTCTTTGACTTTGAAGATGTTTTCTTTTTTGGTTCTTTTTTTCCAGCCGGAGCTTTTTCTTTGGGATTTAAAGCCGAAAAAAGGCTTTCGTTTTCTCTAACTTCAATTCCTAGCCGATCCAAATCCGTGAGCAGTCGCTCATAACGGTCAAGATATTCCTCCAGTTCCGGCAAAGCAATTAATATTTCTTTTTCAGTAATAAAACTCCTTGTCCGGCCTTTTTGGATAAGGTTTTGAATTATTTCCTCGTCTGGAACCGCCTGAGGCTCCTTAACCCGCTTCTTTGAAATTTTTTTCTTTTTGGAAACCTTTTTTTGAGCGGCAACTTTTTGAGAAACCGATTTCTTTTTTGAAGCCGGCTTTTTTTTAGCGGCGGCCGTTTTTTTTACTGCCCGAGAACGGCTTTGAGATTTTTTTTTCTTGGTAGCCGTTTTTTTTTGAACAGTTGATTTTTTCTTTTTTTTCTCGGTTTTTTTGAATTTAGCAGTCGCTTTTTTCTTCGACATATTGAAGATAATATTTTTAACCACACTAAAATTTTTCTGCTCTTTAAGCAGAAATACTTTTAAGCCAAGCTAAAACTGTTTTTGGGAAATCAAATCGTTTAATTTAGCACAAATTTTATCAATCTCTTGTTTGTCGCCTTTTGCCTCAGCCTGTTTTAACTGATAATTTAAGCGGGTAATTTCCTGATTAAGATAATCGCTTTTAAGCATCCGGGATAAATTATCAATTTCTTTCCTTAAATCCTTTAATTCTAATTCCTTAAACTCCTTCTCTGCCAGGAAAAAAGCCTCCTGCAAAATCTTTTCGGCCTGCTCCGGAGAAACCTCTGCCTGATTTTCCTTAAACCAACCAGCTAGAAGATTGAACAAATCAAAATCCTCCTGTCGACCGGAAAAATTCTGAAACAAGCTATTGTTTTTAGTATAAAATAATATTAAATTTTTGTAAAGAATTTTTAAAGAATCTTTTCCCCAGAAATCAGGAGAAAAATCATCAACGATTTTAGAAAAATATTCAGGAGCGGCCAGAACTGCCGCCAGCATCCTAATAAAAATAGCTTCATTTCGAGACGGAGGCTCGGCCGCCGGTTCTTCCGAGGTTTTATTTGAATCAGATTTTAAACTTCCATCCGGAACTTGTTCTTGAAAAGATTCCCTAATAATCGCCTCGGAAATTTCCAGCCGCCGGGCAAGCTCTTTCAGCCAATAATCCTGCTCAATCCGATTGCCTAATTTAGCAATATCCTTCAAAAGAATCTTGGCGATAATCTTCTTATTTTCCGGCTGACCGGAATCATAGCGACTAAAAGCTTGGCCAAAAAAATACTCCATAATTGATTCAGCTTCAGTAATCGCTTTTTGCCAAAGATTTGGAGACTCTTGAACACATTCCCCGGGATCTTTTCCTTGGGATAATTTTACCACTTTAACGTTAAGCTCTTCAGCCAAAGCTATCTCAATGCTCCGGCTAGCCGCTTGCCGGCCGGCCAGATCCATATCAAGAGCCAAGATTAAATTTGAAGAATAGCGCTTGATAATTTTAACCTGCTCCGGAGTCAAAGAAGTTCCGGAAATTGAAACAATATTTTTTACTCCAATTTGATGGGAGGGAATAACGTCAAGATAGCCTTCGGCCAAAATACAGGCGTCCCGTTCTTTAATCGCCTCTTTTGCTTGATAGAGGCCGTAAAGAATTAAACTCTTGTTATAGATAAGAGTCTGAGGAGTGTTAATATACTTGGCTGTTTCTTCAGTCTTAAGAGTGCGGCCGCCAAAACCGACAATTCGGCCGGCCAAATCACTGATCGGAAACATCAACCGACCCCGAAATCTATCATAAAAGCCGCTGCCCCGATTCTTTTCAACCAGCAAACCGGCTTGAAAAACCTCTTCCGGACGATAGTCCCGCTTAACGAAAAAACTAAGAAGATTATCCCAAGAATCAACAGCATAACCCAGCTGAAAAACCTCGGCAGATTCTTTGGAAATTCCCCGACTTTCAAGATACTTCCGGGCCGGTTCAGCGACCGGGGAATCCAAAAAAACTTTCCGCCAATACTTTGCCGCCAATTCGGTAATTTCAATCAACCGAGTTTTCCGACCACTGTCCGCCGACTGCCGACCGGACAGCTTAACTCCGGTTTTCTGGGCGAGAATCCGAAGCGCCTCTCCAAACTCCAAACCTTCAATTTTCATTAAAAAAGTAAAAGCGTCGCCGCCGGCGCCACAACCGAAACACTTCCAAATCTGCTTTGACGGGCTAATCATAAAAGAAGGGGTTTTCTCATTATGAAAAGGACAATGAGCCCGGAAATTCCCGCCGGCCGGAATCAGCTTAACATACTGGCCAATCAACTCAGCCAAATTAATTTTTGTTTTTATTTCCTCAACTTCCTGACTCATGAACGTTTGAAAAAATTTATTTTTACCTTCCGGCCTTCAAAAACCAAAAACCGCTTAAAAATAAGCCGGACAATCAAAAAAAACAGAATAAAAAGCAGGGCAAAATAACGGGCGTAATAATTATATTGCTCAAGGCAGCTCCAAGAAAATCCCATCACCGCCCCTAAAAAAATAACCGTTCCCAGCCAAATTAAATTGGCGGCAAGATTGTAGCAAAAAAACCGGCGGTAGACAACCCCCTGCTTGCCGGCCAGAAGAAGAATAATTATTCTAAAGCCGTAGACAAATTTGCTTAAAAAAATAAATCTCGGATATCTTTTATTAAAATTTTTCTGAAAATCTTTAAACCGGGATTGATACTTGTTCGGACAAAGAAATTTCAAAAACCGGCCAAGTGAATTGCGAAACCGCCGACCCAGCCAATACCAAAAATTGTCCGACAAAATAATTCCGGCCAAAGCGACCAAAACAACTAACCAAATATTCAGCCAGCCGAAAAAAGCCAAAAAAGAGCCAACTAAAATAATCACCTCGCCTCCGATAATTGCTCCGAGAAAAATAATTAAATAACCGTAATGGTTAACAAACTGAATTAGCAGAGGAATAATCTCATTCATGGCTTTAAAAATATTAAAATAAGCTTTTAAGAAAAGCCCTTAAGAAAAACAAATTTAAAAAAATTAGGAAAGCTCTTCTTCAACTTCTTTCTTCCCTTTTTCCATTTCTTTGACTTGTTCAGAATCAAGCTGAAAAAGCAAAGTTTGAAACTCACCGACATGGGTTTTTTCCTCCCGAGCGACATCTAAGAGAATTTTTTTAACTTTGGAATCAGACGCCTTCGCCGCCATCTGTTCATAAAAATTTATCGCATCCAATTCAGCGATAATTCCGGCCCGAAGTATTTCTTGATTTAGACGATCCTGAGCGACCCCCTCTAAATCGGTTGGTAATTTTGCCAGCATAATAAAAAATTATTTATAATCAAAAAAAACACCTTCAGAAAACAAAAGCTCCACCTTCCTGGTCGTTCCGCGGTTATAGCCGCCGAAACGCCCGTCAGAACGGACGACCCGATGGCAAGGAATATTTTGGTCATAATTTCGACTCAAAACATTGCCGACTGCTCGAGAAGCTCTAGGACTTCCAGCCGCCTCAGCCACCTGAAGATAGCTTAAAGTCTCTCCCTTGGGGATTCTAGCGACTACCGCCAAAACCCTTTCGGTAAAATCAGGCATAGAAAAAAATTTGCCTTTGACTAAAACCTTATTTTTAGTGTATCATAGAAGACACCTTTTGAAAATAGTTTTCAAAAAAAACAAAAAGGTACGGAGAGGTGGCTGAGTGGTCGAAAGCGGTGGATTGCTAATCCATTGTTCCGATATAAAATCGGAACCGAGGGTTCGAATCCCTCCCTCTCCGCCAATTTACGATTTTGTCATTTTTGGCAGAATTGGAAGCGGAGCAAAGCTCCGCAGAAGTCGCGCTCCGCGCGAAAAAGGCTGAATTTGCAACGATTTGCCACGCTCCGCGTGACGAAAAAGAAACGGCTTGGTTTTGGATTTGGAAGTTCGAACCAATCTTTTTTAGAAAATCCCGAATCCCT
>CAZSPT010000045.1:0-4794 GCA_964608895.1 uncultured Gammaproteobacteria bacterium | reverse complement strand
AAAGAAGTCTTAAGCTCTTAATTCAAACTAAATAATTAAAATTATGTTTTTAAGACGCCTTTTTCCCATGGAAAGGTCGCTAAAAAGTGCCAAAAAGTTTCTGGTAAAATTTTTGGCGCTTTTTTTTCTGGCTGCTTTTCCGGCCGCCGTTTTCGCCCAAGGCGGTTTGGATTCTTTAACCAACAGCGGTTTGGGAACAACCAATTTAATCGTCGCAATCGCTAATATTATTAGGATTATTTTCGGAATTTTAGGAGTAATTGCCTTGTTGATAATTCTTTATGGCGGTTTTACTTGGATGACGGCTGCTGGCAATCCCGACAGAGTTGAGAAAGCCAAGAAAATTTTAATTTCGGCGATTATTGGTTTGGCGATTATTTTTTCAACTTTTGCGATTGTTTCCTTTATTATTAAAGCTTTGACCGGAGAATTTTGGCCCGGTCCGGGCGGTCCCGGCGGCCCCGGGCCGACTCCGCCGGTGGTAACGCCCGGCGGAATCGGCGGCGGGCCGATTGAAAGCGTTTATCCGGCCCCCGGCCAGCGGGATGTTCCGATTGACACTGTTATTGTGGCTACTTTTAAAGAAGCGATTATTCCGGAAACTATTTGTCAAACTGATTCCGGAGAATGCGACCAGGATTCTATAACTGAAAACATTGAAATTTGCCTAATGGTTGAAGAGGAATGTGTCGCTCCGGAAGAAGAATTTGGCAAGGATTTTTTCAACGACACCAAAGTTGATCAGCAGGCCGACAGCAGAACCTTTATTTTTTATCCCAATAACGCTGCCGGAAAATATCTCGGAGCCGACGACGATCAGGATCGCCAATTTCAGGTTACTTTGAAATCAGGCATTAGCGCCCAAGCCGAGCCGGATATTTCAGTTTTTAACGATTTGGCCGGAAACAGTTTTAACTGGCGGTTTCAGACAAACGGCAAATTTGACTTGGCGCCTCCGGAAGTTGTCAAGTTTGGAGTTTATCCTAACTGGGACGATCAGCCGGATGATTTTTCCGAAGTCGCCGGACCTCAGCCGGTTGAATTTGGAATCACTTTGGATACCGAAGAATTGGAAGTTTATCAGGCATCTCATTTTCCAGAGGAGGTAATCAGTAATAATGACATATCAGCTGGTTTGTCCGGCCAGTATCGCGGCCAGATGTCCGGAACCGTCAGCGTGACAATTGGCGGCAGTACCGGAATTCCGACCACTTCATGGCCGGACGGCACGAGTTATTCTGACAGTAATTATCAGCCGGGAACCAGCGCTGAAATTGACATAGGAAACTATGGTCTGATTTTCAGTTTAGACGGCAGTCCTCAACGGGGGGATTTTTGGGAGTTTCAAGTGACTGCCGCCAGCTTTGGGGATCAAATCAAAGTTTTAGAAGACGGCCAGGAAAGAGAAAATTATGTTTTTGGCCAAGAAATAACCAGCGACAACTTTATCACTGAAATTGGAGAGTTAAGCGGGATTTTAACGGTTAAAAACGGCGGGCTGGCGACTAAAGAAACCGGCCGGGAAGCAAATCGTTTTTCAATTGAATCAAACAATCCGGCCGCTATTGCTGTTTCCCGGAGCGAGGCTGAAGATGTTTCCAGTGAGCGAACAATTAGAGGAAAATTTGATTTGCCTCGGAATACTGTTTTTCAGATAAATTTCAATGAAGCAATCAACCCCGCTTTGGTCACTGACAGTTTTGAAGTGTCCAGTGACGGCAACTCGGTTAATTTCCGGGTTGAAATTTCCAATCAATACCGAACGGTTGAGCTGGTGCCGGAAGAGCAGTGCGGTTTAAACAGCTGCGGTGAGAAAATATTTTGTTGGCCGGTTAATGACAATCTTACTTTGCCGGAGTCAACCGGTTATCAGTTGAAAATTCTGGCCGCTTCTTTAATGAATTCGGCTGACGGACGCTGCGCCCAGTGGGGCGGTCAAGACGACGGTTCTAATCGCTGTTGGCGGGAGATTGACGGCAAGGATGTTTTTTACCCCAAAGCGGCCGCCGGAGCTTTAACAGGAATTGTTGATATGGCCAACAATTCTTTTAACGGCAGTTTTAATCGCTATCAAACTCAAGGCGGACGGGAGCTGGGAATCGCCAACGGCCCGAAAAGCGATTATATCCTCGACTATAATCCTAATTATTCTTCTTCCGATCCTGAAGCGGAAGGTTTTGGCGATAATTTTAAATGGAATTTTTATCTTTCTGATATTATTGACAAGTCGGCTCCATTGATTGAGTCTTTGAATCCGGTCGGAGGCCAGGCGATTACTGACCGCCGCCGGCCGGTTGAAATAACTTTTGACCGGCTAATTAGAAGCAGCACCTTAAAACCGGGTTATAATTACGGCCAAACCGCCGAAGAAAAATCCCGGCGCTATCTTGGGCTGGAAATTCTGACTGATTTTAGTCCGATTTCTTATTGGATTAAAAAGAAAAATTTTGATTTAAACAGCGATGGCTTGGCCGACCGAACCGTTGCCGAAATTGTTCATTCTCCTTTTGATTATCAAGTCCGCTACGGTCCCTGGGTTGGTTCAGGCATTGAATCAATAACCCAGAATTGTTTTTTACCGAGCGTTGGTCCGAACGAGGCCGGAACCGGTCCTTGTAATAAGGATAATTTAGCTAATTGCGTTTCCGGCGTGGTTGTCCCTAATCCCGCTTCCTACGGCCATCTTGATTGTCAAGAAATAGTTGGGGCCGAAGAGTGCGAATCCGACGAGGTTTGTCGGCCGCTTTATGAGACTCAGGAGGAATTAAGCGGCAGCTGGGTAATCACCAAAGATTATCCAGCGGTTGAAGAGGCCGGCCGAACCGGTTGCTGTTTTGGCCACTGTCTTAAGGAGGAATAATTATTTAACTAATTCTCATTTTCAATTTCAGGCAGTTTCCTGATTATGAATTTCAAAAATTTTTTCAAAATCAATTTAATCGTTTTCCTGCTTGCCGGTTTTGGTTTGACAGCTGTTTTTGCCGGCTGGCCGTTGGTTGCTTGGGCTCAGGGTTTTGGCCTTGATGAACTTGTTAATTCCGGCTTTGGCGGTAATTCTTTGCTTGAAACGATTATTAATATTATCAGGATTATTATTGGCCTGGTTGGCGTTTTGGCGGTTATATTAATTATTTACGCCGGTTTTTTATGGATGTTTTCCGGAGGCAATCCCGACCGGATTGATCAAGCGAAAAAAGTTTTGCTTGGGGCGATTATCGGACTGATTATTGTTTTTATCGCTTTTCCGCTGGCTTCTTTTGTCTTGTCAAAGTTGAGTCAGGCAAGCGGAGTTTCTCCCGGTCCCGGCGGACCGGGCGGACCCGGCGGACCCGGCGGACCCGGCGGACCGGGAATTCCCGGTCAATTCAGTTATCTCAGCGGTTTTCAAGACGAGAATCTTGGCTGGGAGCGCCATTTTAGTTCTGTTTATTCTGGTTTGGCGGCAATTCCGGCTTCGGCCGAGCTTGAGGCGCAAGGCTGGGCGAGAAATCAATCAGGAATAATTTCAGGAATGAATCTTTTAACCGGCCTGTCAGGTGAAACTCTTGATTTTGAAAGCGTTTTCAGCGAATTACAGCCGGCTGAAACCGTTTCCGGGGTTTTTGCCGGTTGGGACACTTCTTCTTTTGAAACCGGGACTGTTTTAGAGGCGAAAATTGAAGTTCTGCCCGGCAGCGGTCCGTCTTTTTATTCTTCCCGGTTGACAACGGTTATTCTGCCGCTTCATTGTTTTAACGGGGTTTTAGATCAAGATCAAGGAGAGACCGGGATTGACTGCGGCGGTGAATGCCGAGGTTGTCCCGGCGAGCCCTGCGATCAAGACACTGACGATGAACTCTGCCAGCCGGCTGATGAGCTTTGTCGCTACGGCAAGTGTAATTCTCAAAATTGTCGCTGTTTTTTGCCGCCGGAAATTGATTATATCTCGCCGGCCGAAGATATAGAACAAGACACTGATTTTAATAATCCGGAAACATGGGATGATGATATTTTTTCCGGAGCGCCCGGCAATTATATCACTATTTGGGGGAAAAATTTTGGCTTTGAAACCGGCCGGGTATTTTTGGATGGAATTGAAGCGAATTTAGAGCTGGTTGAAGGTTGTGATAATGTTTGGGAAAGTTATCAAGTAATTGCCGAAGTTCCGGAAATTTCAGTCGGCGAGCACGAGCTGATTTTGGAAACCGCCGCCGGCTTGTCAAGCGAGCCGAAAATTTTTCAAGTTAATGACCAAGATCGTCCTTCTATTTGCGCCGGCTATAATTTGAATTATTTTCAGGAAACTAACCAAAAAATTTCAGCCGGAGCGGCCGGCCAGGATGTTCAGCTGATCGGCCAAAATTTTCCCGAAGCCGGTGGCGGCGAAATTGTTTGGCGGTTTTCCGGAAGTGAGTTGGAAAGCACTGAAGCAATTTGGGAAGATTCCAACCAAGCTAAAGATAAGGTGCCGGAGAATAAAAAAGGTACAGCGGCGATTGGGGTTAAAAATGAAGCCAGCGGCTTAACAAGCAATGCTTGGAAATTTTTGGTTAGTTCCGGCGGCTCCGGCGATCCCTGCGGTTTGCCGGGTTTGGATTTTTGTTCAGCCGAAGAAGTCTGCCAGCCCGGTTTGATTTGCGATTGGGAAGCCGGCTGTCTTTGCCAATCGCCGCCAGCGACCGATTGTCAGCCCGAACAAGAGCGGGAATGTTCAGTCGGCCAGTGTCGGGGAGTGGAAATTTGCCGGCCGGACGGAACTTGGGGCGAATGCGTTCAGATTGATCCCGGTTGTTTCCCTTATCTAAGTTATGTTCC
>CAZSPT010000044.1:0-4830 GCA_964608895.1 uncultured Gammaproteobacteria bacterium | reverse complement strand
TTCCAGTCTATCTTTATATCAAAAGTAATCCCGTTAATTTAAAGCAGGATTAAAAATATCAGTCATAATTAAAAATTATGTTTGGAGCCACTTTAATCGTTGTTGGGGTGATTTTTCTACTCAAGAATCTTGGAATTATTTCCGGAGTCGCTTGGGATATTATTTGGCCGACCGCTTTAATCGCTTTTGGATTGGTTTTAATTTTTAAGCGTCATCGTCTTGGCGGTTTTTAATATGTGTTTAACTGTTCCCGCCAAAGTAATTGGCCGGCGGTCCGGCCGGTTGAAGCTTGAAGACGGCCGGCTGGTTAAACCGGCGGCTGATTCTTTGGGAGCCGGGGATTGGGTTTTGGTGACCGCTGATTTGGCGGTGGCGAAAATCAGTGCCGAAGAAGCCCGGGAGATAAATAATTATTTTAAAAAATGAATCTTCGTTTAAAGCAAGGGATAATTTTGATTCTGGCAGTGGTGGTGATTTCCGGTTTAAGTAATTTTCTCAACAAGCTTGGACTGGTTTCTTTCAGTCAGAATGCTTTTCAATATACTTTTCTGAAGAATTTGGCGGCGGCGGCGGTTCTTTCAATTTTGATTTTCCGGGCGCCCGCCCAGCCTCGGCTGAAAAAAATTTCTCGTTTGGATTGGCCGAAATTGGCGGCCGTCGGACTGATTGGCGGAGCGATTCCCTTTCTTTTTTTCTTTCAGGGTTTAAGCTTGACTTCGGCGGCGAGCGCTTCTTTTCTCCACAAGACTTTGTTTCTTTGGATCGGCCTGCTGGCGGTTCCAATTCTTAAAGAAAAAATTTCCGGCTGGCAGCTGACTGCCTTGGCCGGGCTGTTTGTTGGCAATTATATTTTTCTGGGAGCCGGCGGACTTTCTTTTGGCTGGCCCGAAGTTTTAATTATTTTGGCGGTTGTTTGTTGGGCTCTTGAAGCGATTGCCGTTAAAATACTTTTAAAGGGGATTGATCCGCTTGCCCTTGGCTGGGCCCGAATGTTTTTCGGGGCCGGATTTTTGGCCGTTTTTTTGGGAGCGACCGGAAATTTGGCTGGATTGTTTAGCCTGACCGCCGGCCAGTTCGGCTGGCTGATGATGACCGGCGGCCTTTTGGCCGGTTATATCGCTGGTTGGTATGGAGCTTTAAAGCGGCTGCCGGCAGTGGCGGCGGCCAGTTTTTTAACTCTGGCTTCGCCTTTAACCGCTTTGATTTCCTCGGCGGTATCCGGCGAGATTTTTGGCTGGGAAAAAATCGTTGGAACGGCGGTAATAGCCGCTGCTTTGGCGATTTTTTGGTTTTTTAGGAAAATTTCTTTTTATGACCTCGACTTTTTCCGAACTTGACGGAATTTTGCTCGCTGCCCGCTATGCTTTTATGCCAAATCGTTTAAAGTATTGCGGCGGCGACCGCTATCGGGATATTTTCGGCTATCTTTCGGCCGGCCGGAGCGATCAAGGCCTCCGAGCGCTTCTGGAGGAGTTTGCGACGATGTATCCTTATCTTCGGCTGATCGCTGAAGCGAATAAAATTATTGATCCTTTTGATTATCGGGTTGTTGAGGCTTACTGGCTCGGTAATCGGCTCTTAAACAAGGTGACTATGAATGATTTTTATCGTTATTTGGTTGAAACTCTTGGATTGAAGAAAAAGTTTCAACCGGCGGTTTTGGAAAAAGTTTTCGGCAAGATTCCTCTTGGGGCCCGGCCTCATCACAGTTGGCACGTTTTAAGCATTCCTAAGCGGACCGGCCATGTTTTTGAGTCTCAGACTCTTGAGACGGTTGACAGTTGTCGGATTACTCCCGGTCAAGTTGAAAAAACAGAGGGTGGCGGCCTGGTGGCAAAGGTTCGGCCGCTGAAAGCCGAAGCCGGCCGGTTGAAGCTCGGGGAACCGGTTAGCCGCCGGTTGGCTGTTGATTGGACTGTTTCGGTTTGGAGCGGATCAATCAAGCCGGGTGACTGGATTTCGCTCCATTGGAATTGGGTTTGCGACCGTTTGACTCCCGGCCAGGCGGCCAGTCTTCAAAAATGGACCGACTACAATCTAAGAATAGCTAATTGGTCGAATGAATAAAAAATCAAAACCTAAAATCGCTATTGTCGCTCTGACTTCCTGCGAAGGCTGTCAATTCGCCGCTCTTGATCAAGGTCAGAAATTTTTGAATTTGCTTGCTCAAGCGGAAGTTGAGGAATTTCGGCTGATTGAGGACCGGCCTCGAACTGCCGGTCGCTATGACATCGCTTTGGTTGAAGGCAACCCAATCACTAAAGAAAATCTTGTTTTTCTGAAAGAAATTAGAAAAAGATCCAATTGGCTGGTCGCTCTTGGAAATTGCGCCGCTCTTGGCGGGGTTTGGGAAATTAGGAATTATCAGACCGGTCGAAAAACCGCCCGGGAAATTTATCGTCAAAAAAAGGCAGCCAATCCGGAAGTGAAAGAGATTGATAATTTTGTTAAAGTTGATTTTACGATTCCCGGCTGTCCGATTGACGGCCGTGAGTTGATTGAGTGTTTAAGTCAGCTTTTGGCCGGCAAAATCCCTCAAATTCCCCAAAATCCGGTTTGCTACGAATGTCAGCGCCAAGGCTATCCCTGTTTGCTTCAGCAGGGAAAGATTTGTCTCGGACCGATTACTTTAGCTGGTTGTCGGGCGGTTTGTTTGAAGAGCGGTCAGCCCTGTTGGGGTTGCCGGGGAATTTTTCAAGGCGCTCAAGTTGGAAATTTTCTTAATTATCTTAAAAAGAATTTCACCGGCCGCCAAATTGCCGAAGTTCTGGAAGTTTTCGGGGTTAAAGACAGTGTTTTTGAAGAATTAAAGAGCCGGGAGACGATTAAAAAAAATCAAAGCCGAAACAACAGTCTAAAATTTTAAAAAAATAATTTTTTTAAGAATTTTAATAATTGGGAAAATTTAAAGAATTAACAATAAATGTGATCAATTATGCCCGAAACCGTCAGTAGCCGGGAAGTCCAAGAAAGTTTTCTTTCTTTAACCAACCGGCTTCAAACCAAACTGATTGAAAGGCGAGCCGCCCGGCAAGGAGTTTCTTCCGAGCAGGCCGCCGCCGACTGGATTAAGGATTATTCAAAAAAATTTAGGACAACGATTGAAAACAAGGAAAACGTTTCAATTATTGACTTGGCTCGGAGCGGCGATGAAGAGCTCGCTTTGGAGATGCTTGAAAAAATAATTTATTAAGAATAAAGAAACAGTTTTGTTTTAGTTTTGATTTAAATTTTATGAAAAAAATTCAGCTTAATCATATCGGCAAAATGGAAGGCCACGCCGATTTTGTCGCCGAGATTCTAAAAGGAGACGTTAAGTCAGCCAAGTTGATTACCACCGAGGGGTCTCGGCTGATTGAGGGAATTTTAATCGGCCGCCATTTTTCTCAAGCGCCGATTATTACTTCTCGAATTTGCGGAATTTGCCCGGTTGTCCATAAACTTTGTTCAATTAAGGCGATTGAGCGGGCCTTTGGGGTTAAGCCGGGAATCCAGACGGAAAAGCTCCGGCGGCTTTTGAATCTCGCTCAGATAATTCACAGCCATGGCCTTCATATTTTCTTTTTGTCGCTGGCTGATTTTTTTGATTTGGAAAACGACTTGGTTTTTTTTAAAAAATATCCCAAAGAGACCAATCAAGCGATTGCCGTCCGGAATTGGGCTTTGAAACTGATTGAAATAATCGGCGGGCGGGCGGTTCATCCGATTGCCTGCGAAATTGGCGGTTTTAAAACCCTGCCTGAAAAAGATCAGCTGAAAAATCTTCTTAGCCACCAGCCGCTTGCTTTGAAGAACGCTTTGGGGCTGGCGAATTTTACAATTAAGATAAAATATCCCCGATTTACCCGGCCGACCAGATTTGTCAGTTTAACCGCTGAAAATCGTTACGCTTTTTATAACGGTGATTTGAAATTTTCAGCCGACCCTAATCGCCGGGGGAAAACAGTCAAAACAAAAGATTTCACCAAAAATATTAAGGAAATTGAAGAGCCCTACCGAGCGGCCAAATCAGCGGTTTTAGACGGTGAACCTTTTATGGTCGGTGCTCTCGCTCGGATAAACAATAACCGCCGCCGGCTTAATCCTTTGGCCGCCGGCCTCCTCAAAGGCCTGAATTGGAAATTTCCCCAACAAAATACTTTTGAGAATATTACCGCTCAAGCGATTGAAATAGTTCATTGTCTTGAAGAGGCAAAAGGCATTTTGGAGGATATTTTGAAAAATTTTTCTCCGGACAAAAGTCGCGGTCAAGAATCGGAACTTTCGGTTAATCCCCGGGGCCGGGGAACGAGCGGAATTGACGCTATTGAAGCTCCCCGAGGCACCCTTTATCACCAATACACTATTAATAAGAATGGGGAAATAGTTGATTGCGACATTATTACTCCGACTGTTTGTTTTTTGAAAAATTTGGAAGAGGATTTAAAAGAGCTTATTCCCGACTTAGCGAAGATTAGTCCAAAAAAGAGAACCCGAAGAATTAGGGCATTGATTCGGGCTTATGACCCTTGTATTGCCTGCGCTACCCATTAATAATTTTAACAGAATGCACGATTTTCATTTGGCCGACCAAATTTTAAAAGTTATTTTGGAGCAGGCGGCCGCCAATAATTTTAAAAAAATCACTCGGGTGAAGTTGGAGCTTGGTTCAATCGTTGAGCACGGCCAGGAAGTTATGCCGGAAAATCTTCGGTTTAATTTGTCAATGCTTGCCGAAGAGACGCCGGCGGCCGGTTTGGAAGTTGAGGTAAAGAAAGTTTCCGGAAATAATTGGATTTTAAAAGAGATTTCCGGAGAATAATTTGATTGGAAAGTTCGGTTTCAGCCAAA
>CAZSPT010000043.1:0-4912 GCA_964608895.1 uncultured Gammaproteobacteria bacterium | reverse complement strand
GAAGATTATTAAAAAACAAAATTAATGAAATTAAGAATTGTCAAGTTAACCAAAGATAAATATCAAGATTGGAATCGGTTTTGTTTGGAAAGCGACCAGGCTTGGTTTTTGCATACTGCTGATTGGCTTGAATATTCTCTGAATTATCGTCCGGAATTAAAAACTAAAAATTTAAGTTTTTTTATATATTGGAAGGACAAGATTATGGCGATTGCCCCATTAGCTTTAGAAACCTATCAGGATGGTCGGAAAGAATTTTCTCTCGGCGGCGGAGAAATTTTATCTCCGGTTTTGGCGAATGAATTAAATTCTAAACAAAAAGAAGAATTTTTAGAATTTATCTTTAAGGAAATTGACCGGTTGGCCGGTCAGGAAAAAACGGCTCGAGTGAGATTTAGATTGCCCAGTCTTTCTTCCAGTTTTCTGAAGAAAAATTTTTTCTTGACAAATTATTTGCTTAGATTCGGTTATCTTGATATTTCTTTGAATACTCGGATTATTGATTTAAGAAAAACCGAGGCGGAGCTTTGGGGGGGACTAAGACGGAATCACCGAAGAAATATTCTAAAGGGAGAAGAATTTAAAGTAAGATTTTATAATTCCAAAAATATCACCAGGGAAGTTTTTGAAGCTTACAAAATAATGCATCAAAAGGCTGCCAGTCGTCAAACTCGGCCGGACAAAACTTTTGATTTAATGTATTATTGGCTGGAAATTGATTGGGCCTTTTTGGCAGTGGTTGAGTTTCAAGGAAAACAGATCGGTTTTGAATACTACTCAATTTATAAAAATTACGCCCTAGGTTTTTCAGCCGCCAATGACCCGGATTATGAAAAAGATTATCCGATTCGCCATTTATTGGAATGGGAGGCGATAAAATGGATGAAAAATCAGGGGATTCTACTTTATGAAATCGGTCTTCAATGGTATGGTACTCTTCTTTATGATTTTCCCGACCAAAAACAGCTGAATATTTCCCACTTCAAAAAGGGCTTCGGCGGTTTTGTTATTCCGTTAATGGCTGGAGAAAAATATTACCAGAAAGATTATTTTTTGGAGATTTATCAGTCAAGAATTAAAAAATATTCTAATTATTTAGCTCAAAGAGAATATGAATAAAGATTTAAAAATAATCATTATCGGTTTTGGCTCAATTGGTCGGCGTCACTACAATAATTTGTTGAATTTGGGTTTTAATAATATTTTTGTCTATGACCCCGATAAAGAAAAGTTGGCCGAAAAGTCCCTTAAAACAGTTCCGGCGCTCACTTTTGAAGCGCTAAAAGAATTTAAGCTGGCCTTTGTTTGTAATCCCAATAATTTTCATTTGGAGACAGCTTTGAATTGCGCCAGGGCTGGTTGCCATTTATTTATTGAAAAGCCGCTGTCTCATGATTTGGAAGGAATTGAAGAATTAATGAAATTAGTTAGAGTGAAAAAGTTAATTACAATGGTCGGCTGCAACATGAGATTTCATCCTTGTTTAAAATTTATCAAAAAATATCTGATTGAAGGCGGTTTAGGCAGGATTTACAGTATTAATCATGAATTTGGATACTTTCTTCCTTATTGGCGGCCCGGGCAGAAATATCAAGAGAATTACGCTGCCCAAAAAAGATCTGGCGGAGGAATTATTTTGGATGATATTCATGAATTTGATTTGATGTTTTGGCTTAATAATTTTGAACCGGTTATTAAATCGGAAATGATTTTTGACAAAATAAGTGATTTGGAAATTGAAACTGAAGATATATCTTTTGTTTTATTTAAGTTTAAAAATAAAGTTTTTGGTTCGGTAAGATGCGATTATCTTCAAAAAAGTTATTCTCGAAATTGTAAGATAGTCGGCTCCAAAGGCAATTTAAAGTGGGATTTTAACGAATCAAAAGTTTGGCTAAGCTCCGAAGAAGGGGATTTAATATTGTTTCAGGAGAATGACTATAATTTCAATTCCGTCTATCTTGAGGAAATAAAATATTTTTTGACTTGTTTGAAACAGGGTGAAGAAACTTTCAACAATATTCCAATCGCTTATCAAATTTTAAAATACTGTTTAAAATTAAAAAACGGAGCTTAAAAGAATGTATCATTCAGGCCAAAATAAAGTTAACTAAAATTGAGATTTCTGAAGATATTATTTTACCAATTTATGAAAACCAATTTAAAGATTGCCGATAAAAAAATTTGTATTATTCAGGCCCGTCTGGGAGCAACCAGATTGCCGGGCAAGGTTCTGCTGGAACTTAACGGCCGGCCGATTTTGGAATGGGTGGCTAAAAGAGTTTTAAAAGCTAAGACGATTGATAAACTGGTAGTGGCGACGAGTACTGAAAAAACAGATGATCCTTTGGAAGAATTTTGCCGAACTAAGGGTTGGAATTGTTTCCGAGGTTCAGAGAACAATGTTCTTGACCGCTATTATCAATGCCTTCAGCATTATCAAGATTGCCGAACGGTAATCAGGATAACCGCTGATTGTCCTTTAATTGATCCGGAGGTGATTGATCAGACAGTTGAGTTGTTTTTTCAAGAAGGTTGCGATTATGCCAGCAATGTTGAACCGCTTTCCTTTCCGGACGGTTTTGATGTTGAGGTTTTTTCAGCTGAAGTTTTGAAAAAAGTTTGGGAGTCGGCTCAAGATGATTATTCCCGAGAGCATGTAACTTCTTATATTAAAGATAATCGTCAGCGGTTCAAAATTTCCGGCTTGGTTAATGACCAAGATTTGTCGGATTTAAGGTTGACAATTGATTATCAAGAAGATTTTTTGTTTTTGTCTAAACTGCTTGAATTTCTCCCTAAGGATTTTAGACTCCAAGATATTTTCCGGGTTTTAGCGACTCATTCGGAATTTAAAAAAATTAATAAAAAATATTCCGCTCATGGCGGTTGGAAGAATCACCTTGAAAAAGGAAGGTTTCAAAAAACTAATGATTTTTTCCAGCAGGCAAATAAAGTTATTCCTTTAGCCAGTCAGACTTTCAGTAAAAGTTATCTTCAATTTGTTAAAGGAGCGGCTCCGCTTTTTTTAACCGCCGGCCGCGGTTGTCGAGTTTGGGATTTGGACGGCAATGAGTACCTTGATTTTATTAATGGTTTGCTTTCGGTTATTTTAGGCTATCAGTATCCAGCGGTTGACCGGGCGATTAAAGAACAGTTGGCCAAAGGGATAAATTTTTCCCTACCTTCAACTTTAGAATATCAATTAGCTGAAAGACTGGTTGAGCTTATTCCCTGCGCTGAAATGGTCAGATTTGGAAAGAATGGTTCAGATGCCACTTCAGGAGCGGTTCGGTTGGCCCGGGCGATAACCGGGCGGGATGAGTTAGTGTTTTCTGGTTATCATGGCTGGCATGATTGGTCTATCGGTTTAACTGATAAAAATTTAGGCGTTCCATCAACAGTTAGAAAATTAAGTCATAAATTTGAATATAATAATCTTGAATCACTGGAAA
Source organism: uncultured Gammaproteobacteria bacterium (assembly GCA_964608895.1). Classification (GTDB taxonomy): domain Bacteria; phylum Patescibacteriota; class Patescibacteriia; order 2-01-FULL-39-33; family 2-01-FULL-39-33; genus CAZSPT01. The sequence continues at coordinate 1,457 of CAZSPT010000043.1, read as the reverse complement.
AGATTTTCCAAGAAAATCCTAATAAAGTGGCGGCGGTTATAATGGAGCCAATTAATTACCAAGAGCCAAACCCGGGTTTTCTTGAAGCAGTCAAAGAATTAACTCATCGCAACGGAGCTTTGCTGATTTTTGATGAAATTATTACTGGATTCCGATTTAGCCTCGGCGGCGCTCAAGAATTGTTTCAAGTTACTCCCGATCTCGCCGCTTTTGGAAAATCACTTGCTAATGGGATGCCGATTTCCGCTTTGGTCGGCCGCCGGGAATTTTTTGAAAAAATTGAAGATATTTTCTTTTCTTTTACCTTTGGAGGCGAGAATCTTTCTTTGGCAGCCGCTTTAGCCACTTTGAAAGAATTGCAGAGCCGGAACGTTGTTCCTTATATTCAGGCGCTCGGTGGCTATTTAAAAAAACAAACTGAGAAAATTATTGCCGACAGCGGGTTGGGGGAAGTTATTAAGGTTAAAGGTCGTTCAGCTTGGCAGATTATTGATTTTTCCGACTTTGCTGATTGTTCTGGTTTGGAAATAAAAAGTTATTTTCAGCAAGAGCTTTTGAAGCGGGGAATTCTTTGGTACGGCCAGCATAATTTAAGTTTCAGCCATTCCAAGGAAGATTTAGATAAACTTTTAGCTGGTTATCGGGACATTTTTCCGGCGGCCAAAGAATTGCTTGATTCCGGTCGACTCAAGGAAAATCTTGCCGGTCCCCCGATTAGTGATATTTTTCAAATTAGAAAAACTTAAATATTTTTTTAATTTAATCTATTTCTTTTATTACAGAAACGCCAAACTAATTTATTCCTTTTTTATCTATGAATTTTCAGATTATAAAAATAAATACTCCAAAAGGTGAACGGTTGATTGGGCCTGGACAGCCGGCTTTTCTGGTGGCTGAAATGTCCGGTAATCATTACCAAGATTATAATCGGGCTAAAGAAATTATTGATGCCGCCGCCGCTACCGGAGCCGACGCGATAAAACTTCAAACCTATAAACCGGAAACAATTACTTTGGACAGCCGGAATGATTGTTTTCAAATAAAAGTCAACGACGCCTGGGCCGGCCAGACTCTTTATCAGCTTTATCAAAAAACTTATACTCCATGGGAATGGCAGCCAAAGTTAAAGCAATATGCCGAATCAAAAGGTCTTGTTTTCTTTTCAACTCCGTTTGACGAAACTGCTGTTGATTTTTTGGAAAATTTAGCGGTTCCTCTTTATAAAGTCGCTTCTTTTGAATTGGTTGATATTCCGCTTTTGGAAAAAATCGCCAAAACCGGCCGGCCGACGATTATTTCCCGAGGAATGGCTTCGTTGGAGGAAATAGAGCTTGCTCTTAGAACTTTTCAGGATAATCAAGGCGGCCTGACGGCGATTTTACATTGTCTTTCCAGTTATCCGGCTCGGCCGGAAGAAATGAATTTGGCGGTAATTCCCGATTTGATAAAAAGATTTC
>CAZSPT010000042.1:0-5019 GCA_964608895.1 uncultured Gammaproteobacteria bacterium | reverse complement strand
CTTGAGAGATTCTTCGTTTTGATTTTTTGTAAGCCATTTTGTCTCCTTAATTTTTTAGAAGCATTGCTTCTAAAATTATTATTTATTTTATTTTTAATTTAGTTTTTCAGTTTTCTTTAACTTCTTTTTTCCGGGAAAAATTAATCAAATCCTCAATTGCCACTCCCAAAGCGGTTGTCACCGGAACCGCTAAGATAATTCCGAGGACTCCGGCTAACTTGAAACCAACCATAATCGCGACAATTGTAACAACCGGATTAAGTCCAACCACTTTTTGCATCAGTTTTGGAACAATAATGTTATTTTCCAAAAACTGAATAATAGTATACAAGATGATCACTCCGACGGCAATCATCGGCGATTGAGTAAATCCGATTAAAACCGCCGGAACTGCTCCAATAAATGGGCCGAGATAGGGAATAAGCTCGGTAATTCCGGCGAATAAAGCCAGGACCAAAGCGTACTTTACTCCCAAAACCATCAAACCGATCCAACAAAACAAAAAAATTATCAAAGACAAAAGGAGCTGACCCCGAAGCCAATAGCCAATCTTTTCCTGCATCCGATTAAACAGATGGTTAAGGTAGGGTTGGAACTTCGCCGGAATGAAAGCCCGACTCATTCTTTTAACCGCCTGATCTTCAACCGTTAAATAAAAAGTAATCACTAAGATAAGAAAGAAAGAGATTATTCCTCCGAAAAAAGAAGAAACCGTATTAAAAATTCCGGTGGCGGCGGTTCCGAGATTAGACCGAAGTGAATCCAAAGACTGTTCAATATTGGCGTTCCAGCCCCGAGAGTCGGAATAGTTTTGAAAATTTTCAACTCCTTGAATAATTTCTTCCCAATAAAAAGGAAAATCCTTGGAAATTTGATTAACCTCAACGACAATCGGTGGTATAATCAAATAAGTTATTCCCGCCAAAGCGAGAATCATTACCAAATAAATAAACAAAATACTAACGGAGCGGGGAATCTTGTATTTCCCAAGCCAATTAACCCAGGGGGCAAAAGCCGAACCGAGAATTATCGCCACAAACAAAATCAAAACAACTTCCCGAATATAAAACAAAAAAAATACCGCCAAAATTACCAGCAGAACTTTTAGCAGAGTAAGCGAGGAGATATTGATAGTAAGATTCTTCTCCTTGTCCATAAAAATATCTGGAATAACTTTTTTAATTATACAAAATCACTTTCAAGACTGTCAAGAAAAATTGAATAAAAATGCTGTTTTTGCTAAGCTGGTCAAAACCGCCGAAAATATGAAAACAATCACCAAAAACAAACAAGGCTTTTTTAACTATCAAATTTTGGAAACTTTTGAAGCCGGACTCGCTTTGACCGGACCAGAGGTAAAGTCGGCTAAGCAGGGACAAATCCATCTTAAAGGAAGCTATGCCACCATCACTCCGGAAGGCGAAGTTTGGTTGATTAACTGCTGGATTTCCCCTTATCGTCCGGCTGAAAACGTCCAAACCGACTATCGGCCCGACCAACCTCGAAAACTTCTTCTTCATAAAAACCAAATAAATTCTTTAGCTGGAAAACTCGGCCAGAAAGGCTTGACAATTATACCCCTTTCTGTATATACTAAGAAAGGATTGATTAAAGTCGCTTTAGGGCTGGTTAAAGGAAAAACCGGACCAGACAAGCGGCGAGAAATCAAACAGCGGCAGGTTGACCGGGAAATCCGGCAGTCGCTAAAACAAAAAAAGGTTAAGGGGATGTTTTGATTCGATGGAAGCAGACTCTAAATCGTCAGGCCGAGTTTTGATAACCACTCGTTAAAAAGTTATCACCAAGATAAGTGCCAAAAACTTATTGACTAAAGTAAAATCTGCTTTTAGCGGATTGGCTTTAGCACCTGCTTTCGCTTAAAAATCGAAAGCCATCGCCCCGCTAAAGGTCTGATAAGCGGACAGCGGTGTCAAATATCAGACTCGCCGCCGGCTTCGCCTTAGAGCCGCCGGTTAAATTTCAAGGCCGGCCGACGCTTTTTTCGCTTTTTTTTAAGGCGTCCGGCCTAATTAAAGAAAGCTGAGCCTGGAGAGCGGTTTCAGAGGAAGTTTCCAGACAGGAGCTCATTACTCCTCATCTCCACCAAAAAATAATTTTTAGAATGCGAAAAACCTTTCGAGGAAAAAAATCAAAAAAAACCAATCAAAAAGAATTTCGGAGCAACGAAAAAATTATTTCTCCGAAAGTGATCGTTATCGGCGAAAATGGAGAAAAACTTGGAGAAATGGAAACCCAACAAGGAATCCTTAAAGCCCGAGAAGCCGAATTAGACTTGGTGGAAGTTTCGCCAAAAAACCAGCCGCCGATCTGCAAAATAATGGATTTTGGGAGCTTTAAATATCAAAAGGAAAAACAGGAAAAAAAACAAAAATCAAAACAAAAAAGCACTGAAATCAAAACAATCAAAGTTTCTCCGAGAATCAACGAACATGACGCCGGCCTGCGAATCGCTCAAGCAGTGAAATTCCTTAACCAGGGAGACAAAGTTAAAGTTGAAACCCAGCTCAGGGGCCGGGAAAACAAATATCCCGACTTGGCCGGAAAAATTATTAAAAATATCGTTGAACAAATCAGCCGGGAATTTGAAAAAGAAATCAAAGTTGAACAAGAACTAAAAAAACAAGGCAATAGACTGTCAATGATAATTTTTGCCCAATAATAAAAATATGACCAAGATTAAAACAAAAAAGGCGGTCGCCAAAAGATTCCGGCGAACCAAAAAAAACAAACTGCTTAAACGAACCGGCGGCCAAGATCATTTTAATTCCCGAGAACCCGGTAAAGTAAAAAGAAACAAGCGCCGGGACAGCGAAATCTCCAAGGCCGACGCCAAGCAAATCAAAAAAATGATTCCCTATAACAAATAATATTTTTAAAATGCCTCGAGTAAAAAGAGGGACAATCCATAACAAGACCCGAAAAAAAATCCTCCAAAAAACAAAAGGTTTTAAATGGGGGAGAAAAAATCTGATTAAAGCCGCCAAGACCGCCGCCGTCAAGGCCGGGGCTTATGCTTATCGCGACCGCCGGAATAAGAAAAGAGACCAGCGACGGCGCTGGCAAATAAAATTAAACGCCGCCGCCAGAGAACACGGCCTAAGCTACAGCCGGCTGATAGACAAACTTACCAAAGCAAAAATAACAATCAACCGAAAAGTTCTCTCGGAACTCGCTGAAAAGCATCCAAAAATATTCACTGAAATCATCAAAAAAATAAAATAATCAAAACAAGTAAAAATTATCTGTTTTAAATAAAAAAACTCCCCGTCATGGGGAAGTTTTTGTTAAAAATCCGCGAAGCGCGGCAGGCGAAATTATAACTTATCTTATTTTAAAAAAACATAAACCGCTCTAAATAGAAATTAGCGACTTTTTATAATTTTTCTTTATAAGCCTTGGCGCATTTTTCACAATATTGTAATTGCTGCACGGATTGTGTTTTATTAGTAACTTCTACTAAATTATAAGATTCTTTGCCGCAATTTTGACAATATCTAGGCTTATTTGATTTAGATTTGGTTTTCTTGATATTTTTATGTTTATCTCTTTTTAAAAAATCGCCGGAAGGCGATTTTTTAAAAAGCTTAAGCTTTATTAATTTTGACAGCCGCAGGACCTTTTTCCGTATCCTCGATTTCAAAAGTAAGGGTGTCGCCTTCTTTTAAATCATTAAAGGATATTCCTTGTAATTCATTCGCGTGAAAAAACACTTCCTTTTCTTTGCCGTCAACAGCGATAAAACCAAAATTTTTATCGGTAAGTTTTTTAACAATTCCTTGCATAATTAATGTAGAAAAATTTTTAATTAACCTTGTAATAGTGAACAAGAAACTCGACTAAATTTCTAAATCAACTATACTCCACAACTCATATATAAAATTTAATTTTATATGGTTGTAGAACCTTAAGAAAACAAATTATATAGTCCTCTTAAGAAGCATTTAAATACTATCATAATAAAATATAAACGTCAAATAAAAAATCCCCAGGGACAGAAAACTTTTTGTAAAAAATTTTCGGAAGGTTTTAGACCGCGCACGAACTTATTTTAAAAAAGGCCGACAATAACTAAATTGAACTCTTGCAAAACTGGATAAAACAGGCCAACTATGCCAAAAATCGGCTTAGTCAAAAAATTGGAATAAACCGCCGCCCGCTAAACCGATGGAACTGGACTGAACCGCGGACGATTCCGGTGATAAAAATGAAAGTTGCCTAAGGCGGGGACGACGCGACTTGAACGCGCGACCTTCTGCGTGACAGGCAGACGCTCTAACCAGCTGAGCTACGCCCCCTTGTTTATTGCAAGTCAAAAACTATCTTATCAAATCAGAATCAATTAGTCAACAGATTTTCTAACCCGAATTATCAAAAAAACCGCCGCGCCGGCGAAAACCGCCAAGCTGACCAACTGGGGAAGCCGCAGTCCCCAAAATTCCGGAACCGGATCAATTCGAAAAAACTCAATTAAAAATCTTATCAAAGAATAACCGGCGAGATAAACCGCAGCCGGAATTCCCGGCCGGGCCCGGCCTTTTTTAACAATTAAAAAAAGCCCGATAAAAAGAACCAAATTCAGTAGAGATTCATAAAGAAAATTCGGATGGAAATAATTCGCTTGAATAAATTCCGACGGGCGATTCTCCCGGGTAATAAAAATTCCCCAGGGAAGATCAGTCGGCCGACCGAACAGCTCTTGATTGAAAAAATTTCCCCAGCGGCCGATTGCTTGGCCGAGCGCCGCCGGAACAGCCAGAATATCAACCAGCTTCAAAAAATTTATCCGATATTTCCTGGCCCAGATAAAAAGCCCGAGGGCACCGCCGGCGATTGCTCCGTGAATCGCCAGCCCACCCCGCCAAATCTGAAAAATTTCAAACAAATGGCCGCTGTAATAATTCCAGTCAATAAAAAAAACAAGATAAAGCCGGGCGCCAATAATTCCACCGGCTATCGTCCAAAAGGCGAGACCGGAAACATCGGTTATTTCCAAATTAT
>CAZSPT010000041.1:0-5041 GCA_964608895.1 uncultured Gammaproteobacteria bacterium | reverse complement strand
ACTCGGTCAAAAGTCTCCTTGGAAGACAGAAGAGCCGCCCCCATCAACTGCTCAGCCGGTCCGGTCCGGGAATAATCAAAATCAGCCGCTAAATAGTCTTCAAGCGACTTTAGCCGGGGAAAAAGTTTGGCTAATTTCAAAAAAATCAAAATAATCGGAAAAAAGGCCGGAAATCTTCTAGCTGAAGGCTGGAGACTACCGTCGGAATTAAGAAGTTTTGGGCCAACCGCCCCGCAATCAAGCCGCCGGCCGGCAAATTCAACCATTTTCTCCAGACTGCCCGGCCGGACTTCAGTATCAGGATTAAGTAAGAGCCGCCAGTTCCCGACCGCTTGCTCAAGCCCTTGATTATTTGCTTTAGCAAATCCAAAATTTTTACGGTTGGCGATCAGCCTAACCTCGGGAAATTCTTTTTTAATCATTTCTGAACTGCCGTCCCGGGAATTGTTGTCAACAACAATCACTTCAAAAGAAAAATTCGGAGGTGAATTAAAAATAGAATCCAAACATTTCTTAAGAAGCTCTTTGACATTCCAGGAAACAATAATAATTGACAATTTTTTAGAGGCCATGCTTTTCTTTAATGATTTTTTCGGCTCGGCGGTATTTTTTAACCGCTGTCAGCCAAGGAAACAGCTGATAAGCGAATTTTGGCAGCCAACAGCTAATTGTTCCGCCGGCTCGAACCGTAAAAAGACTTTCAGCAATCCAAATACCCGGCCAGCCGGCTTCTAAAATCGTCAGCCAAAGATCCCAATCCTGAAACTTTTTTAACTTTGGATCAAAACCAGGAAAACATTCGCGGCGAATCAGCGAACTGGTATGAATAAAAGGGCCGGCTTTTAACTTGGCGGCTGAAAAAGAGCCGGGACAAAACCGCTTCCAGCCGAATTTAAACGAAGAATAGACATAGCCGGGCTCGGAATAATTCTCCAAAACCCGCCTCATTTTTTCAAACAGCTTTGGCTTAAGAAGTAAATCAGCGTCAGCAAAAAAAAGATATTTTCCTTGGCTGGCCCGGAAGCCGAGATTTCGGGCGGCAGCCGCCCCTTGATTTTTGGGAGAGTTAATCAGCTTAAGCCGGCTCCGCCAAGGTTCCAAAGCTCCGGCCAAATCATCTTGGGAACCGTCATTTACAACAATCACTTCAAAATCTTTAAAAGTCTGGTTAAAAACGGTTTTCAAACAGTCGGAAATCGTTCCGGCACTGTTGTAAGCGGGAATAATAACACTGATTTCTTTTTTGGAATTCATTTTGACAATTAACAATTTTTCTGATATTATAACCTCCGACTAAGTAAAATTTCAAATTTTAACAACCAATAGGAGGGAAAAATGAATATTCCCGGACCCAAATACCGAACCGACCAGTTAGTTTGCCTGAAAAGCGAAGTTGAACGCGGCGACTATCGCCCGCTGAAAATCAGCGGTTTGGAACCCGACCGGAAACATTCCGGCTATCTAGTCAAAAGGACTGAAGAAATTTCCGGGATTTTCTTAGTTTCCGAAGCTGAAATTATTCCGGCCGAACTTGCCCGGGAAAAAATAATCAGTTTTCTGACCGGCCGAACTGAAGGCCGCCAAGAATTAACTGAAATCATTCAGGAAATTCTGAAACAACAGAAAATACTAACGCAAGCGGCGGGCGGCCGAAACCGAGCCGACCAAATGAGAATTGCCAAGCTTCAAAAAATCCAAGGCTAAACAAACAGTCAAACCTTCAGAAAAACGCTTTCTGAAGGTTTTTAAAACAATTATTTCCTGAAATCGTCAATTAAAAGTTTCCAGCCGGCTGCTCTAAGACTTTTGAAAGCTTCTTCTTTATAGTCGGCCAAGGAAAGGAACTGATTCTTGTCGTCAAGAACAATCCGGCAACGGGGATCAATTGAAATCAGCTCTAAACCGTATTTCATTCGGGCGACAAAACAAAGGTAAAGATCTTCAACTCTGCAGTATTTTTCCGGAATTTTTACCAAACTTTTTTCCCGATCAAAAATCTCTCGGTTGATTATCATTCCGCCGGTACCGAGATAGTCGACTTCAAGACCGGGTTGGCTGGCCGTTCGAGACCGCCAGTAACTTTCAGTAGTAAAAATTCGGCTGTACCAGCCGATAACCGCTCGGCCGCCGAACTTAAGATACTGCTGATAATTATACTCCAAAAAATCGGGCTGAAGTTCCAAATCGTCATCAAGAAAAACTATTGGATTACCGGTAGTTTTTTCAACCAGATAAAATCTTGCCTGGGAGCCGAGATTTTGAGGGGAATCAACCAGCCGGAGCCGGTCCGACGGCCAGCCGGAAAAATCCAATTTTTGCCCGCTATTATTCCAAACATTCAAGTTAAAATTATGAATTGTCTGATTTTTCAACTGCTCCAAAATTTCCGGCAGCCGCTCGGGCCGGGAATAAACCGGCAGACAAACTTCAATCGGCTGATTAGCTGATTTTTTTTCTTTTTCAGTAAATTGAAGTCGGGAAAAATTTTTCTCCCGGGTTTTTCTGCGGGCTTCCAAATCCTTATTCATAGCCAACTCGGCTGGTCCGGCCGGCAGCCGGCGGCTAAAAACCAGTCTTTTAAACTGAAACAAATCAACTTTAGTTATTTCCCGAAGCAAGACAAGACCTAGGAAATAAACTATGGCGCCGATTGGAATAACCAGCCAGAAAGCAATTTGTTCCTTTAAAAACAACACTACTCCGGCCATCGCCAAAGTACTCAAAAATATTCGGCCGGCGCTTCCGAGGATTTTTTTCTTGGAATAGGAAACAATTTTTCCGGCTACCGCTATTCCCAGAGAAAAAAGAATCAAATAACTCAAAACAGTCGCCAAAGCGGCTCCAAGATGGGCTAACCGGGGAATTAAAATCAGGTTAAAAACAATATTAGCGCCGGCTGTTATTCCGAGATGGATTGTTTGGCGGGTTTGGCGGCCACCGGCGTTCAAAAGAGCGCCGACCGCGAAATTCAAAAATATCAAAACCAAAGCTGAAATCATTATCTGAAGAGTGAGAACCGAATCCTGATACTCCCGGCCGAAAACCGGACCGACGATTTTATCGGCGATTATTATCACTCCAAAAGAAATCGGCAGAGCGAGAATCATTAAATAACGGATTGACTTTTCAAAAGTCCCGGCCAGTTTTTCCCGAAACTCGGCAAAACACCGGCAAAAATTAGGATAAACGCCGGCTGAAAAAGCAGTCGCCAAAAACTGAAGAGCAAAGGTTATTTTGTAAGCAACACTATAAAGGCCAACCGAATAATCGCTGGCCAGCTTTGACAAAATAACAATATCAATTGAAGAGTAAATTCTAATAAAAATTCCGGCGATACCAAACGGCAGAGCCAGCTTCAAAAGTTCGGCAATTCCCGACCAATTAAAATCCGGCCGGAGAATGATTTTAAGCTTTTGCTTCAAAACTGAACCGGCGTAGATAAAATTAAACAAACTGCCGAGAAGATAGACAGAAATCAAAGTAACCAAACCGAAACCGAATTTTAGGACAATTAGACCGACCATCAAAATTATCACCTGATTGGCGACCACTCCAAAACTTTCAAATTTCAGATTCTGACGGCCCCGTAGAATTCCGTAAAAACTTAAAACAAAAGAATCAACAATCATCACTACTCCGGCGAGATAGACCATTTGGCGGGTAATCGCCGGATAGTCCATTAAATTTATCAAAACCACTATCAGGCCATAAATCGCCGTTGCTCCGAGAATTTTGAAACTTAAAACCCGGGAAAGATTTTTTTGGGAAGTTTGACTGTCTTGAGCGCTCTGGCGAATGAGCACTTGATTAAGCCCGAAATCCAGAAACATCGCGAAAATAGTGGTAAAAGACAAGGCAAAGGAAAATTTTCCAGTATTCTCAACCCCTAAAATCCGGGCGACAAAAATAAAATAAATAAAAGATAAGGCCTTCTGAATAGCCATTGCGGCGGTAAAAAAAGTAGTATTTTTCGCCAAACTGTTGGAGTTCATTTTTACTGATTAACCTTTAAAATCCGCTTCTTTATTTCCGGAAAACCAACATTTTCTGATTTCGGGGGTGATTCCAGTCGCCGAGATTTTCCACTCTCAAAGAAACTTTGGCGGCCAATTCAAGAAAAACCTGAAATTTGTAATGAAACGGATCTTGATCAAAATAAGTAACCACTCCGCCAGGCCGATGCTTCAAAGGAGTAAGTTGGTTGCCTGTCCGGTCATCTTCAAAAAAAGTGGCGTAAAATCGGCCGCCCTTTTTTAAAACTTTTTCCAAATTAATCAAACAACGGAGAATTGAATTCCAAGGAAGATGGCTGAAAACCGATTGAGCCAAAGCCCAGTCAAATTCCAGTCCGAATTTTGAAAAATCAAAATCATTCCGGCAGAGCAGCCGAGGCGCCTTATACTCCAATTGACGATTAGGCAACTCAACTTCCCGGGCCGCCTCCAAAAAATGTTTTTCTCGATCAATGCCACAGTAATTACCTTGATTAAGATACTTAACAAAGTGAATACCGCCCCGAAGACTGCCACAGCCGATGTCTAAAAATTTGTCCTCCGGCCGAAGACCGTTCTTGATTATGAAATTAAACTGAAGCCGGCCGATTTCCTCCCATTTTCCGCCGATTCCCTGACCGCGATAATATTTTACTCCGGAACTAAGCCGACGCGATTTTGAAAGTTTTTGTCTAAATTTTCGCCAGCCGGAAACAATAATCGGCGGAACGAACGCTCGAACCGCCGCCCAAAATTTGGGGTTCATAAAATCAAATTAAACTTTTAAAACTTGACTTTAGAATACCAGAAAAATCTGATTTTTTCAAATAAAAAAATAAAAAATAAAAAAGCCAAAAAGGCTTTAACAAAAGACAAAAGTAAAAAAAACAGCTTAGTGCGAAAACAATGGGCGGCACTATGAAAGCCCTTATTTTAAAGACAATTTTAATCTTTATTTATCGTCAGCACAAATTATTAAGAGCAACAACGAAGGCCGGATTTAATATCTTTTCTGATAATGCGTCTCGTCCTTGCTCTAATTTAGCTTT
>CAZSPT010000040.1:0-5096 GCA_964608895.1 uncultured Gammaproteobacteria bacterium | reverse complement strand
TGCTATGGCGATGTATCCTGATTTTTTGGCTCGTGATCAGAAGACGCCCAGTCTGCGCTTAGCCGCTCTACGGTGGCGGTCCGCCGGTTTTTCGCTCTACTTTAAGGCCTACGGCGGCTCGCTCGACTTCGACTACACGGGCAGCCTGGCCTATGCTTTCGGCGACTTTTCTGGTGGTTTACTGTTCCTCGGGTAGTGCCCTTTTGCTCTTGAATTAGGAGTCTTGGTTCTCGGCCGAATTTTTCAAAACACGAGGTGTAACAATGTTATGCCTCGTTTTTCTTATTTTGATTTTTCGAGAAAAATAGACAATTCTTTCAAAATAGTTTATTATTTTCCAAAAGACCGTTTAAAGTTATGAGAATTTGGGATATTGATCCGAAAAAATTATGCCGAAATCATTTATTGGGCGAACATCGGGAGCTCCACGCTCTTTGGAGTATTTTAATCAATGGCAAAAAAGGATATCGCAATCATCCGGAAACAAAACGCTGGGTTGGCAAGGAAAAAGCTCTATTTATTAGGCACCGCCGGCTGGCGGCAGAGATTAAAAGTCGGGGTTACCGTCATCAATCTTTTTTGGATGAAAAATTTGCCTTTGGAGATTCAAGTCAAAATGAATTTATTAACTCAAAAACCGAGCAAAAGATGATTTTAAAGAATAAAAAATGCCGGTGTTTTTCCGGCAAGGGAAGATAAGTTTTTTAGAAAATTAATTTTTTATTATGGCGGTAATTTTCTTTTTTTTCGGAATTTTTTGTTTTTTCTGCTTGATTATCGGACTTTTGGATCCTCGGTTGGTAATAAAGTGGGGAAGTCAAAAGACCCGAAAAAAGGTTTGGCTGATTTATGGACTGGCTGGATTTGGATTTTTTTTATTGGCGGCGGCATTTTCCTTTATTTTTGAAATCAATGATTTTAATGATTTTTCGGTTGAAGATTCCAGTTCTAAACCCCAATCTTGTTTAGTAACCAAAGTGGTTGACGGCGACACTTTTGAGGTTTTAACGGCCGGAACAACCCGGACTGTTCGGCTGCTGGGCGTTGACACCCCCGAGGTTTATCAAGAAAATCGGCTCGGTGAATATCAGTCTGTCAGCGATCTTGACTGTCTTAAGGATTGGGGAGTCCGGGCGTCCGAATTTACCGAAGATTATTTAGAAGACCGGAAAATTTTTATTTCTTTTGATTATTTGACCGGCCGGACCGGAGATTATGGAAGACTGCTTGGATATCTGGAAGTTGACGGTCGGGATTTTGGAAAAATTCTTCTGGAGAAGGGTTTTGCCCGAGTTTATTCCGAAGAGAATTTTCAAAAAAAGCAGACTTATCTCTTGATTCAAGAGAAGGCTCAAACCGAACAAGTCGGGTTGTGGTCTTGTCGCTAATTGTTGAAAAAAATATTGGATTTAAAGATAGCGGAAATTAACCGTACTTATTTTATTATCAAACAACAGGCAAACTAAGAAATTAAAAATATTAACCAAAATAAGCTAATTTTAGTTATTTTATTTGACTTTTTAGTTTAATAATGATATACTAAATTCACTTTCAAAAGTGAAAGAATCAAGAGGGAAGAGGTAGGAAAAATCGCACGCAGAGCGTGAAAAGGAGGACAAATGAATCCTTTAGATCAAGATCGGATCTTGGCTTTGGTAGAAAAGTTAGGCGGCTGGCCTGTTGTTGAGCAAATTTTGCAAGACAAAAAAACCGTGACGGTTCAGAATCCGGCTCAACGGCTCTTTGACAAACACGGTCGCCGGATTCCCGAAGGTTTGCAGACTGATTTCTGCGACCCTGATTGGGGTTTTCAGCTAGTTCAACCAGATTTGGAGACGGGAACCGACTTTTCCGGACGTATTCTGCAGCTGTTTGGATTTTTGGGTTTTGACACCGGAATCACAGCTCGGGATTTTATGAAGGAAGCCGAACGTCTGCTGGTAATCATTAAACAAGATTTCCAGATCGCCGACATCGTCAAAGGTGTTTGGCTGCCGATCATCATGCCCAAGCTCGTTTCTAATGATATTGGAGCCGAGTTGGAGCAGTATTTGCTTGAATTGAAAAGAAACTATAAGGATTTTGACGGTAACAGGCGTTTCAGAAATTTCTATAAAAATGAGTTGAAGGGGGAAATCAGTATTGCCAATGGCAGCCGGCACGACCTTCTTATTGAGCGAATGAAGGAAGGCCCGGTTATCGGGATTTATTTCCCGAGTTCTCTCCAAGGTTACTCTGCTGAAGCAAGCCGTGAGCAGATGTTAACTTTGCCGGAAGGATTTGTCCTTTCCGGTCTGGATACTGTTGTTGCCATGGCAATGTATCCAGATGTTTTAGCGTCTTCCGGGCATACGCCCAATTTGAATTTAGCCGCTTTACGGAAGAAAGATTCCGTATATTCAATTTCTTTAAAAACCTACAACCGGCGGCTCATCTTCGGCCGCGCGGCTCGCTTGGACAATGCCCGCAAATTCTGCTCCAACGGGCTTTTGTTTATCGGTTAAAAAAGCTTTTATCGCTTCTGGGCGGCGATTTCTAAGGCTCTGGCATTTAGTTGTCAGGGTCTTTTTCTTTTTTATTAAAAAGGGTATAATTGAAACATTTAGAAATAATTTTTCAAAATGTCAAAATACTACAATCCTGAACGAACCAGAGGTATTTATCGCCCTGACGCCCGGGAACCTTTTAAGCTTTCCCGCTCAAAAATAGAGCTTTTTTTGGAATGCCCCCGCTGTTTTTACTATGACCGCCGTTTAGGAGTCGGTCGGCCTCCGGGCTATCCTTTTGCTTTGAACAGCGCTGTTGACACTCTTCTGAAGCAAGAGTTTGATATTCATCGGGCCAAAGGGACAAAACATCCTTTAATTGAAAATTACGGAGTTGACGCTCGGCCGGTTTCTCATCAGGATTTGGAAAATTGGCGTCAAAATTTTGTCGGAGTTAAATATCTTCACCAGCCGACTAATCTTTTGGTTTTCGGAGCGATTGACGATCTTTGGGAAAATTCCCAGGGAGAATATCTTGTCGTTGACTACAAAGCGACTGCCAAAGCCGAGTCAATTACCGCTTTGAATCGGGATTGGCAGGAAGCTTATAAGCGTCAGTTGGAAATCTATCAATGGCTTTTGCGACAGAACGGCTACAAAGTTTCAAAAACCGGTTATTTTGTTTATTGCAACGGCCGGACTGACCGTCGGGCTTTTGACGGAAAGTTGGAATTTGAGATTACTTTGATTCCCCACCAAGGAGATGATTCCTGGGTTGAAAAAATAATTTTTGAAATTAAAAAATGCTTGGATCAAGAAAAGATTCCGGCGTCTAATCCCGACTGTGATTATTGTCGCTATCTTGAAGCGGTTAATCGGAAAAACAGTGAAAAAAAAGCCCTCTAATTTAGAGGGCTTGTCGCTTCAGGGCCGTTTCTTAGGCCAAAGGACTTCAGTATGTCCCCAAGCCCAGAGAGCGGCTCCTTTTTCTGGGCCGCCGAATTTGAGGCCCGGAGTTGTCCACCAGTAAGCTCCTTTGAATTCCAAGGTCCTGGCGGTTATTTTCTCAACTCTAGAGGTCCCGGTTCCAAACGTTCTTAATAGGTTTGGCTGAGGCTTTTTTCCGTTGTGGAGTTCAAGAATCGCCTTGATCAGCGTCGCGACCTCCTTGCTTGTGGTGATTATTTCAGTGGTTTCAACGGTTTCAGAAGTCTCCCAGTGAATAATCACTTTTACCAAAGGTTGATTCTGCAGGATTTCTTCAAGGTCTTCCATTGTTTCCTCCTTGTTTTGTGCTTCAAAGATTTTCTCTAATCTTACTGTTTTTTGTCCTAATTCGTCAAGGTTTTTCGGGATTTGCTTTAGCTGATTTTTTTGGTATAATAAAAGAGCAATAAAATTAATTATATGATACAAAATATTCTCCCTCCAGACAACTCAATTTTTGAAGAAGGAGCTAAATTTATGTCCCATTGTCCGGTTTGTCATTGTCAGTATAATCCGGTGGAAGTTAAGGTTTTAGAAGAGGATGATGGAGCCAATCTGATATATTTAAGATGTCGGCAGTGCTGGTCGTCGGTTCTGGCTTTAATTATGGCTAATAATTTCGGCTTAAGTTCAGTCGGTCTGGTAACTGATTTGGATAGTCGGGAAGTAGCCAAATTTAAAGACAGTTCAGAAATAGCCAGCAATGATGTTTTAACGGTTTATCAACTTTTGTCTTCCGATAAAAATCTCAAGGAAATTATTATGAAATAAAAAGGCTTCCGGATAGTCGGAAAATCGTCTGGCCGGACGATTGCGGCTTGTTTAATTTGACAAAAATTTCGTTGTCTGCTAAATTATTCTAATTGATTAATAATGTTTTAATGACTATTTCCTTAAAGGCCGAGCATCGAAAGCTGGTCGGAAAAAAAGTAAATCAAGTCCGCCAAGCCGGTGAAATTCCGGCGGTTTTGTACGGCCACCAGACCGACAATCTTAATCTGAAAATTAATCGGCTTGATTTTGAAAAGATTTTTGTTAAGGCCGGCGAAAGCACTATTATTGATTTAATAATCGGCCAGGAAGCGCCGAAAAAGGTGTTAATCGCCGATGTTTGGTACCATCCGGTTAAACAGCAGGTTTTTCATATTGATTTCAAGCAAATCAGAATGGACGAGAAATTGACCGCTCATGTCGGCTTGAATTTTGTCGGCGAGTCTTTGGCGGTTAAAGAAAAAGACGGAGTTTTTGTTCATAACATTAATGAATTGGAAATTCGCTGCCTGCCAGGCGACTTAATCCACCAAGTTGAAGTTGATATTTCCAGATTAAAAACTTTTGACGATATTATCACTGTCGCTGATTTAAATATCCCAAAAAACATTGAGATAATCGGCCACGAGCCTGAAGATGTTGTCGCGACCGTTGCCCGGCCTCGGGAGGAAGAGCCAGAGCCGGCTCCGGTTGAAGAAGAAGCGGCCGAAGGCGAAGAGGCTCCGGCCAAAGGCGAGTCGCCCGCTGATGACAAAGAAAAGCCGGACAAGGCTAAAGCCGAAGAAAAAGAAAACTCAAATCAGGAGGGGAAATAATTCAAGGAAGGATGGCAAAAAAATACGACTTAGTGAT
>CAZSPT010000039.1:0-5307 GCA_964608895.1 uncultured Gammaproteobacteria bacterium | reverse complement strand
GGGTCCTGGCAGTCCCAAACCCCTTCCCTCTGCCGGCAAATTTCCCCACTGGGGCAAGCGCAGTCATTAGGACAGTTGTGACAATTTTCTTCCTCTTGACAGTTGCCGTCAAAATCGCAAATCGGAGAAAATGGAAACCGGCAAATCATTTCTATCGTTTCAAAAGGATTTCTTTCCATCATTTCAACTTCCGACCAATCCTCGGGCCGCCATTTGGTCTCAGCCAAACCAATTTCAAAATCTTCAACTCCGGAAAGGCTTTCTCCCTCTCCAATTTCCGGAAAAGTCAAAAGAAATTTATTAGAACCGTCGGAATAATAGAAATGAATATTTGCTTCTTCCGGACAGCCAAAATCCTTAGCCGCTTCATTCCAGCAAGTCTGACTGTCATATTCGGCTTGAGAACAATCTCCTCCTTGAAATTTATTAATCGGATCCACCGGCAAAGCCGAGCCAAGAAGATTGCCGAGAGTCGCCTGCCAAGAAGGCCAAAGACTGGTTGTCCAATTGGCGAGATAACTGCCGGACAACAAATTAGGATAATAATGGCCGCAGCGGCCGTTGCCCGAACATTGCTCATCATTAAAGCATAAAATTGAATGGTCGCTGGAGCATCTCTTAGTCTGATGATAATTTTCAATCAAAAAATTAATATCTTGAAGTTCTGCCAGCCGATTAACATCCCGAGTCAACCGGGCCTTGGCTGAAGAACAATAATCAAATCCCTTAATCCGGCACTCGGCGTCAATATAGCAGGACTGGTCTGAAACGGTTCCGTCTTGCCTCCAACAATAACCTTTAAGACGGGTTGAAAGCAAAGGTTTGCCGTAAATATTCCAGCTAATCACTCGACTAAGCAAACCGCCTTTCCGGACCGCCCCCTGACGTTCTTGAGCGACATTAAAATGCCAATTTTTCAAAAGTCGCTCATAAACGGCAACAGTATCCGGGTCAGCTTCCTGATTATGCGACAAAAGATAGATTTCAGTATAGATTTTTTCAATTAAAGAATCCTGTCCAAAATTATTCGGATAACTTGATTCCAAATCAGCGGCGTTGACATAAGTGGTTCGACCGCCCTGAATCGCTTGATAGCCGTCAACAACCAATCTTTTCAAATTTTCTTGATCTTCAAATTGAAAATGATTCCAATACCACTGAAGCGGAGAATAATGATTGGAATTGGAAATTACTCTTAAGCCAACAGCATCGTCGTTGTCCGGCCGCCGGAATAAAAATTCCTTAACTATTTTTTCCTCTTCTTGAAGACCTTTTATCACCGGCGATTGACTATTTAAAACGGGTAGATCTCCACCTTTCCGGTCTCGACAGTAAAAAAATAAAAAGTTGGTGTTATAGCAGTTTCCCTGACCAGTACTGCAATTATCCGCTTGGTCATAATAGGGGAAATTTTCAGCCGACGGCCAAGGATTATCACATAAGAAAACATCAATATCCACTGTTGCCATTTTTTCCTCAAGCTTGGCTTGAAAAGTTCCAACACCGCCCAAACCGGGAATATATTGGCTGGAATAATTATAAAGCATCAGCCAATAATCTCCAGAATAGTCGGTTTCTGAATTTGGCGATCCAAAAAGAGAAGTTTCTTCTTTTAAAAGATTAAAATTAAATTGATTTTTTTGGTTTGAATAACTTCCTTGGTCAAACTGGAAAGAATCAACTAAGTAAGATTCTGAAGTCCTAGCCCAAACCCGATAGAGATGCTGGTTGCCTTTCTGAGTATCATTTTGGTCCTGGAGATAAGGATCATTGGAATTTTTTCCGCAGTCGCTGCGGTCGCAAAAGAAATAATCGGTTTGACTGACTTCGCCGGTCGGCCAAACATTAATTTCCAAATAATCAACCGGGCAAACTTCAGTAATTTCAATTGTTTTCCGCTCCAAAACAGTCTTTTCTTCACCGGTTCCGGAACTAAGAGTCAACCGGTATTTCCCCGGCTGCCAAAGTTCTCCAGGTATGTAATTTAAAACCCGCCGGCCTTTTTCATCCAAATAGCCGATAATTTCAAAGGGTGAGTAATCTTCCTGATAATTTTCCGCCAGGTCCGAGATATTGAAAGTTTTTTCAAGCCAAGGAGTCCAATTAACCGCCGCTTCAACCGAAAACCCGAAAATATTTTTAAAGGTAATTTTTATTTTTTCCAAAGCTTGGCGCCAGAAAGATTCTCCAGATTTACCGATTTCCAAAGGGCCTTTTTCTATTGTCACTGTTAAATTTTCAAAATCGGCGGGAACGGCAAAACGCCAAATTCCGTTCCGACAAGGATTTATTTCGGCTAAATCGCAAATTTCCGCTCGATTATCAACTTTAAAAACCCAGGAAAAACTATCTGGCTGGCCCTGTTCAACCGCCTGATCGCCGCAAACCGCTCCCGAACTTGAACCTTCCCAAAGACATTTGTCGGAACAGCCGTCTCCGGAAACAGTATTGCCGTCATCGCAGTCCTCGCCGATTTCCACTGTTTGATTGCCGCAGATCGGAAGATTCGGCTCAGAGCCGGCCGGCCGGCCAGATTCCCGAAGACATTCGTCGGAACAGCCGTCTCCGGAAACAGTATTGCCGTCGTCACAGCCCTCTCCCCACTCTTGAACGCCGTTGCCGCACCAGGCGCCCCAACTCGGATCAGCGCCTTCCCGAAGACATTCGTCGGAACAGCCGTCTCCGGAAACAATATTGCCGTCGTCGCATTCTTCACCGGGACCGACAATTTCGTCGCCGCAGGAAGATAAATTTTCGTTACCCTGATTATGACATTGAGCATCACAATAATTTTCCGAAGAATCGCATTCAGCAAACCGGGTATTGCAAAGATCGCCTTGTAAAAGACAATTAGAAGAACAAATATTTATTTCCTGATTCCAAGGATAAATATCTGGTTCGCATTCTTCACCGGTTCCTCCAAGAGAAGAATAATTTAAATTACTCAACTCTTTATTATTCCGGGAAATTAAGCCATTAGGACCGCCCTGAACAACCACCCGGTAGCGGCGGGCATTTTCCAACGGACTGGCGGGTTTAAGATTATTAAGCTTCTTAGGAAAATTCGGCAGCGGACCGGGAAAGACAAGATTCTGCTCGTCCGCTTTATCTAAAGAACAACCAGCGTCTTCTTGGGAACATTGATAAAGTTTAATATTGTCTGTAATTGAACTTTTGCTCTTATTTAACTCCAGACTAAAGTCAAGATTAATTAAAGGATTACTGCAGAGAATTTTTTCTTCGGCTGAAGGTTGATAATCAATTATTCGGAAATCACCGAGCCCGACTTGAAGAAAACCACTATCTGAAACTCCTCCTTCGGCGACCGCTTTGATATAGACGGCGCCTTCTCCTTGGGTGATGAAATTCTGATAAGGACTTTGAATTCCGGTGGACGCTTGGTCGTCGCACTGATAATGATAATTTTCTATCTTGGCAACTTCTTGACCGTTGTCAGAATCGTCTTGGTCGGCCGGATTAAGCAAAGGATGCCACCGCCATTCCAAACAGCAACGATTCAAAATATTACAATTGGCAGCCTCGGGAAAGGCATTATACTCCTGGCTCATTCCAATCCAGCGGAGAAAACGCCGGCTTGGCTGAACTTCAACCGTTTCAACCGGACAAACTTCTTGAGCGGTTTGAAACAGCCAATAATAATCGTTATAGCCGTCGCTATTGTAGTCCCAGCCGTCCCTAACTTCAGGAGTTAGACTGTTTTTAGTTATTAAAACTCCAGAATTATTTTCTCCCCTAACTCCTTGATAGCCACCTAAAATCACTACTCGGTACTGAGTGTTGGGAGCAAGAAGATTTTCCCGGCAGTCGCTTGATTCAATAACAAAACCTTCCGGCAGTAAATTTTCTTCAGTTTGAGACTCGCCACCGGCCTCAATATCTTCCAAACTCAACCGATTGCTATAGGGAAAAATCTTCAACTCAGCCGCCGAACCCAAATCAACTTCCTGCCAAGAGCCAAGGCAGACTTCGCTCTCTTGGTCAAAATTTGAACAAGTTTCAACAATTATTGTAGAATCATCTTCTTGGAACTTTAGACTGTCGTCTTCCATATTTCTATTGAACCGGGCGGAAATCAAAGCGTTTTGGCAAGCGTCTTTGGATAAAATCCAAGGACTCGGGCTTTGAAGAGTGCCATCCGGACAAAAACGGTCTTCAATCACAATCGGATTGGTAAAATCGCTGTAAACTCTGGCGTAATCGCTCTCTTGGGTTGTCTCCAACAAAGCGCTAAGTTTGGCGTAAGGAACCTGGTCAAAAATCGTTTCACCTTGAGCGGTTCCAACGGCAGTGTTGCTCGGAAAATTGGGTGAAACAGAAATTGCCGGCTTGTTTGACTGCCACTGCCAAGGATAATTGGCTGAATTAAGAAGCAAGCAGACATTATCCTGGCTGGCGACTTCAGCCGTGAATGTTTCAAAATCGCCGGGATAGTAAAAATATTCCGGATCAGGCAGGCATTCTGGACAGCCGGCCGGACAATGGCTGGCATTGTCCCGAGTCTGGAAATTCCAGCAATAGACGGCTTCTTCAGGGCAAAGACGACCGGGAAGATTTTTTTTCAAAAAAGGCTTGTTGACTTCACTCTTTACGCCGTTTTCCAAAACCGCTTGATACCAAACACCTTCTTCCAAATCGTTTCCGGGAGTGAATTTAAGCCAATCATTGACTCCGTTTTCATCCGGCTGAATTTCAATTGTTCCGGAAATCTCAGACGAACATCCTTCTCCCTTATTCTCGGAACATTGATAGACTTTAAAATTATTTTTGACTGATTGCTCG
This sequence comes from uncultured Gammaproteobacteria bacterium, assembly GCA_964608895.1. Taxonomy (GTDB): domain Bacteria; phylum Patescibacteriota; class Patescibacteriia; order 2-01-FULL-39-33; family 2-01-FULL-39-33; genus CAZSPT01. Next base: position 507 of record CAZSPT010000039.1, on the reverse strand, counting down.
TTTATCCGGGTATTAAACCGAGCAGCGACCACGGCGTCAACACAAGCCCGGGGCTCTTCAATATGAAGCAGAGGATAATTGTCGTCGGTCCAGCCGATTTCAGACGCTTCGCCTTCAAACCAAGGAGTTGGGCTTGGAAGACGCTCGCCAGTCAGACAGTCTATTGTCCGACTGCAATCTTCAATAATTTCAGGCGAGTCAAACGGCGAACTTCTGGATGTTCGGAAAGCCCAAGCGTAAATTGAATCAGCCGCCCGGCCGGCTGCCTCGGCTCCGCTGCAACCGGAAAAATCAAGCTGGCAGTCGGCCCGACAGCCAACCGTTCCGTGGCCAAGATTATAGTCGGCGCAGTCTTCTCCTTGACTGAATTTCCAAGAACCGTCAACTAAATCGCATTCCTCCCCTTCAATTTCATCCAACTGATTATTGCCGCAAATTTCCCTGACAATCTCAGCTCGGCTTTTAACTTGAAAGCCCCAAGCATATAAGGAATCTTTCGGCGGAACA
>CAZSPT010000038.1:1104-6572 GCA_964608895.1 uncultured Gammaproteobacteria bacterium | reverse complement strand
TTTCTTTTTGCCCGCTTGCTTTCGGGCTTCGCCCGATTTTTTTGCGGACGGGCTAGAAATTATAAAGGGTGGCGGGTGGGGTTAAAAAATTAACCTATTGTTGAGGTTTAATTTTCTGCTGAGGTTGTGGTCCTAAGAAAATCTGCTGAAATTGTTTGCCCCACGATACACCATGCGTGCTTTCGTATAACTTCACAAAAGGACTGACATTGAAAAATCCGTTAAGCAAAATATACGCTTCCCATAATAAATCTTGAAGTGTATCATCAGCAAGCTCAATTTTTAATCCAAATTCTGTAAGTTTTTCCAAAGGCAAGGGGCGTGAATGCATTAAATGTTTGTCATAATCGGAAAAATACTTAACGGCTTTGCCAATTTTTCTGCCGACATTCTTTTCGTCCTTGAACATATACTTTTTGAGCCACGTTGAAATAAGCTCTTTTGATAGTTTTTCCGAATCCTCGCAAAGTTCCAAAAGGTCAAGAGAGTATTTTTCAATGAGCGGAATATAAGCGGGTAAGGTTTCTGGTCCTTCTTTGGCTATTCTTTCTTTTACTTTCTCAAAACCGCGTTTAATGGAACGGGCAGGAATCCCGTTAATCTGGGGATCAATTGGCCCCAATGTCCCGCTGGAGTGTAAGATAATACAATTTCCAGACAACGCTAACATTGTTGCGGCTGAATAGGCAGAGTGCGGGATAAGAAAATTAACTTCTTTAAATTTACCTCTCAACAAACCAACAAGACGCTCGGTCGCATCTGGTCTTCCGCCGGGACTATGTAAAAGTACATCAACTGCATTATTGCCCCTTACCGAGTTAATCAAATCGGTAAATCCGTCAACATCAGAAAGGTCAATAAAATTTGGTGCACCCTGCGGTACTCCTTCCAAAAATTTAGTGGCGTATATTAAAAGTGGTCTTTTACGGTATTTTTCAATTTCTTCGTAGCATGCTTTGCGGAGAGCAAATAAATCTTTTCCGGTCATTTTCTGGCCGGATTGTTGTTGTGCGGCAACAAAATCATTCCAATCTTGCGTCGTCTTAAATTTTTTGCGCTGTGGTTGAGGAGACTCCATAATGATTTATTTCAAAATTTAGCGTTGAGCCGGTATCTGTTTTAAAAGTTGGTTTTCTACCCAAGGCAACATCAGCCCTTTCTATAAGGTCAGAGGTCTTTTTATAGCGGTCGTAAGACTTCAACGCTTCGGCGTTTTTATCTAACACCTTCTTTGACGCCACTTTGGAAATTAGTTTTTGAGAGGATTTTTTCTTCATCATAGTAATTATATTATAACAAAATAAAGGTAAAAATCAATAAAATTATTATGTCGCCACTTCAACCCTTTTAGTCGCCTCATCTAAGAGCTGTTTTGCCTTTTTTTGTAGAGCAAAAGATTGTCTTACCAACTCGGTTATTTTTTCTTGCTTTGGTTTTGAGATAACCGGGACCAAAAGACTTTCTACATTTTCGTCTTTTATGGTGGGATACATTGACCCGACTATGGGGCGGCCTAATTGGTTCAAAGATAACTCTGACCTCAAATATAAGAATAAAAATTCTGGTATGAATTCATCTTGTGGTTGGCAAACATAAAAAGCAGAAGATCCGATTGCATTGTCTAATTCTTCTGATATTAAAGTTATAGCACCTCTCGTAGGTCTAACTCTTGATATTACAATATCTCCGGCTTTCAATTTTTTTCTGGCGTTTGGCGGTGCTTCGTGTCCATAAATTTCTTTATCGTTAATTTCACCGCTTGCGACATTAATATCTCCAATTTCAATATAAATAAATTTATCTGATGGCTCTTTGGTGGGATTAGCTCTACGATTTTTTTGCCAGACACAATCTTTAAGATATTTTATTTTTAGACCTGACTTATTCAAAATTTTAATAATTTCTTTATATTTTGGTTGATAATATTCGGAGTCAAAACGCATTGCAGAAAAAACTTCGCCAGCCCCCGCTTCAAATGTTTTTTCAAATTTCAAATCAAGTTTTTCCTGTCTCAATAATTCGTATAAACCTTTTTCCGCTTCCTCATATTTCTCATCTGCTGATTTTTTCTTTTGGTGTGCTTGCTTAACTAATTTTTCAACTTCCATTTGTATTTTTTCTGAAACCTGCGGCACAGGAATTAAAGCCACATCTTTAGAATACAAATGTGTTTGCCCAGTTGAACCACGAGCAAATCTTTCCAATTGATAACGCCCGTGCGGAGATCGCAAATAAGCAAGTAAAAAATACGAGTTTATATTTTCTGACCTAACAAGCATTACTTCCGCTGTAACAACACACTTAACCCCATTTTCAAAAATTCCTACTCGTCCTATTGTTCCTTCGCCGGTAGCAGTTATTAAAATGTCCCCAATTTTTGGCTGGACAAATTCTTGATAATTGCTCTGGGGGATAAAATCCGTATCTTTAAGTTGTAAAAAATAATTACTTACATTTTTCAGTTTAATAACCGGTACCCCAGTATTAAAATATAGCTCTCTGGGTGGTGTTTTTGCTCTGGGAAAATTGCAAAGATCACCAAGGTTTTTATATTGCCGATGCAATTCTTCAATAGCGCCAAGACGACTAACATAAAAATTAGCGTCTATTCTATCTATCAAGGTTTTAAATTTGGTCTCGGCTAAATGCATGGTTAAAAACCTAAATTGTATTTTTGTTTAAATTCTTCAAACTTTTCAATTATCTCAGGAATATCGGTATCTAAAATTCTTTCTCCATTTTTATCTACGAGATATTCTCCTCTTTCGTCTCGTTTATAAATCGGCGGGGCTGTTTTTGTCGTTAAGTCATAGCCGATTTTTTCAACAATAGCCATAAAAATTGAGTAATCTTTTTTGCTAAGTTTTTCGGCATTTTCTCTGCTTAATTTCTGCAGGAATAAAACACTTGGCTGTGGATTTGCTCCAGCAGACATAAAAGTACCTACTGGCAAAGAAACTACGGCTAAAATACGCGAATGCTGTTTAATAAATTCCCTGACATATTCAAGAGAAGAATTATTTAAAGTCCCGTTTGGTAGAACAATCGCCATTTTGCCGCCTTCGTCTAAAAGTTGCAAACTTCTTTCAATAAATAAAATTTCCGGTATTTGTCCATCTAAAACTTTGTTGGTTTTTACCCATTGTCCGTCATCTTCTTTTTTCCATTTGTGGCCAAGTTGAAATTCCGAAAGGATTTTTTTGTCGGTAACTTTACCCTTTGAACCAAAGGGCGGATTTGTCATTAAAATTTTAAATTGTCCTTCGTGGGGGTGTAATGTTCTTGGAACTGTTGCCTTTTCGGCAAGGCGGATCAATTCATTGATAGATAGAAGTGAATTTGCGCAAAAAATGCCAGTATGGCCGTCATCGTGTAGAACCATATGCATTTTGGCAACTTTGGCTAAATCGGGATTTATGTCTATACCGGAAAGGTAAGCATGGGCGTATTCTTTTAAAAAATCTGTTGCTTTAGTTTTTAATTCCGGTCTTTCTTTCACAAATTTTTCTTTTATGTAATTCATTCCTGCTACCAAAAATCCGCCAGAGCCGCAAGCGGGATCAATAAATTTCTCGTTGTCTTTCGGGGCCAGCATATTTACGCATAAATCTACAACCGGGTGCGGAGTAAAAAATTCCCCGCGCTCTCCTCTTTGGTGAGCATAAACAAAAGTTTGAAAAGCCGTCCCTTTAACATCTGCGGCAGTGTTAATAAGACTATATTTCTGTAATTGGCTAACGACAAAGGCAATAGTTAGCGGCTTTAGATTTAATCTTTCGTTGGGGTCGAAAACATCTGGATATTGGCTTTTTACTCTCTCAAAAAGACTAAAAATTCTTTCAATAAATCCATTTTCTTTGCCTTCTTCAAGTTCGTCTAACTCTTTGTCAGTAATTCTAAATTCGCATTTTTGAGCCAATGCCTTTTCGTCAGCCATCTTAATAAAAATCAGTTTCAGCATTTCGTTAAAAACTTTCTCTTTAAGTAGTCCTTCGTTGGCATAGATATGGTTGTGAATTGTCTCAAAAACGGTTTTTAATTCTGTCGCCGGTTTCAGGTCTTTCTTTTGATAAAGCCCTACATCTTCAAGGGTTTCTCCCCTTTTTGGAATATCTGGTATCTCTCTAAAAAATGGGGCTTTTTTAAGGTGTTGTAAATAAACAATGTCTTTTCCATTAAACCAAACACCAAATTCAGCGTTGGTTGGCGAAAGATAAGATTTTAACTGGTCAATGCCGTCTCTCTTTTCTTTACGTTTTGTCTCTACGATAATGTAAAGATTATCAATAACTTTTTTCTCGTTTCTGAAAACGGCGATGTCTGTTGGGCCAATTCTTTTACTACCTTTTTGAACTGGAAATTCAATCTCAATTTGAGTTTTAGAATAGTTGTATTCTTCAACTAATCTTTTTTCCAAAATCTGTCTCGGCCCTTCTTCAGGCTTATTTTTCAACCACCGCCCAGTAATAAAATCGCGAACATACCCTTTCTTTTCTTCGGGCTCAACTTTAACCTTCTCTTTTATTGGTTTGTAATTTGTTTTGTTCATAATGTTTCTTCGTAAGATTGTCTAATTAAATCCAAAAGATAATTGACATCTGTTTCTTTGGTAATTTTTATTAAACCCTTATAGCCCCATTCAAAAGCGGTTATATCTTTTACCATGCCTTTCGGATCAATGGGGTGTTCGTATCTTGAATTTCGGACTAAGGCGTTGATGTAATTTTTACCAAATTCAAATCTAACAAAACTTTTTGTGGTTTTGTATGTAACGCCACTTTTCTGTTCCGGTTTTTCTTGAACATTAGACCACTCTAAAATCTTCTCTCTTATTTCATTAAATTTTTTCTGTAAATCTTTTGACGCTTTATTAAGGTGGTAATTCAAATCGTATTTTGCATACTCTATTTTTGTTATGCGCTTTCCTTTTTTATCGCTGGCTTGTGAACTTCCCTCAATATTAACTTCAAAAATGCCATTCTCGTATAGGGTGTAATTCCAAAGCTCTATATTCTCAGACATTCTGTTGATAGCGTATTTATCATACTTGTTAAAAGCTGAAGCGATTAAAATTAGTCTTGGTTGACTCCAATCTATTTTTATTTTTTTCAACTTTTTTTCTGTAAGGATTTGGAAATCTCCCTTATGGTCAACTAACCAATCAAGATAAAATAGTCCCTGATTGATAACATTATCTTTTTCGCCCCATTTGTATTCAATAATAACTGGCGAATTATTTTCGTCTAAACCCAGTGTATCAATTCTGCCCCCATGTTTCTCGCCAGTAGAAAGTTCGGAGGCAATAAATTTAACTCCAAAAATTTCTTCTAAATTATTTTCAACTAAAATTTGCAGCTCTTTTTCATTCCTGAAGTTAGAAGTTTTTAATTGCCTTATTTTATTATTTTCAGTTTGAAAAATTGGCATAGTGCTAAATTAAATTTTTTTCTTTGAAACTTATAAATCCT
>CAZSPT010000038.1:0-1094 GCA_964608895.1 uncultured Gammaproteobacteria bacterium | reverse complement strand
TGTTTTGGTGATAATTATATGGTCAATTATTTCAATGCCTAAAATTTTGCCGGACTCAACTAATCTTTTTGTTATCTCTAAATCGTCCTCCGATGGTTCGGGGTCTCCTGATGGGTGGTTATGAGCTAAAACTATTTGCGCGGCTAAATGGCGGACTGCCGGCTCAAAAACTTCTCTGGGGTGGACTAAATTAGCATTAAGCGAGCCAACAGAAATAATTTCCCTTTTGATTTCTTGGTTTCTGCTATCAAGATAGAAGATAACGAAATGTTCTTTTTTCAGATCTCGCAAATCTTTTAATTCTTCCCATATCTCTTTCGGCTTTAAATAAATTTCCGCTTTTTTATCTTTGAGCAACCTTTTCCCGAGTTCAAAGCAAGCGACAATTTCGCAGGCTTTAGCCGGGCCCAAACCAGAATAATCTTTTAGGTCGCTGAAAGTTAAATTAGGCAATTCATCTTTGCTAAATCTTTTCAAAACCTTGTTCGCCAATTCAATAACATTCTCACCCTTTTTGCCAGAACGCAAAAGTATAGCCAAAAGTTCAGAATTAGAAAGTTTTTCTGGGCCATACTGCATTAGTTTTTCTCGCGGCCTTTCTACTTTCGGTAAATCTTTAATTGTCTTTTTAACTTTTGTATCCATTATTATTTCATTAAATCATCAAGCGAAACGCCAAGAGCCTTGGCGATTTTACTTGCCGTGTTCATCGTCGGGCTTTGAATTGCGCCTGACTCAATTTTAATAATCGTATTGTGGGAGATATTGGCCAATTTAGACAGTTTGTCTTGCGACAAACCCCGTTGCTTTCGCAACTTCTTTATATTTTTCGCTATTATTGATTTTTCTGTTGACATTATGGTATGATAGTATTAGTATTAAAATACAATAACTGCCCTACAATCAGATGACTAACACTAATTTTATAATACACGATTTAATTCTTTTTGTCCACAAAAATAAAGGGAATTCCCGGGAATTCCTTATTGTCGCCCGCGCACGGATGCGGTGGGGTAAGGGCGACTATTGAATTTAATAATAGCCCGTCCGCAAAAAAATCGGGCGAAGCCCGAAAGCAAGCGGGCAAAAAGAAA
>CAZSPT010000037.1:0-7203 GCA_964608895.1 uncultured Gammaproteobacteria bacterium | reverse complement strand
TTTAAAAAAACAACCGCGCGACTGCCGGTTTTTAGCTCCGAGTCGGAAAAAGAGCCTTGTTCCTCGGATAACTTTCTTTTTCTTCTAGCTAATTCTTCAGGACTGGAAATCATAAAAAAATTATTGGCTTTAGTTTTATTTTACCAAAATAACGGATTTTAGGCAAAATCTTCCGGCCTAAGGCGACTTCTGGTTTATCCACAGAAAAAATTTGACAAAAAGAATTTAAAAAATTAAAATTAAAATACTCTTTTTACCTACCCAGTGGAAAGAGTTCTGGCTTACAGTTAGGCCGGGGTCAAAGTGGCTCCGGCCGACCATTCCCCTCTTTTTAGAGAGGGTTTCCAATACCGGGCGAAAAATTTTATTTTTCGCCCCTTTTTTTAAAAATATTTTTCAAAATACTCTTGACTTGTTATTTTCAGAAAGATATAATAAAAACACGGAATCAGGCTGTTGCCGGCAACTGGGGAACCGGCTACAGTCCTTCCGCAAGCGATACCCTCTAACCCCCGCTTGTTCAGCGTTCGGCCGAAGTCAAGGGGGGCTTCGGCCAACGCCCTGCCTTTTCCCAAAATTGCTCCTTTCTTTCGGCGCTCCTATGCCGAAAACTTGCAGACGGGAGCGGAAACTTAGGTTTTCGCTCCTTTTTATTTTCAGTTGGTTTGGAAAATTATTAATTTAAGATATAATAGACGCAATAAGATTTAAAATATAATAAAACACGACAAAACCGCGATTTTTAGAAAAAATATGAAGGAAGCGATTCTTTATCAAAAAAAAAACAATCAAGAGGTTGAATGCCGGCTCTGCCGCCGGTTTTGTCAAATTGCTCCGGGGCAAAAAGGCTTTTGCCAAGTCCGCCAAAACATCAATGGAACCCTTTATTCCTTAAATTATGGAAAAATAATCGCCAAACAGGTTGACCCGATTGAAAAAAAACCTTTTTACCACTTTCTGCCGGGAACTTTCAGCTATTCTTTAGCGGCAGCCGGCTGCAATTTCCGTTGCCGCCACTGCCAAAACGCCGAAATTTCCCAAATCAATCCGGAAATTGAAAAAATAAACCAGTCACTGACAAAAACTTCTCCGGAGGAAATTGTCAATCAAGCTTTAAAAAACAAATGCCCTTCCCTGGCCTATACTTATACCGAACCAACGATTTTTGCGGAATTTGCTTTGGAAACAATGAAGCTGGCCAAAAGAAAAAATCTCAAAAACCTTTGGGTCTCTAACGGTTATTTTTCCCCGGAATGTCTTGAGCTTATTTCTCCTTTCTTAGACGCCGCCAATATTGATTTAAAATTTTTTCAGGAGGAAAGCTATCAAAAAATATGTTCAGCTCAACTCCAGCCGGTTCTTGACAGCCTGATTCAACTGAACCGAAAAAAAATTCATCTTGAATTAACCACTTTAATAATCCCTGAAATCAACGATTCCGATTGGGAGCTTAAAAAAATCGCCGATTTTATCGCCGCCGAACTCGGATCAAACACCCCTTGGCACATTTCCGCCTTTAGACCGGCTTATCAGATGGCCGACCATCCTCCAACTCCGACCAACAGCCTGGAAAAGGCCGAAAAAATTGCCCGGGCGGCCGGTCTGAAGCACTGCTATTTGGGAAACATCTAAACAGTTTTGTATTTTTTGGTTTGATTTTGTATAATAATTAGGAGAATGATAAAAATCAAAATAACTAAAAATGGGAAAATATTTCAAAAAAATCATTGGATTGGGAATTATTCTAAGCTTAACAGCGGGCAATTTTACCGGAATCGCTCTGGCGGCCGATTTTGACCCCAACTATCTTATTTCGGACAACGAGCTGTCCGACTATAACTCAATGGACTTGGCTGAAATCCAAAATTTTCTGGAAAAAACCGATGGCAGCTTGAAAAACTATATTTGCCTGGATAAAGAAGGAAATTTCAAAACCGCCAGCCAAACTTTTTACGAAACTTCCCGAAAATGGTTAATTAACCCAAAATACCTGCTGATTCTGGTCCAGAAAGAAATGAGTCTTCTGACTGATAAATCGCCGAAGCAAAGTCAGTACGACTGGGCGACCGGCTATGGCTGTCCGGACAGCGGCGGCTGCAATCCCCGCTGGAAAGGTTTTTACAAACAAGTTAATTCAGCGGCCGCCCAAACTCGCTACTATCTTGACCATATTGGAGAATTTAATTATCGGCCGCATCTAAATTACACCATAGACGACCAAGAAGTAATTCCGGAAAATACTGCCACCGCCAGCCTTTACAACTATACCCCCCATATCCACGGCAATCAGCTTTTTTGGAATCTTTGGAATAAATATTTTTCCCAAAAATGGCCCGACGGCGCCTTGTTGCGGGCTGAAAATTCAGAAACCGTTTATCTTATTGAAAACGAAAAAAAGAGAAAAATCGTTTCTCAATCCGTATTTTATTCCAGATTTAATCCAGCCAAGATTGTTGAAGTTTCAAGAAGCGACTTAAAAAACTATCAAAACGGTCCGCCGGTGAAATATCACAATTTCTCTTTGCTGAAAAATTCCAAGGGAGAAATTTATATGATTGTCAACGACCAAAAAAGAAAAATTGAAAATCAGGAAGTTTTCCGACAGCTTGGCTTTATGGAAGACGAATTAATTAAAGCTTCAAATAGCGAGTTAGCCGAATACCGCCAAGGGCCGGAAATTACCGAGCACACTCTTTATCCCGCGGGCGCTTTGATTCAGAATGAAAAAACCCGAGCCGTTTACTATGTCATCAGCGGCCGAAAAAAGCTGATTATCAACGAAGAAATTTTAAACTTTAACTTTCAAGGCCTGACGATTAAAAAAGCCTCGCCGGGCGAACTTGACCGCTACCGTTCAGCCCAGCCGGTTAAACTTCCAGGTGGCGAATTAATTAAAACACCGGATTCCAACACTGTTTATGTTATTTCCGAAGGCAAACGGCTGCCGATTTTTAACGCCAAAATATTCCTTGATATGAATTACAGCTGGGACAACATTATTACCGTTTCAAAACAGACCTTAGAAGTTCATCCACTCGGCCAGACAATTACCGGCCAGTGGTAATAACAAAAAAAATATGTCTTTAGTTTTTGCCGCTCTTTCTCCTCATCCGCCGATTTTAATTCCAAACATCGGTAAGGAAAATCTTGACCAAATCAACCAAACCAAAGAAGCCTTGAAGCGACTTGAGCAAGAGCTTTACGCCGTTAAGCCGGATATTTTGATAATTATTTCTCCTCACGGAAAAATTGAATCAGATTCCTTCACTATAAATTTGTCCGACAATTATCAATTGAATTTTCAGGAATTTGGGGATTTTTCCACTAAATTAACGGCCAAAGGAGATACCACCTTAATAACCGCCGGAAAAGAAAAAATCAGCGCCAAAGCGCCGATTAATATCGTTTCCGAAACCCAGCTTGATCACGGAGTCGCGGTCCCCTTTTTTTATCTCAGCCAACATCTTGAAAAAATTAGACTAATTCCAATTTACTTTTCTTTTTTGGATCGGCCGGCCCATCTTGAATTCGGCAAAGCTCTCAAAGAAACAATCGCTGACAGCAATCAGCGAGTGGCGGTGGTCGCCTCGGGCGATCTTTCCCACTGCCTGACTGAAAACGCTCCAGTTCCTTTTAACCCGGCCGGCAAAAAATTTGACGAAAAGTTAATTGAGCTGCTGAAAAATCAAGATATCCAAGGAATCATCAATCTTGACTCTAAACTAGTTAAAGAAGCGGCGGAATGCGGCTTTCGGTCAATTCTAATCCTTCTTGGAATTCTTAATAATGTTAATTTCAATACGGAAATTTTGAGCTATCAAGCGCCTTTTGGAGTCGGTTATCTCACCGCTAACTTTAAGCTGGAATAACGGCTTTCAATAAAATCAATTTTATAAATTTAAGAAGACCGCTTGCGGTTTTGAGAAATTAGTTTGAAAAAATACTTCCATTTTGCCCCCCGCTGGCAAAGTTCCTTAGTGTCGCTAAGGCATTTTTCCACCACCGGCCTGGGATATTCTTTGGCGGCCTTAAAAACGGAATTTTTTTTGAAGCTGGGAACCCCCAACTCTTTAATTATCCGAAGAGCAAATTCCTGCCATTGATAAGCCGGCGGTTTCTCCGGCTGTTTTTGCTTCAAAATTTTGGAAATTTTTTCCGGACCATTTTTGACATTCATAATGGAAAAATGTTATTATCCCCTCCTCTTCTAAGTTATATCACAAATAAAAATATGTTCAAAATAATTATCCATCCTAATAAAATTCTCCGGAAAAAATCCCGACCGATTAAGAATTTTTCCAATCCAAAACTGGCCGAATTTATTCCAAAATTCACCAAAACAATGCTAAAAAAAGACGGAATCGGTTTGGCCGCTCCTCAAGTCGGCCTCAATCTCCGAATTATCGCCGTCAGCCATCAAGACGGGGTTTTGGAAATGATAAATCCGAAAATTCTAAAAAAATCGCTTTGGAAACAATGGGGAGAAGAAGGCTGCTTGTCAATTCCCGAGGTTTTTGGGGAAGTTAAGCGTCGCCGGAAAATCCTTATTCAATACCAAACTCCCCAAGGAAAAATCCGAAAACTTAAGGCTAAAGGCCTGCTTGCCCGGGTTATTCAGCACGAAATTGACCACCTTGAAGGAATTTTATTCATTGATAAAGCCCAAAACATCACCAGACTCTAATATGTTTAAAATAATTTTCGCCGGCAGTCCGAAATTTGCCGTTCCTTTTCTTGAAGCTCTAGACAACCAGCCGGAGTTTCGGCTGACCGCCGTTCTAACCCAGCCGACTCGGCCGGCCGGCCGAGGAAAAAAACCGACTGCCAGTCCGGTTAAACTTTTCGCTGAAAAGAAAAATCTTCAAATTTTTCAACCGGAAAATCTTTTGGCTCCGGATTTTCTAGCCACTTTCGGGAAAAACAAGCCGGATTTACTGGTAACAGTTGCTTTTGGCCGGCTTTTGCCGCCGGAGCTTTTGGCGATTTTCAAACAAGGCGGACTTAATCTACATCCTTCGCTTCTTCCGAAATATCGGGGAGCGTCTCCGATTCCGGCGGCGATTCTCGCCGGCGACGAGGAAACCGGCCTAACAATTATTAAAATGGATCAAAAACTTGACCACGGACCGATTATCGCCCAAAAAAAAATCAAAATTTCTCCGACTGAAACCAGTCGGTCGCTCCGGGAAAAAATGATTGCTCAAGGCCGGGAGTTCTGGACTGAAACAATCAGTCGCTACCTTGCCGGAAAAACCTCTCCAACCGCCCAAAACGACCGCCAAGCAAGTTTTTGCCGGGCTCTGAAAAAATCAGACGGGAAAATAGACTGGAATAAATCCGCGGAAAAAATCAGCCGAAAAATCAGAGCCTATCACCCTTGGCCGAACGCCTGGACAGTTTGGAATGACCAACGGTTAAAAATCTTCCCGCCGGTCAAATTGCTTAACCAATCGGCTGAACCGGGAACGGTTTTTTTAAACCAAAATAATATGGCAGTCGCCGCCGGTCGGAACGCTCTTGAAATTATTGAGCTCCAACCGGCCGGCAAGCGGAAAATGACCAGCCGGGAATTTCTGGCCGGCCACCGAGAAATAATTCAAAGCCGGCTCAACTAACCCTTAAACCGGCTAAAAATAACCCAAAAATTTCTCCTAATTTTTTTCAGGAGAATTTTTTTGTTTTTTTTCCAAAAGAAAAAATCTCCCTCCGGCCAGCCAGCCGACGATAAAAATAACCGCCAAATCCAGATAAAATTCCGGCCGGAGAAAACAATTAGTATAAATCGCCATCACCGCCAAAAAACTGGAATAGCCGAAAATCAGAGCCGGAACCAAAGCTTTTTTTCGCTTTCCCCAGTGATAACTGAATAAAAACAGGCCGGCCCAAAAAATCGCCGCCAAACCAATGCCGAACCAGCCAAAATCAACCCAAGAACCGAAAAGAAAAGTCCCGGTCACCCACCAGGGAAGAAAAATTTCTTCCCAAGGAGCCTCAAGGCCGACTGCCGGCAGCTGAAAAATTCCGAGCGCCGGGTCAAAAACCGCCAAGCTGAAACGGCCAAAGAAAAAATTCGGCCAGTTGAAATATTCCACCGCCCGGGCGAGTGCCTGGAGATTAAAAGCGGGAATAAGGTAAATCGGCACCAGCCAATCAAGCTGTTCGGGTAAATTAATTTTTGAAATATCCAGTAAATAAGTAAACGGAGTGTAGTCAATTTCAGAATAATAATCGCGGTAGGAAATGTAATTCCGGACCGCCGGAATAATAATTGAAACCGCCAGCACGACCAGGACAACCGCCGCGGTAATTTTAACGATTCTCTTTTTAGTCAACCAAGGATGAAGAATCAGATAACTGAAATAAGAGAGAAGAATTGGCAAAATAATAATCAGCCGGGAAGCATAGAAAAGTAGAATAACCGCTCCGATCGCCAGCAGGCCGACGGCAACCGGCTTAAGCTTCCGAGCCGGCCGGCCAAAAACCAACCCGAGAAAGCCAAGCGGAATTATCAACCGCGGAGCCAAAGCAAGATATTCCCAAAGTCCGAAAACTTCCCGGTTGATAATAAATCTAAGCCGATCCGGTTGGCTGGCAAAAATCGGAAAAGTTCCAAACCGCCAAAAAATATAACCGTTGGCGGCCAGCGAAACCGCCGTTAAGACGGTTAAAACCCAGCAAAACCTTGAAAACCGGAATTCTCTGGCTGAAGAAAACAATTTACTTTGAAAGAATCGACTAATCCGAAAAAATCGGGAAAACATAAAACAGCCGAGACCGAACAGTCCAAAAAAAACCCCCAGCACCAGCCAAAATTTCAACGGCCAGGATTCTTCATAAGAACTAAGCCGAAGCTGAGCCAGACCGATTCCCAGGGACCACAAAGCCGCCAAAAGTTTTGCTGGAGAAAACCTTTCTCGGCCGAAAAAATAGCTCCAGCCGAAAAATCCTCCGAGAATCGCGAAAAAAACCGCCAAAATCATAGTTTTTCTTTTAAGGAAGGGCGAAAAAAGCCGTGTTTTTTGAAATAACGCCAAGCGCTTCTGAAAAACAGCCATTGCTTGGCTAGAGTTTTCCGGCGACTGAAACTGCCGCCCCCATGATGAACCACTTCAGCTTCCGGAAAATAGCAAACCCGACGACCGGATTCCCAGATCCGACGGCAAAAATCAACTTCTTCAAACCAAATAAAAAATCTTTCATCAA
>CAZSPT010000036.1:0-7271 GCA_964608895.1 uncultured Gammaproteobacteria bacterium | reverse complement strand
TGAAACCGCCGACCGGCTTCCTGAAAATTCTCCAAAAGTTCTCGGTTATTCCAAATCAGCTGAGTTCAGTGATTTTTTTTATCAAGAAAAGGTTTTTAACTGGCTGGACCGGGCTCCTGGCTGGCTGGCCGGGCCGGCGGGAAAAGCAATTAACCGAAATTTGGAAATTTCCGAAAAAAGTTTTTCCAGCCCCAAAAACGACTCTTATCCGGTTGAATTGAGTCAATTGGGGATTAGAGAGATTGTTTCTTCTTCTTGGGAAGGATTAGCTGTCTTCAAGGAAAAGTTTGCCAGCCGCTGGAAAGAAAAATTAACGGTTGGTAATTTTCAGTTTCGCGAAAATTTAAGCGACTATCAAATCAATTTGGATTTTTGGAAACCAGGGGTTTTAAGTTGGTCTGATTTTTCCGAAACAGCGGGCCAAACCAAAACCTCAACAAATTTTTCCAATTAATTTTGGCCGGTGATGAAAATTGAAATTTTGGGGGTAAAAATAGACAATCTTAATCCAACTGAAGTTTTGGCGGCGGCTGATCGCCAATTAGAGTCTGATTTTTCTGGTTATTGGGTAACGATTAATCCAGAATTTTTGGTCGCTGCTCAAGAAAATTTTGAATTTAAAAAAATTCTCAACCAGGCGGATTTGGCGGTTTGCGACGGAGTCGGTTTGGTCTTGGCGGCCCGGTTGGCCGGTTATAGGCTTATTCGATTCCCCGGGGTTGATTTGGTCGCTCGGTTGTTTCAAAAAAAATCTTCTAAAATGAATTTTTTTCTTCTTGGAGGCCGGCCCGGAGTGACCGAGGCGGTTATTGAAAAATATCCTGAAGCGAAAATTGCCGGCGTTTATTCGGGCGGCCGAGCAACGGCCGGCGGCCGGCGGCTATCAGATAATTGTGAAGCGATTAAGAAAATTAACAACAGCCGGGCCAATATTCTGCTGGTCGGCTTAGGTCAGGTGAAGCAGGAAATTTGGATTAAGGAAAATCTTCCAAAGCTTCCAAAAGTCAAGTTGGCGATAGGAGTTGGCGGAACTTTTGATTTTTTGTCCGGCCGGACTCTCCGAGCCCCGAAACGGCTTCGGGCAATCGGTTTGGAGTGGCTTTGGCGGCTGATTGTCCAGCCTTGGCGGGCAATTCGGGTTTTTCGGGCGACTATTAAATTTAGCTGGTTGGTTTTAGCCGATAAATTAAAGAAAAGTCGGTAATTAGCTATAATTTTGACATTATGTCTTTTTTTAAAAAAAACCAAGTCAAAACAAGGTTTGCTCCCAGTCCAACCGGTTACCTTCATCTCGGATCCTTGCGAACTCTGCTTTACAGTTATCTTTTCGCTAAACAGCGGAAGGGTGAATTTCTTCTTCGGATTGAGGATACTGACCAAACCCGGGAAGTTCCCGGGGCAGTTGATCAGATGCTTAAAATCATCAATTGGCTCGGTTTGCGGCCGGATGAAGGGCCTTTTCTGGACGAAAAAGGGAAAATTTCCGAACAAGGAAAATTCGGCCCTTATATTCAATCAAAAAGAAAATCTCTTTACGAAAAATACGCTCAAGAACTGATTGATAAAGGCGGCGCCTATTATTGTTTCTGCGCCGCTGAGCGTTTGGAGAGGTTGAGGAAAATTCAGCAGGCCGAGAAAAAGCCGACTCGCTATGACGGCCATTGCCGAAAGCTAACTCCCAAGGAAATTAAGGAAAAGTTGACCGCCGGCGAAGATTATGTTGTTAGGCTGAAAGTTCCCAAAAATCAAAAATTGGAATTCACCGACTGGGTCAAGGGAAAAATGATTTTTAAAACCGACGAAATAGACGATCAAATTCTTTTGAAATCCGACGGTTTTCCCACCTATCACCTCGCTTTAGTTGTTGACGACCATCTAATGAAGGTTACTCAAGTGGTTAGGGGAGAGGAGTGGCTTCCTTCAACTCCAAAGCATATTTTGACTTATTTTTTTCTTGGCTGGGAGCCGCCTGATTTTATTCATCTCCCGCTGATTCTCAACCCCGACCGGACAAAACTCTCAAAACGTCAAGAAGACGTCGCGGTGGAAGATTATCAGCGTCAGGGCTATCTGCCGGAAGCTTTAATCAATTTTTCAGCCCTGCTTGGCTGGAATCCCGGCGATAATCGGGAAATTTTCTCGCTGGAAGAGCTTATTAAAGAATTTAGTTTTAGTCGGGTGCAAAAATCACCGGCCGCTTTTGATCGTCAAAAATTGAATTGGATAAACAGGGAGCATCTTAAGCGGCTTGATTTTCAGGAATTTAAGCGGCGGGCCCGGCCTTTTTTAAGGAAAAATTTTCCTGAATTGCCGCCGGCCGAACTTGAGCTTGATAAAGTTCTCGCTCTGGAGCAGGAAAGAATTTCCAAACTTGAAGAAATCGGCCGAGAAACAAGCTTTTTCTTTCAGGACAATCTTTCCTACAACCCTGAACTTTTGGTTTGGAAAAAGTCAACTTTAACGGCGACCAGAAAAAATTTGGAATGGCTGACTGCCAAACTGGAGACTTTTCCGCCGGAAAATTGGCGGGCCTCCGTTTTAAGTGAATTTTTTTTAAAGACGATAAAAGAAACCGGTTTAACCAATGGAGAAATTCTCTGGCCGTTCCGAGTCGCTCTAACCGGTCAAAAAAAATCGCCGTCGCCGTTTGAAGTTGCGGAGATTCTCGGTCGCCGAAAAGCTCTTCAACGGATTCAAGAAGCCCAGAAAAAATTGGAAAAAAAAAGCGGCCCTTCTGATATCAGAAGCGGCCGCGAGCTTGTCTGACTTCCCGGCCCTTTTTCTTAATAATTCTCGTCCAGGGGCTGTTGAAGCTTTTTTCAAAGTGTTCGCGTTGATCAGGGTTAAGGTCTGAGATAGTGATTTTTTGACCTTGAGGAGAATTGTCGTTCCAGACAATAGTTCCGGCTCGCCAGTCTTCTTCAAAAAAAACAGCTGTTTTTTGAAATTCTGATTTTTCAAAATTTTCAGAATCGGCGGTTACTTGAGCGAGCAGACAGTTAAAATCAGCTCGAAAAATCCAATCACCCGGCTTTAAAGAGAGGAATTCCCTCTTGGTTATCCCTTGATAATCTTGAGGACTGCCGAAAATTTTGAAATGTTCGGCTCCGGCCGGTTGAAAGGTCATTATTATCCCCGGTTGGTTTAGCTCCATCTCCCCAAGAAAATTATTTTGGGGATTTTTCCGAAAAATCCGGAAAAATATTTTTTCAGCCTCCTTAAGGCAACCGGCGCAGATAGCAATCAGCTCCCAATCAGCGGCTTGATCAACTTCTTGTTCCTGAAATAGGAAAATTTTTAGAGAATTTTTCCAAATCATCAATCGTCTCCTTTTAGTTTCGGGGGCTTGGTTTTAGTTTCAAAGAACTGCTTTTATTATTTCAAAACCTTTTTAAGTTGTCAATTTTTTAGTATAATAAATACAGGAAAATATCTTAATTAAATTGATGAAAAAAGAATTAATAAAATCTTTGAAATTATTTTTGGTTTTCTCGGCGGCTGTCGGGTTGGTTTTTAGTTGGCTGTTGCCGGTTGTAATTTTTGCCCAAACAGAAGATTCCCAAGATCAAGTCCCTGAATCTGAAGTCGGAGAAGAGGAGACAGCCGAAGGGGAGACGGCTGAAGAAGCCGAATCTTCGGAGGAAGAGGCCGGCTCTGACCAATCAGTGATTAACGAACTTAATCGTCAGATTGAGGAACAGCAGAAAAAAATTGATGAGCTTACCGATAAAATCAATCGTCACAAAAAAAATATCTCCCGAGCCCGAAATGAAATTGTCAGCCTGCAGAATCAAATTTATATCATTGACAATCAAATTGCCAAGACTAATTTGGATATTAAGGCAAAGCAAGCCGAAATTGAAACAACCGAGCTGGAAATTGAAAAAGTCAAAGAGGAAATCAAAAAAACCGAAGCGGAAATTTCAAAAGAAAAAGAGCGGCTTAGTGGTTTTATTCGCCGGCTTCATCGTTATGATGAACAAAGTTATCTTTCAGTTCTGCTCGGTAATGAGAGTTTTTCTGAATTTTTCAACCAGATAAAAAATTTGGAAGGAATCCAGAATAATCTCCAAAAAACCTTAAATCGGGTTCAGGAATCAGCCGCCCGGTTAACCGGCCAGAAAAAAGAGTTGGATAAAAAAAAGGAGCGGTTTTTAAAGCTTTTGGAAAAACTTGAAGAACAAAAAATGACTCTAATTAGCCAAAAGGGGACTAAAAATTATTTAATTGTTGAAACCAGGGAATCGGAAGAAAATTTCCAAGGGCTGGTTTCCGAACTAAGACAGGAAAAAATCGCCGTTAATTCCCAAATCGCTTCTTTGGAGAGAAAGCTCCGCCAAGAGCTGGAGAAGCGGGGACCGGATGAAGCTTTTAATCTTCTTGGGGAAGCCGCTTTAATTTGGCCGGTCAATAGCCGAAGAATCACCGCCTATTTTCATGATCCTGATTATCCTTTTCGCCATCTTTTTGAGCATTCCGGCATTGATTTTGGAATTCCAGTCGGCACTCCGGTCAAAGCAGCCGAGGCCGGCTATGTCGCCAAAACAGCAGTTAACACCAGATGGTACGGTACTTACACTATGATTATTCACAACAACAATCTGGCGACTTTGTACGCTCATTTGAGCGGTTTAAGCGTTTCTCCAGACCAGTATGTCACTCAAGGGCAGGTAATCGGCCACAGCGGCAATACCGGATTTTCTACCGGCCCCCATCTCCATTTTGAAATTAGGTTGAACGGAATTCCGGTTAATCCTCTTAGTTATCTACCTTAAAAGTTAATTTTTAAATAATTATTATGGCTTTTCCAAAGAAAATCGTAATTTTTTCCCTAGTTTTATTGGTTGGGCCGATACTGGCTTCAGCCGCCAGTATCGGATTTGTCAACCGCAATATTTGGCTGTCCAATCCTGAACCTTTGGCCGGAGATGAATTAACAATCTATTCCGTTTTAGTTAATGACACTGAAGATGTTATTGTTGGAAATCTTATTTTTATGGACAATAACGAGGCGATTTCCGGCTCTCTTAATTTTCATCTTGACCCCGGCGGAACCAGCAAATTAATTTCAACAGACTGGACGGCTGAATACGGCAGTCATCAGTTTCAGGCCGAAATTGTCAATGCTTACTTAATCAATCCCGACGGCAGTCAAGAAGAGGCGATTGACCAGTTAACCAGCCAATTTACCGAAGTTATTTTTATTGATGTTGACAGCGACGGCGACGGAATCGGCGATCAAGAAGAAGAAGAGCAGGGGACCGACCCAAACAACCCTGACAGCGACAATGACGGCGATTTAGACGGAGAAGATCCCGATCCAAATAATCCTAATGTTTTCAACGGCCCTGACAGCGACGGCGACGGAATTTCCGATTACGCTGATTCTGATATTGACGGCGACGGCTTAAGCAATGACCAAGAACAAGAAATTGGAACCGACCCAAACAATCCTGACAGCGACGGCGATGGCTGCTTGGATGGTCAAGATGACTGCCCGCTGAATTCTGATTGCTGTCGCCGAAGCGCTTCAGTCGGTGATCAGGAACCGCCGAATAACTCTTCTTCCCGGGATAATCAAGGAAATAGTTCGCCGGAAGAAAATAAATCTCAAAAAAGCGACAATTCTTCGCCGGGACCAGAAAATCAAGGAGAAAATCAAAATTTTCAGAAAAGCATCCAAGAGGATAATCTGGAAGTGGCCGGTCTGGAAAAATTTTCTCCAAAAGTGCTTGGAACTCAAGCTGACCGGACAAAATCTTTTTTTTGGCTGGTCGCTAAATTTTTAGGGCTCGGAGCAGTTGTTTTTATTATCCTTTGTTTAGTTGATTTGGTTAAAAAAGTTTTGGAAAAGCCTCAAAATTCAATTTTGAAGAAAGAGGCGGGCGATGGCGCCAAAAAGCAAAAAAAGTCGTCTCAAAGCCGAAAAAAAAGCTCTCAAAAGAAACAATAATTTAAACAGCGGGTTTTTAACCCGCTGTTTTTTTTATCCGATTTTATTCCGGTTTAGTTTGTTTTTTTATTATCCGCGCCGGATTTTTCGGTTTTGCCGCCGCTGTGAAATTTTCGATGGACGCTTTGAAGTTTTTGGTTGGTTAAATGGGTATAGACTTGGGTAGTAACTAAATTTTTATGACCGAGTAATTCTTGGACGCTTCTTAAATCAGCTCCTTGAGAAAGAAGATCGGTGGCATAGCTGTGTCTAAGAGTGTGGGGAGTGGCGTCAACCGGCAGACCGGCCGCCAATGAATATTTTTTGACGATTTTTTCCACTGCTCGGGAAGTCAGCCGGTGTTCTTGGTCAAAATTGGCCCGGCCCGGTTTAAAATTAATAAACAGGGCGGGGGAGAGGTCTTGGCGGGTTTTTAAATATTTTGCCAGCCAGTTTAAAGCTCGGGGAGAAAAATAAACAGTTCTGTTTTCTCCTCCCTTGCCGATAATATTAAGTTCCAAATCATTGAAATTACCCTTAATTAAGCTATTTTTATCAAATTGATTTATATTAAGCGAAGTTAGTTCTGAAACTCTCATTCCAGTGGAGAAGAGGACTTCTAAAATTGTCCGATCCCGAAGGCCGGCCAAGGTTGAAATATCCGGCATTGCTAAAAGTTTTTCAATTTGGCGAAATTTTAAAAATTTTATTTTTTTATCCCGGTTGGTAAGTTTGGGTAGTTTTACTTTGTCTGCCGGCAGGGAAGGAATGTCTTTTTCAGCAAAATACTTTAAAAGGTTTCTTAAGCCGGTCAGGTAGTAGCTTTGGGTGGTTTTTTTAATATAACGGTCCTTAGAGTCCTTTTTCTGGCTTAAATAAAGGCGATAATTCCAAATATGATCTTGATTAAGGTCTTTTGGTTTTAACTCGGCAAGATTGTTATCTTTCAACCAATCAATAAAAGTTTTTAGAAAATTTTGATAATTATTGGTTGAAACCGGACTTAAGCCTTTTTCAACCTTGCAGTATTCCAAAAAATTTTTAATCTGGTTAATAATTGAAATTTTCTTTGAATCAGCCATATTAAATCGCTTAATCTATCTTATGCGAAGTTATATTTATTATAAAAAAACCTTTTATTTCTGTCAATTAGGACTGCTTGTTATTGATAAAAGATTCTCTCCCCTAACCGAAGGTCAATATACTGAATATTCTCGGGATGATTAATTTTTTCTTCCAAAACCTTCTTGCTTTCAAACAACTCATATTTGAAACGAAACTTCATTTCTTCATCGTTTTCATAACGAACACGCACGCTGGAAACCTGCACGCCGTTCTC
>CAZSPT010000035.1:0-7900 GCA_964608895.1 uncultured Gammaproteobacteria bacterium | reverse complement strand
CGCTAAAGGGAAGAAAATATCTTACTTAAGGAATATTTTGCCGCTATGATAAGGGAAAAGTCGGCCGGAGTAATTATTTTCCGCCATCATCGTCAAGAAGGAATTCAATATTTGATTTTATATCATCGGGGAAGTTATTGGAATTTTCCCAAAGGTAAAGTAGCCAAAGGAGAAAAAGAAACTGAGACGGCGCTTCGAGAGTTTCGAGAAGAAACCGGAATTGGAAATCTTAAACTAATTAACAACTGGCGCCAGGAAACCCATTTCTTTTTTAAAGAAGAGCGAAATGGACAAAAGCAGTTGATTAGAAAGCAATTTGTTCTTTTTTTGGCGAAACTGCCGCCAAAGGCGGAAGTAAAAATTTCCCGAGAGCATAATGGTTATGGCTGGTTTAGTCTCCCGGCCGCCAAAAAACATCTTCAATTCAAGAATCTCAAGGAAATTCTGGAAGAAGCCGATTATTTTATCAACGAGAAGATTAAAGAGTACCGAAAAAAATAAATAAAAAAATCGTGGAGTTTTTTCAGCTTTGCGATTTAGATAATAAATAATAAGTCAATTCTATGGACGAAGAACAACAGCAGCCAACTACCGGTCCGGCTGACGCTGGAATGCCCGGTGGCGACCAGCCGCAGGAAGCTCCTAGTCAACCGACTGAGGAAACTCCGGCTACTCCCCAAGGCGACGAAGATTCCGGTTCAGCAGACCAGTCTCAAGAAGAAAGCGGCCAGTCTACTGAAGAGGAATCATCAGACGAGGAGGAGCCTTCCCCCGCGGACTCTTCGGAGACCGCTGAGCCGATTGGCAAAATCACCCATTATTTTGGGAAAATCGGTGTTGGAGTGATTGAGTTGACCAACGGCTCGCTCAAAGTCGGTGACACCGTCAAAATTAAAGGCGGTGATCGGGAATTTGAGCAGACCGTCAACTCAATGCAAATTGATCGAAACGATGTTCAGTCGGCTGAAGCCGGCCAGGCGGTCGGAATCAAAATCGACCAGTTGGCCAAAGAGGACGACCTCGTTTACAAAGCGGAATAATAATTTTTGATGGTCAAACCGAAATTATTGTTTCATATTTGTTGCGCTCCTTGCAGTGCTTTCTTGATTGGCCGGTTGTCAAAAGATTTTTCAGTGACAGCCTATTTTGAGAATTCCAATATTTTTCCCAAGAAGGAATTTCACCGTCGATTAACTGAAGCGGAAAAATTTTTCAGCAAGTCGGGCCAAGTGCTTATTGCCGCGCCTTATGACCATCAAAAATGGCTTGCGACAGTCAAAGGATTTTATCAGGAGCCGGAAAGAGGCGAACGTTGTCGGCGCTGCTATCGCTGGCGGCTTGAAAAAACCGCTCGCTTTGCTCGCCGCTATCAGTTTGATTTTTTTGGCTCCGTTTTGGCTGTTAGCCCCCATAAAGACGCCTTCGCGATTAATCAGCTAGGTCGAAAGACGGCCGAGGCAGTGAAGGTGTCTTTTTTGGCTGGCGATTGGAAAAAAGACGATGTCGGCAAAAAAACAGTGGAGATGGCGAAAAAATATAATTTTTACCGCCAAGATTACTGCGGTTGTGAATTTAGTCGGCCATTGGCAAAGAATTAGCCAATGTTGTATAATAAAAAAAAGTTGTTTTTAATCTTCAGCTAAATTTAGTTTAATATGTCTCCTGAAAAATGGGAAAATCTTAAAAGCCGGCTGGAAGCGGCTTTTCCTGATTTGGAGTTTGAAGTAGAGGAATTGCCGCCGGAAAAACAAGGCAAGAAGGAAGTCGTCCGCTTTAGCGGTCCGCTTGGCCTAATGAAATTGGAATTTGTTTCCCAACCAAAGGTTTTAGATAAAAAAACAATTGGCTCAAAAAGGATTGGCTCCCGGCCAAAAGTGGAATATCTTTATTCTCCGGATGAATTCAGTTATTTTCTTAAAGCTTATCGCTGGGATCATGACCGCCAAAATTGGGAGGAAATCAATTTTAAAGAATCATTTAATTTTTAAGCGATGTTTAAAAGTAAGAGAAAAAAAACCCGGGAAATTATTAAATTGGGAATTTTAGCCGGTTTATTTGAAGCGATTTTTGTTTTTCTGGTTGGCGGTTATTTTTTGGTGGCTGAAATTTTGTTTCCGCCGGAGAGCAAAAGTTTGATTCTTGGAATCGTTTCAGTTCTGATTTTATTAGTTGTTGGAGTCGGCTTGTCGGCTGTTTTGGTTTTCGGCCTGCCGGCCTATTTTTTTCTGGGCAAAAAATACCGGGCGGCTTTAATCGCCTTTTTTTCTACTGTCGGTGTTCTTTTAGTAATTTTTACCGCAATTGTTCTATTAGAAATTTTTTTAGTTTAGAGTGTTTTGGATTAATTAATTTTAACTTATGAATTCTTCCGAAGAAGAAGTTTCTTTGAAGCAACAAGTTTCAAAAAAAATTATTGTCGGTGTTTTGGCTATTTTTGCGATTCTGGCCGGTTTGATTTTTTTTCTCGGCCGTTATTATAAGGCGACTGGCCAAGCTGTCCAGCGAATAATAGCTTCCAAAGACGCCGGGGTTTTTGAAGCGGTTGAGGTTCGGCGCCAGTATCTTCAGGGATTTAACGACTGCTTAGACGATTATTTTTCAGCGGCAAAACCGCCGCCAGAGGATGATTTTCAGGATTTTGCGGTTAAAACCAGAGCCGCTCAAACTTGTCTGCTGGATTTGCGCTCTCCGGGCGATTTTAAAGATGAACATCTGGAGGCTGTCTTATTGCTGGCTGAAATTGAACGGCGGGCTAAACTTGAAGAGCTTTCTGGATTGAAAGAAATTTTTCAAGAATTAAAAGGATTTTTAAGGGAAGAGGATTAATATGATTTTTTTGATTATCCGGCTTTTCCCGATAATTTTTCCAATTAGTTATTTTTTGGCTTTTAAATTTTTGCCTGGTTTTTCTGATTATTGGTTTTGGCTGTTGTTGGTCGGTTTTATCTCGCAGGCGATTTTCTTTTTTCTGCTTAATTTAAAGACTCCAAACCCAAAGATTTTTTTTCTCTTTTGGCACGCCGCCCTTTTTTTGGCGATCGGCTTCGGCTTTGGCCTTTTATTGAGCAGCAAATTTTTTCTAAATTTATTTTTGGCCGGATGGATGGCTGTTTCAATTATTTATCTGGAGGCGGTTTTCCATTTTTTCTATGAGACTCCCCGGAGCGTTTTAATCAGTCTAAAGAATATAATGGTCTATATTAATTTGATAATTTTTTTTCTGGCGGCGGTTTTTTTGTTTAATCTCTACATTTTTTTGAATTTTCCCTGGTGGGGAGTTTTGACGCTGGTCGGCTTGGTTAGTTTGATTCTTTTATTCAGTAAATTTTTAGTTGACAATATTAAATTAAAGATAAATCTTTTTTATTCTTTGGCGATCAGCTTGATTCTTCTGGAACTGTTAGTCGGCTTGCTTTTTTTACCGGTGAGTTTTTATGTCTCGGCGGCGGTTATTTCCCTCGGTTATTACCTTTTTAGCTCGCTGGCCGGATTTTCCTTAAGGAAAAAGCTCAGCGCCGGCCGAATGTTTCAATATCTCGGCTTCACCGTGGCTGCTTTAATTTTAGTGCTGGCGACCGCCGGTTGGAGCTGATTTTAAAATCGGTGAAATTTGGAAATAATCAAAAAATATGAAAAAAATCAGTTCAACCACTGTTTGGTTGGTTATTATTCCGGTTATTTTGGGATTTTTAGCAGGCATTTTGGGGCACTTTTTCGTCGGAACCAGGGAAATTAGTATTCCGTTTTTCGGCCGAATTGATTTTTCCAATACTAAAGTTGACCGAAAAATTATTATTGACCAGCCCCGAAATGTTATTGTTAAGCAAGATCTTCAGCTTCGCCAGATAGAAAATGAGCTTTTACCGGCTTTGATTGGAATTTATCAAACAAAAAAAGCCAATGACCCTTTTTATCAGGCTCGGCTGGATTCCGAACTTCTTGGCCAGGGATTTGTCCTAACCGCCGACGGCTGGATTGTTACCACTTGTCAAGTGATTAAAAATTTTCAAAAAGATTATCTGGCAATCGGCTACCAAAACAAAGAATATCAGCTTGACAATTTTATTTTAGACGAAACAACCGGAGCGGTTTTCGCCAAAATGAAGGAAGCTGAAGGGCTGGCCGTCGCCAAGCTGGGAGATTCAAAAGATATTTCCACCGGTCAGACCGCGGTTGTTGCTTCTTTTTACACCAGCCTGACTCCGGTTTATCTGACGAGAATCGGTTATCAGTTCCAGAATCGCCAAGATTTGCTTCAGACCGCCTCTGAATTAAATAAACGGATTTTTTTGAGCCGGCCGCCGGCTGATTTTTCTCCAGGTTCTATTTTAACAAATTTAGAAGGAGGTATTATTGGTTTGGTTTTTGAGAACGGAGTAGTCCCAAGTAGTTATTTCAACTCGGTGATCGGGCAGGTTTTAAAAAATCAAGAGATTAACCGTCCGGTTCTGGGAGTTAGTTATCTTGATTTAGCCCAAATTAAAGGGTTGTCAAGTTATGGAGAAAAAGGAGCTTTGATTTACGGAGCCCCGGTAAAAGGTTCGTCTGCCCAAGCCAAATTAAAATCAGGCGATTTAATCAAGAAAATTGACGATGTTGAAATAAACATCTATCAAAGCCTTTCCGAGCTTCTTAATGATTATCGGCCGGGCGATCGTTTGGAATTATTGATTGAGCGAGCCGGCCAAGAAACTGTCGTTGAATTGGAGTTAAAATAATTCTAAAATAAGAAATCAGGAGGCGGTAATAAAGGATTTTTTTATGTCTTTTGTTCATCTTCATACCCATTCCCATTACTCAATTTTGGATGGTTTGAATAAAATTGACGATTTGGCGGCTAAAGCTAAAGATTATCAGATGCCGGCCATCGCTCTAACTGATCATGGAGTGATGTATGGAGCGGTTGAGTTTTATCGTAAATGTCGCCAGGTCGGAGTCAAGCCGATTATCGGCTTGGAGGCTTATCTTGCTCCAAATGGCCGTCAAAGTAAAACCAGCAGGATTGATGCTCGACCTTATCATCTTGTTCTTTTAGCTAAAAATAAGCAAGGCTATCACAATTTGGTCAGATTAACCACCCAAGCCTATTTGGAGGGTTTTTATTACAAACCCCGGATTGATTGGGAGCTTTTGGAGCGCCATCATCAGGGATTGATTTGTTCAACCGCCTGCCTTCAAGGAGAGCTTCCCCGATTGATTATTAATAATGATTTAGCCGGTGCCCGGAAAATGATTGACCGCTATCGGCGGTTATTCGGTCGGGAAAATTTTTATCTTGAAGTTCAGGACCATCCAAAATTAAGCTATCAGAAATTAGTCAATGAAAAGGTTTTTGAGCTTGGTCGGGAAATGGAAGTTCCGATAATCGCGACTAACGATGTCCATTATCTTAATCCGGACGACAGTTATGTTCAAGATGCTCTTCTTTGTATTCAGACAAAAAAAGTGCTTGCTGATCAGGATCGTATGTCTTATCTCGGAACTGATTTGTCTTTCAGCTCTCCGGATGAAATGAAAGAAAAGTTTTCCGATCACCCCGAAGTTATTGAAAATACTTTAAAAATCGCCGAAGCCTGCCAACTGGAATTGGAATTGAATAAGACTGTTTTGCCTGATTTCCCTCTGCCGGATGGAAAAGAGCCGGACGATCAACTAAAAGATCTCTGCCGTCAAGGGCTGGCCAAGCGCTATCCCGGTTCAAAGAAAACCCGGGAAGTTGAAGAACGGTTGGAGTATGAGCTGACAGTAATCGCTAAAACGGGCTATGCCGGTTATTTTTTAATTGTCGCTGATTTTATTAACTGGGCTAAAAATAACGGAGTGGTCGTCGGTCCGGGTCGGGGAAGCGCCGCCGGCTCTCTGGTTTCTTATCTCGCTTCAATTACCAATATTGACCCGATAAAATATGATTTGGTTTTTGAGCGGTTTTTAAATCCTGAACGGGTTTCAATGCCCGACATTGACACTGATTTTGCCGATACCCGGCGGGACGATGTCTTGCGCTATGTCGCGGAAAAATACGGCCAGGATCGAGTTGCCCAAATTATCACCTTTGGAACAATGGCTGCCCGGAACGCTATTCGGGATGTTGGTCGGGTGATGGGCCTTCCTTACAATTATTGTGATCGAGTCGCTAAGCTGATTCCGATGTTCACTTCTTTGGATAAGGCAATGGAAGATGTTCCCGAACTCCGGGAAATTTTAGCCGAAGAAAAAGGGAAAAAATTAATTGCCACTGCTAAACGGCTGGAAGGGGTTGTCCGCCACGCCTCAACCCATGCTTGCGGGGTGGTGATTACCCCGAAATCCTTGGACTATTATGCTCCCCGACAGTACAGCAGTCAGGGCGACCAGTCAATCGTTGTTCAATATGATATGGACAGTGTTGAAAGTCTCGGGCTTTTAAAGATGGATTTTCTTGGTTTGAAGAACTTAACGATTATTGAACAGACCTTGAATATTATTGAGAAACTCCGCTTAAAAAAAATTGATATTGATGAAATACCTCTGGATAATCGGCCGACTTTTAAATTATTTCAGACCGGCCGGACGACTGGAGTGTTTCAGTTTGAGTCGGCTGGAATGAAGCGTTATCTTCGCCAGCTTACTCCGAATAATTTGGAGGATATTATCGCGATGGTCGCTCTTTATCGTCCCGGACCGATGGAATATATTCCCGATTATATTGCCGGTAAACACGGCCGCCGGAAGCCTAAGTATCTTCATCCAAAACTTGAACCGATTTTGGAAAAAACCCACGGAGTCGCCGTTTATCAAGAGCAACTTTTGGAAATTGCCCGAAATTTGGCCGGCTTTAGCTATGGTGAGGCCGATATTCTCCGAAAGGCGGTTGGCAAGAAAATCAAGAAACTTTTGGACGAGCAGGAGACTAAAATGATTAAAGGGATGGTCAAAAACGGGATTGACGAAAAGACCGCCCAAAAAATTTGGGAATTTATCCTGCCGTTCGCTTCTTACGGTTTTAACCGTTCCCACGCCGCCTGCTACGCCTTAATCGCTTATCAAACCGCCTATCTTAAAGCCAATTATCCGGCTGAATTTATGGCTGCTTTGCTTACCTCCGACCAAAATTATTCCGACCGGATAAATGTTGAAGTTGAAGAATGCCGCCAGATGGGGATTGAAGTTCTTCCGCCGGATATTAATGAAAGTTTTTCTAATTTTACGGTTGTTGCCGAAAGCCTTGCCAGCCGGAAAGAGCGGCCTCGGATCAGGTTTGGTTTTTTGGCTGTCAAAGGGCTTGGCGAAAATATCGTTAAGACAATTATCACTGAACGGGAAGAAGCCGGAAAATTCAAGGATTTAGAGGATTTCCTAAAGCGAGTTAAAACTAAAGATTTAAATAAACGCTCCTTGGATGCCTTAATTAAATCTGGCTGTTTGGACAGCCTTGAAGAGCCGAATGTTTTGTTAGCCAATCTTGACCGGCTGACTACTTTTATTCAGGAAGTCAATCGCAATGGCGGCAACGGTCAAAGCGGGCTTTTTGACTCTTTGCCGGAAGTCGGTTTGTCAAAATTAAAACTTGAAGAATCTTCGCCGCTGACCAAGCGCCAAAAGCTTAATTGGGAAAAAAATTATCTCGGTCTTTATATTTCTGAACATCCTCTTGAGGAATTTCGGGAAAAGCTGGAGGATTTGGTGATTGCCTGCGATAATTTAAGAAATTCGCCGGCTGGAACTGAAATTAGAGTTGCCGGGGTAATCACCGCCGTTAAACGGATTCAAACCAAAAAAGGCGGTTCAATGTGTTTTGCTAAAATTGAAGACCAAAGCGGAGAAGTTGAAGTTTTGGTTTTTAGTTCAATTCTTGAGCAAAGTCAGAATCTTTGGCGGGAAGACAACATTATCGCCTGCGCCGGGCGGATTTCCAGCAAAG
>CAZSPT010000034.1:7396-8813 GCA_964608895.1 uncultured Gammaproteobacteria bacterium | reverse complement strand
AATCGACCCAGGGTTAGTCGGTCCTAAGGCGAGGCTGAAAAGCGTAGCCGATGGATGAGCTGGTTAATATTCCAGCACTGCCTTAATTTTCCAATGGGGGGACGCATCAGCGGGGATTGAGCGTTATTTTGGCTTATGACGTTGCTGGTAGCGGCGCGGCGGACAGGCAAATCCGTCCGCCATTAAGCGCCAAAACCGGCAGAAGAGAAAGCCTTTT
Organism: uncultured Gammaproteobacteria bacterium; assembly: GCA_964608895.1. Taxonomy (GTDB): domain Bacteria; phylum Patescibacteriota; class Patescibacteriia; order 2-01-FULL-39-33; family 2-01-FULL-39-33; genus CAZSPT01. Next base: position 8,596 of record CAZSPT010000034.1, on the reverse strand, counting down.
GGCAGACTCAATTCAATTGAAGCTGGTGCCGAGAAAAACCTCTAGGGCTAAAATTAAGGCAACCGTACCGCAAACCAACACAGGTAGGCGAGGCGAGTAGCCTCAGGTGTACGAGAGAAACCTTGTTAAGGAACTCGGCAAAACAGCGGCCGTAACTTCGGGATAAGGCCTTCCGGTCTTCGGATCGGACGCAGCTAAAGATGCCAAGCGACTGTTTATCAAAAACACAGGTCCCTGCTAAACCGCGAGGTGATGTATAGGGGCTGATGCCTGGCCAGTGTCTGAACGTTAAGGGGAAGGGTCAATCCGCCTTTGGCGGAGGCAGCCTAGAACCGAAGCGCAGATGAACGCCAGCAATAACTATAATTGTTCTAAGGTAGCGAAATTCCTTGTCGAGTAAGTTTCGACCCGCATCAATGGCATAACGACTTGGCAGCTGTCTTAACAAGGTACTCGGTGAAATTGCAATTGTCGTGAAGATGCGACATACTCGTGGTAAGACGAAAAGACCCCGTGAAGCTTTACTACAGCTTGGTACTGGGTTATGGTATAACCTGTTTAGCATAGGTGGGAGCTTTGGTTCGCCAAAGCGCCAATGAAATACCACCCTTGTTATGTTATAATTCTAACCTCGTCCCGTGAATCCGGGAAAGGGACAGTATCTGGTGGGTAGTTTAACTGGGGCGGTTGCCTCCCAAAAAGTAACGGAGGCGTTTACTAAGGTCGGCTAGCTTCGGATGGAAACCGAAGTGGTAGTGCAAAGGCTCAAGCCGGCTTTACTGCAAGGCCTGCAAGCCGAGCAGTCGCGAAAGCGGAACTTAGTGATCCGACCGTACGAAATAGGACGGCGGAAGCTCATCGGATAAAAGTTACTCCGGGGATAACAGGCTGGTCTCCCCCAAGAGTCCATATCGACGGGGAGGTTCGGCACCTCGATGTCGGCTCGTCCTATCCTGGGGCTGAAGAAGGTCCCAAGGGTTTGGCTGTTCGCCAATTAAAAGGGCACGCGAGCTGGGTTCAGAACGTTGTAAAACAGTTCGGTCTCCTATCTACCACGAGCGTTAAAACTTGAGAGGTCCGTTTCCTAGTACGAGAGGACCGGAAATGACAAACCTCTGGTCCACCAGCTGTCCCGCCAGGGGCACCGCTGGGTAGCTAAGTTTGGTTAGGATAAACGCTGAAAGCATCTAAGCGTGAAGC
>CAZSPT010000034.1:0-7386 GCA_964608895.1 uncultured Gammaproteobacteria bacterium | reverse complement strand
GAGACGAGGAGCTTGATAGGCTTTAGGTGTAAGTCCGGCAACGGATTAAGCCGAGAAGTACTAATGGCCTTCAGGTATTTAATCACAAAAATCAATCAGCAAATTTTGGCAAGATGGCATTGTTCTGGTGACTCTAGCGAGAAGGCCACACCTGTTCCCATCCCGAACACAGCAGTTAAGCTTCTCAGCGCCGATGATACTCCTTTAGGGGAAAAGTAGGTCGTCGCCAGAACAATGCTATTTTGTTTTTAGCCCGCCTTAATTAAGGGCGGGCTTTTTGGTAAAAATAAAACAGACCAAAACAGAATAAGGGAATCTTAAAATAAAAAAATCATTAACTAAAACGGCATGGAAAGCCGAGGACAGTTTAATTTCAATCCATCTTGACCAGAGGCGGATTTTGTGATAAAAATCAAACAGTGTTTAAAAAAGGAGGGTTAAAAATGTTCCAATGTTCTATCTGCGGCTCGCAAATAAAAGTTGAAAAAACTTTAGTCGTCTGTTCGGACTGCTTGGCGGCCGACCCGGAAGCTCTGATCAGTTGCGCCAAAGCGCGATCTCCGGCCTGCCAAAACTGCCTGGTCGGCATCATTCCCGAAGGGTCTCCCCAAAAAAATCCCGAACAACTGGAATTTTCTTTTCTAGAACAAGGAGGATAATGGCGATGACGATTTCTTTTCAGAAAATCGGAATTTGCCGGCAGTGCGGTCAAATAAGAATAATCCACGACCGCAAAAACCAAATCTGCTATTTCTGCTATTTGGGTTTAAAAACTGAAGCGACTCCCGGCCGTCACCAAGAGCGATCGGGAACCGCCAAAGAGAAAATCTCTTTTCTTGACAAATTCAGAAAACGCCGGCATTAAAAGACGGATGTCAAATCCGTCTTTTCTTTTTGAAAAAAAACCAAAAAGATGATAAAATTAAAGCAATATATCTAAACTTAAAAATGAAATACATCGCCGATCTCCATATTCATTCCAAATATTCCCGAGCCTGCGCCAAAAACCTTGACCTTGAAAACATTGCCGCCTGGTGTGTTCGAAAAGGAATCAAAATAGTCAGCACCGGCGACTTTACACATCCAAACTGGTTTCAAGAATTAAAAACCAAATTAACTGAAGCCAAACCCGGCCTTTACCGCCTAAAAAATTCAACCAATCCAACTTATTTTATTCCCGGAACTGAAATCAGCTGCATCTATTCCCAAGGCGGAAAAATGAGACGGCTCCATATCTGCCTTTTTGCTCCCGATTTTGAAACGGTTGGAAAAATAATCGCCGCCTTTCAAAAAAGAAATTTCAATTTAAAATCAGACGGCCGGCCGATTATCGGAATGTCGGGAAAAGATCTGGCCGGATTGGTTTTGGAAATTAATCAAAACAATTTTGTCGTTCCGGCCCACGCCTGGACTCCTTGGTTCGCCGTTTTCGGCTCAAAATCAGGGTTTGACTCTCTGGAAGAATGCTTTGAAGAGCTTGCTCCGGAAATTCGGGCGATTGAAACCGGATTATCTTCAGATCCGCCGATGAATTGGCGGCTTTCAGCCCTTGATCCGATCACTTTAATTTCCAATTCTGACGCTCATTCTCTGCCTAATCTCGGTCGGGAGGCAAATGTTTTTGAAATTCCCGAAACCGAGCTAAGTTATCAAGAAATCGTCAGAATTATTAAAGAGAAAGATAAAAAACGTTTTTCTTCAACTATTGAATTTTTTCCCGAAGAGGGAAAATATCATTGGGACGGCCATGCCGCCTGCGACTATTCCGGACCGCCGGAAAAAAGCTTAAAAAACCGTAATCTCTGCCCTGTCTGCCAAAAACCTCTTACTTTGGGAGTAACCCACCGAGTCGCCGAACTCGCCGACCGCTCAGATATTTCTTCAGCCGACACCATTCCCTATCAAAGATTAATTCCTTTGGAAGAAATCATCGCCGACCACTTTCAAGTCGGAAGAAAATCAAAAAAAGTCCAGCGGGAATACCTAAACTTAACTGAAAAATTCCCGGAATTTAAAATTTTAATTGAACTTCCCGAACCAGAGCTAAAAAAAATCACTCAACCGGAAATTGCCTCGGCGGTTATTAAAGCAAGAGAAGGACAAGTGGAAATAATTCCCGGCTACGATGGAAACTACGGAAAAATAAAAATCCTCAACAAAAAACCAAAACCGAAACAAAAAACCTTAGTCTAAAAACCAAAAACAAAACTCCCTTCTGCGCAAAAAGGGAGTTTTGTCTTTTGAGAAAGTCTTTAACGCTTCTTCCTTCCGGAAGTGGTCCGCTTCTTAGCAGTCGTCTTTCGCCGAGTAGTTCGCTTCTTCGGAGCGGCCTTCCGCCGAGTAGTTTGTTTCTTAGCAGTCGTCTTCCGGCGGGTGGTTTTCTTCTTCGGAGCGGCCTTCCGCCGAGTAGTTCGTTTCTTAGCAGTCGTCTTCCGGCGGGTGGTTTGTTTCTTAGCAGGCATTTAAATTCACCTCCTTTCTTTTTTTTATTTTTTGATGAATTAAAACTTATTTAAAAAATTTTAATTCACTTTCATTAGTATTATAACATAAAAAAAATATTTCAACAAAAGTTTTCCACACTTTTTAAAAATATTTTTTAAATTAATTAAAAATTATTTTTAAAAAATCCCAAGCGAATTATCGCCTGGGATATTTTTTTATTCCAAAAAAGGAAGTAAAGGCGTCTGGTCAATTTTGCCTCGGTATTTCCGATTTTTGAAAAACTTTCCTTTAAGTTCTAAATTTGAACCAGCCAGCCGATTCATTGTTGTCAACTGGTGACGGGTAGCCCAATATTTCCCTTGGTCCATAAAATGATCCATAGTGATAAAAACAACTTCGCCGGCGACAAGCCGTCCGGTTCGACCGCTTCGCTGAAGCCAGGAAATTTCAGTCTCTGGGACGGAATAATGAACAACAGCGTCAACTTCAGGAATACTCACTCCTTCTTCAATAACCGAAGTGGCGACGATAAAATTAAGCTCTTTGCGACTAATCCGGTCAAGAGCTTCACACTGACGCTGAAAATCTTTATCTCGTCCTCCGAAAACCGTTTCAATCTCCAGACCTTCAGCCCTAATCAATTCAGCCAGATATTTAGCGCTGTTTTTGAAAGCGACAAAAATCAAACCGCAGCGATTTTTTGAAGCCAAACCAGAAGCCACCCCCATCAGCCGATTTACTTTTGGATGACGGCCACTCTCTCTTTTGGCCAACTCCACCAGCTGATGAAAATCATCTGAACTCAAAATCCGACGAGCCGCTTTGCTTTTATCCCGCTTCAACTTATCAACAAACTTCAAAAAACTGCCGTAGCTTTCTGAAATCATTAAGTTAAAAGCGTGGCGAAGCTTGAGATAACCGGCCTGAGCCGACTTTGCCCGGTAATATTCAGAATTACGCTTACCCGTCTCAAGCCGGTCTGAAAATTCTTGAAGCGCCCTAAAACTCAAAACTTCAGAATCGTCAATTTCAAAACCAGTGGCCCGGAAAATAACGGCTATTTCAGAAAACATCGCCAGAAAGCGTTCTTCCGCCTGTTTAAGCGCCTGATTCAAAGGTTAATTATTATATATTTTTTTATTCCCCTTTTTAAAAAGCCTATCAAAATTCTTTAAAAAAGAAAAATATTTTTTGAATTGCGTATAACGTTACCGATTTATGGCGTGGTGTAATTCATTTTACTACGCCATAAACAAGCTATGTCGCATAAACCGTGTTAGGCGCCGCAATAAAATTTATTCTTCTGGCTCTATCTCTTTGATTTTTGGATCGGTCAAAGATTCATAAATACGGCCCAACGGAGAAACATAGCCTTCAGGGTCAATATCCAATTCCTTAGCATGCCTTTGTATATAATTATTTGCCAATTCTTCCAATATTTCATCTCTATCCTCTCCGGCTTCAACTCTCCGGTCAATCTCTTCCCGATTTCTCGCCTCTAAGTCTATTGGTTGGATTTTATACTCAAATCCGCCGTTATCATATGTAGTTTCAACCCAATGACTTTCGCCCTTGATGGCTGAAATAATTATTTTCTGACCCTGATTTTTCTTACTCTCACTTTGAGTTTCTGGCGAGGGCGTTTGTTCATGTTTTCTCATAGATTTGTTTTAGTTAATAAATTTTATGTTAATAAATTTTGTTATATGATGTAAAATTATTTAATTCCAAGTTCTCTTTTAATTGAATCTGGATCTACCTGTTTCCCAATGTATTTATAATTTTTTGGAATTTTTTTAACATGTTCATATATTTGATTTTTGTCTTCTGTCCAGAAATGAGCTGTATCATACTGAAAAGCCGGAGGTCCTATCATTAATTTTCTTTTAGGATATTTTTCTATGTCTTTTAATGATTTACGAAGACATTGACCTAATAATATATTTTTTTCTTTTTTCATAATTTTAAAAAATTTTATTTCATATAACGTCAGGGATATACGAAGTTTTTCTGGAACGAAGTGGAAAAAAATTTAGGTGAAGCCCGAGCCGAGGCATTTCCCGGTTATCACTTGTTAAGCGAGGGTTTGATTTCTTTCATTATTATATTTTATAAAGAAAAATAAATCAAAAGCGCAGCGTCCCCTTGAGTTTTAAAGAAATTAATAATCCCCTGGATGATTTATAAATAAAAACAAAAAAAACACTATTAAAACCCCTAGCATTGCCCAATCTTTTGGCCTCATCACCTGCTGAAAAATTGATTTTTTCTTCTTTAAACTATCTTTTTTCATTTATTATTATTATATCAAAAAATAAAAAAAAGAAAAAATAAATTACCAGACATTCGGCTGATTATGTTTTGTATAAATTCAAGATGTTTGCGTTTGTTTTCCATATCTTATTTCTTTATCTGACTAATAATTTTTGTCATTTTATTTTTCAAATCGTGTTCCCAAATCCTAAACATTTTCCAACCCTCTTTTTTATAATGTTTTGAAACCTCTTTGTCCCTTGCGATGTTTCTTTCTATTTTCGCCACCCAGTATTTTTTTCGAGCGGCGGGTATGCGACAATGTTTTTTACACCCGTGCCAAAAGCAAGAATCAATAAAAATTGCGGCTTTGTATTTTGGCAAAACAATATCTGGTTTCCCAAAATACTTGCTGGAATTTTTGCGATAACGAAAACCGCTTTTCCATAATTCTGTGCGAAATATTGTCTCTATTTTGCTGTCCTTGCTTTTGACATGAGACATTATTTCGCTTCGCTTTTGTTTTGATACCGTGTCCATACATACTTAATCGCTAAAAAGTTCAACGGGGTTAATCTTAAACTGCAACATTTTTGCCGAATCCCGCCCAGCATCCCCGCCTTTTCTTTGCATTGTTATTTTTCCGATTTTCAAACTGCCTTGATTTGTAATTCTTACAGGACCATCGGCAAAAACATTCATGGCGTGATTTATTGATTTCAAAATCCAACTGCTTTCGCCGTTGGCGACCAAAGCGACCAACATCCAGCCCGCCGAAAATTTGCCTCTGCCTTTCAAAATGTCGGAAACAACCAAAATTTTGTTTTTGGTGAAATAATCAATAATTTTCTTTCGATCGCCCTCGTTCATTTCGCTTAAAAACATTCTGCGTTTATCTTTTAATCCCGATTTTGTCGGCGCAATCTCGCCAGTAAATATTTTCAAAATTTTGGTTATATCTGCGGGAATTTCCCACATCTCAACATATTTATCTACCCACCTCTTGTCTATTTGATTAAATCCTTGCGGATTGCTAACCAATTTTATAGACAAATTTTCGGCGGCAATCGCTTTCTTGAGATAAATTGTTATTTGAACCTGAACATCGGTTTTGTATCCGTGCAATTTCATCGCTTCCACCTTATCAATTTCTTTTATCGGATAGCCCATTATCGCCAACCATTTTTGAGCATCAATGTCGTTTTTCCAATCGTTAAACTTTCGGACTATATCGTCCTCGTTTCTAAACCCGCCTTTTGCGGTTTCCGAACCCCATTTAATTAAATCTTTTTTATTCATAATGATTTGTGTAATTAAGCAAACTTTTTCCAATCGCTTCAATCGTGCTAACCGTCATGGCGTTTCCGGCTTGGCTCAATAAATAAACATCGGCGATTTTACCTTTTGTTTTTTCGCTCAAATTTTTTGGAAATCCTTGCAATAACAAAGATTCAAAACCCGACAATCTCCTAAATTTCCCGCCTCTAACATACAAAACGCCGTGCCGCCCCGTTCTTAAAGTCGGCACTTTGTTTTTATATAATCTTAAATCTGATTGACGGGTATCCAAAACCAAATAATCCTCTTTGAGTAGTTTTTGAATCGTAAATAATCCCTTATTGTATTTATTTTCTAAATACTTCAAAAATGTTTCGTAAGCTCTCTTTTTCTCGTTAAATTCCATTTCGCCGTTATCAATCAAATAATCTTGAACATCGGGCTGAAAAACTGGTTTTGGCCACTCAAAATTATTGCCATTCACAAGGTCTTTTCTTATTCCGACAAAATAAATTCTTTCGCGCATTTGCGGAACTCCGTAATTCAAACTATTCAAAACTCGGTGATAAACTTTGTATCCCGCCTTGTCCAATTCTTCCAAAATGATTTTCAAAGTTTTTCCGCCTTCGTGATTCACCAAACCTTTTACATTTTCCAAAATGAAATAAGGCAAATTTTTGGCGTTCATTATTTTAATCAAGCCGTAAATTATTTGCCCTCTGTGGTCGTTCATTCCTTTTCTTTGCCCGATAACGGAAAATGATTGGCAAGGAAAACCGGCAATCATTAAATCAAAATCTGGCAAATCATTTGCGTTTATTTTCATCAAATCGCCGTGATTTTTTTCTTCCTGTCCGAAAAATTCTCGGTATGTTCGCTCGGCGTATTTGTCTATTTCAGAAAATCCAACACAACTTAAACCCAAATTTTGAAGTCCAAGACGGCCCGCGCCAATTCCGGCGCAGAAATCCACAAATTTTAAGTTAATTTTTTGCGCGGTGGCCATACTCATTTTATTAAATCCTCAATCTGAACATTTAATGCCTTTGCGATTTTCTTGATTGTATCAACAGTCGGGTTTTGTTGCTTGCCAGCTTCAATGTTGATTATTGTATTATTAGAAACATCAGCAAGCCGGGCCAGTTTTTCCTGCGACAAGCCCAGTTTTTCCCTTAATCGTTTTATTTTACTTGACTCTACCATATTTGAATAGTAATATTAAATTGTGGTATAATTGAATTATGCTTAAACCACTTGGCAACAATATAATATTACCAAAATATTTGGAAATAGTAAAGAAAAAAGGGAGTTCCTTGTTCTTTTCCGCGTCGGGAGGGTGGGACAAGGAAAAGAAAGAAAAAGCCGCCGAAAAAATCGCCGCCGGAAGCGAGGGCGAGGCGGAAGGGGGGT
>CAZSPT010000033.1:8130-9191 GCA_964608895.1 uncultured Gammaproteobacteria bacterium | reverse complement strand
AATTCAGCTTTCAGCCGGTAGAAAGCCGGCGGCAAAAACCATCGAAAATAGCCAAAGCGGGGGTTGTAGACGACCCGGTAGAGAGTTGTTCCCAAAAAGTCGGGGTTTGTTTTGGCCGCTTTAAGCCAAAAGCTCAATTCTCCGCTATCGGTTATTATTACCGGTTTGGCAGTAAGCTCTCTGACTAGAGAAATTTCCCGTTCAAGGAACCGGTGATTTAAAGGCGGGCATTCGCCGAACATTTTTAAAAAAGGTTCGTTTTCTATTTGAAAGCTGACGACGCTTTGACGGTCGCGATAGCGTTCAACGGTTTTTTTTATAAAATTGAGCTGGTGATTTTCAATTTTTTTTAAGGAAAGTTCGCTCAGCCAATCAGGATCATGGCATTCGGGCCAGCGGGGAAGTTTTCGGCCGACTGCCAGAATAATTTCTACTCCCCGGCTTTCAGCTTGGTCAATCTGCCAGTCAAGCCGCTGAAAATCATAGTTTCCGATTTTTGGCTCAATTTCATCCCAATAAGCGGCCAGTCGGAGGCGGTCTACTTTAAGATCGTCAAGAATCGCCAAATAGGTTTTTTGCCAGTCCAGGCCAAGTTCATTTTCGGCGTATTTCGGACTGAAAGTTATTCCCCAAGCGGTTTCCGGCCGGCTGAAGTCCCAGTTCCAGATTAAACTGACGGCGATTGCCGCCAGACCGACCGCTAAAGCGATTACTGCCATAATTTTCTTTTTTTTAGCCATCAGCAGGAATTATTAATAAATAAAAGAAAGAGTCCGGCGATAATCAATCCAGCGGCGCTGAGTTTTTGAATCATGATTTTTGAGCTAAATTCTTCTTTAAGCAACTGGGGGAATTTTTTTGCTAGAATCAAAACAATAATCATTAGAAAAACATATTCAACCCCTCGGAGGGCGTTGACTAAGGCGACGTTGGTTGAAATGGCGATCGCGTAGTTGACCAGAATAAAACTGAAGGCGCCGGCTCCTTGACCGAATAAAAACAGTTTTCCGGTTTTTTGATCCGGTTTTTTAATTTCTTTAGCAATATCCCGCCGGTTTTTG
>CAZSPT010000033.1:0-8120 GCA_964608895.1 uncultured Gammaproteobacteria bacterium | reverse complement strand
CAGGATAAAAGCGGTCAGAAAAGCTCCAATTCTTGTCCAAATAAAGCCGCTGATAAAATCTTGGTTGATAAAAACATATTTGTTGATGGTATAAGACAAAGCGAAGAAAAAAGTCGCCGCTAAAGCGAATAAATAGCCGGCCCGGCGGGAAGTCCTTTTTTGGGCTGGCATTTTCTCGTCTTGGTGCCAGGAAATAACGACTGTTCCGGTGATAATCACCAGAAAGGCGATTAGTGATTTGACGGTTAAGTTTTCAGCCAGAAAAATCCAAGCGAGAATTAAAACAAGAATTGGTTGGATCCCGCCCATAAAAGGAGTGATTCGGGAAGCCTCGTTTTCGTGGAGGGCCTTGAACATATAAAGAAGGGCGAGAGTGAATAGGCCGCCGGCAATCAAGGCCACGGCGATTTGGCTCCAAGAATAGAAATGAAAGCCGAACGGCGCTAAGACTAGGGCAAGCAGGCTTAAAGCGGAAATAAAAAAAGTATAGACCGCTGGATTAGGAATTTTTTTGGTTAGAAGAAATTTGTCGATAACAATCGCCAGCGCGTTAAGAAAATAAGCGAAAACGGCGACGGTTAGCCAGAGCATAAGCTGTTTTTCTTTTATTATAACACAAAGAGTCGTTTATTCTAATTTTTTTTTTCAAAAGACAGCCGGGCAGAATCAGCATGGCGTCGCCAAAGCTGTAGAATCGGTATTTTTTGGCAATTGCTCGGCGGTACTGTTCTTTAAGAAAATCAAGCCCGACAAAAGCTCCGGTTAGGGCGAGTAGGCTGGACCGAGGCAGGTGAAAGTTGGTGATTAACCCCTCAACCAATTTGAAGCGGTAGCCCGGAGTGATAAAAATTTCAAGCCAGTCGTTTTTGGCGGTTGCCTGTCCGGTTCGACTGCTGAAGGCTTCCAAGGTTCTGACAACAGTGGTGCCGCAGGCAATAATCCGGCCGCCTTGTTTTTTGGTTTGGTTTATTTTCCTGGCAGTCGCCGCCGGCAGACGGGCGAATTCCCGGTGAAGCTGATGGTTTTGAAGATATTTTGTTCGAATAGGAGCAAAAGTTCCCAGCCCGACTTCCAAAGTGATATTGGCAAATTCAATTCCCTGACGCTTGAGTTTTTTAATCAATCGGCGGCTGAAGTGAAGTCCGGCGGTCGGAGCGGCCAGGGAGCCCGGCCGGCCGGCATAGACGGTTTGGTAGTCTTTCAGAGGAATTTTCTTTTTAATGTAGGGAGGAGTCGGGGTTTGGCCGATTGCCAGAATTCTTTTTTGGCCGGCATTAAATTCAATCAAGCTTTCGGGGAATCCTTTTTTTTGGATAACCCCGGAGATTTCCCGGGAAAATGTTATTTTTTGCCCGACTTTCGTCCGGCCGCCGAGAAGGCACTGCCACTGTCGCCCGCTGATTTTTTTTAGTAGAAAGACTTCCAATTTTCCGCCAGTTGGTTTTTTTCCAATTAACCGAGCTGGAATTACTTTGGAATCGTTCAAGATAATTAAATCTCCTTTTTTAAGATAATCGCCGAGTTTAAAGAATTTTTTGTCGGCGCTTTTCTCGGCTGTTGGATCTAAAATTAATAACCGCGCTTGGTCCCGCGGTTTTTTCGGATTTTGGCTGATTAATTTTTCCGGCAGTCGGAAATCAAGAGTGGCCGTTAAAGTTTTTTTTACTTCTTTCATTAAGTTTCTGGATTATTTTCGCTGTCCGATAAGGTCGGGGAACTTCCTTGAAAATAAATCTTGTTTTAGTTCCGGCTGTTTGGATATAAATGTCGCCGTAATGCAGGAGAGTCGCGAGAATTCCGGTTTGTTCAACTGAAACATCCTGAATTCGCTTGAGGTTAAGCTCGGAAACAACCCGGCTGAATAAGGTGTTTTGTTCGCGGTTGATAATCCGGTGGGTGCTTACCGTCCAAATGTCAAGATAGGTGTTTGTCCAAAGGGTTAAAGTAAAAACCAGTAGGAAGAGGTAGTAGCCAGAGCCGAGAACCAGGCCGAGAGCTCGGGCGGTTTCATTGATTCCCCAGCCGAGTTTTTGGCCTAGGAAATAGTAGCCGGCCGGTGGAATTAAAGCAAGAATTGCCGCTGCAATAAAAATTCTGGCGAAAATCGACCAGTGGCGACGGAGATGAAAGATTATTTCTTCGCCGCCTTTTTTTTGGGGAATAAAATTTTTATCAATCATATCGTTAGAATAATTCAGTGTTTTTTTCAGCCAATTCAAAAAGCGGCTGGCTCCAGTTAATTTCAGTTAGCAAATTGAAAGAAACCCAAATCAAAATAAAAGAAATTGTTAGATAGCCGAGGATTATTCCTAAATTGGTTAAACTGAAAAATCCAAACCGAAGCAGATGGTAAATATTGAACAGACTGTAAGTGATAAAAAACAGTAGTATTAAAAAATAAAGAAAAAGGATTGCGCCAAGGGGAATAGTCATGGTTTAAAGTAATTTTTTTGCGTCGTCCGGCGGCTTTAGTCCAAGGTGGCGGTAGGCGGCTTCGGTCGCGGCGCGGCCCCGAGGAGTTCTGGTGATTAAGCCGAGCTGGAGCAGAAACGGTTCAACAACGTCTTCAATTGTCTCCATTTCTTCAGATAGAGCTGAAGCCAGAGTGTTCAGGCCGACCGGACCGCCGGAAAATTTTTCAATAATTGTTTTTAAAAATATTCGGTCAATGCCGTCTAAGCCGAATTTGTCCACTTCAAGCATTTTTAAGGCTTGGTCGGCTGTTTCTTCAGTTATTTTTCCTTCTCCTTTAACTTGAGCGAAATCCCGGACCCGCTTAAGAAGGCGGTTGGCGATTCTCGGGGTTTGGCGGGAACGCCGGGCGATTTCCTTCAGGCCGGTTGGTTCAACTTCAACTTGGAGAATTTTTGCCGAGCGCCGCAGGATTAATTCAATTTCTTCTAATTGATAAAAAACTAAATGATAAGTATTGCCAAAACGATCCCGGAACGGTGAAGACAGACCGCTGATTTTGGTTGTCGCTCCGACAATGGTGAATTTCGGGAGGTCAAGCCGGAGGGTTCGAGCCGAGGGTCCTTTGCCGACGATAATATCCAGAACATAGTCTTCCATCGCCGGATAGAGCATTTCCTCAACCACCTTGTTTAACCGGTGAATTTCATCAATAAAAAGAATGTCGCCGTCGGCTAAGTTAGTTAAAACAGCCGCCAAGTCGCCGGCCTTTTCAATCGCCGGACCCGAGGTTACTCTAATATTACCGGACATTTCTTTGGCAATAACGTGGGCCAGGGTGGTTTTTCCCAGTCCGGGCGGTCCGAAAATCAGAACATGCTCCAAGGCCTCTTGGCGGTGTTTGGCCGCTTTCAGGAAAATTTCAAGATTTTTCCTGATGGTGTTTTGGCCGACATATTCTTTCAGGGTTTGTGGCCGGAGAGTTGAATCAAGCAGATAGTCGTCTTTTCCCTCTCGAGCCGAGGTAATTTCTTTATTGTCTGGGGAATTCATACACTATTATTTTATCAGTTGGTTGGCGAAAAAACAAATTGATTGATATAATACAAAAGATTTTTTACAGCCTCTAAAGTTGTTTTTGAAATCAAAAAAATATGGCAAGAATAATCTACGGAGTAACCGGCCAAGGGTTCGGTCATTCCGCCCGGAGTAAAGAAGTTCTTAATTATCTTACCAAAGCCGGACATCAGGTTCTGGTTTTTTCTTATGACCAAGGATTGTTTTTTCTTAAGGATAAATTTGATACTTTTGAAATTCCCGGTCTAAGAATGAGCTACAAGAATAACAAAGTCGTCTATTGGAATACTATTTTAATGAGCGTCCGCCAGATCGCCAAGCAGTCCAAGGACTGGTCGAGAATTTTGGACCGTTTTCGGCGATTCGCTCCTGATTTAGTTATTACTGACTTTGAACCTTTAACCGCTTTATTGGCCAAGCTTCAGCGGGTCCCTTTAATCTCCTTGGACAACCAGCATCAATTAACCAATACCAAGGTGGAGGTTCCCAAGAAATACCGGAAAGATTTGCTCGCTGACAAGCTGATTATTAAATCAATGGTCTGGAAGGCAAATTACTATCTCATTACCAGTTTTTTTAAGACTCCGGTAACTCGAAAAAAAACTTTTATATTTCCGGCGGTTATCCGCCGAGAAATTTTGGAGCTTACTCCGGAAGAAAATGATTTTATTTTAGTTTACCAGACCTCTGATTTTAATTATTTGGTTGATAAGCTGGAAGAAATTGACCAGAAATTTATTGTCTTTGGTTTTGATATAAATAAAAAAATTGGCAATATTGAATTTCGAAAATTCAGCAACAAGCACTGGCTGGATTGCTTGGCTGGTTGCCGGGCAATTATCGGCAACGCCGGCTCAAGCCTTTCCGGAGAAGCGGTTTATCTTCAGAAACCTTATCTAGCGATTCCGATAAATCGTCAGATAGAGCAGATTATCAACGCTTATTATCTTGAAAAAATGGGCTGCGGAAAATTTTTTTACAAATTTTCCCCGAAAATCTTTCAAGAATTCGTTAATTCTCTGGACGAATTTAAAAAAAATCTCAGTCAGTATCAAGAGCCGGGAAATCAAGAAGTCTTTAAAAAACTGGCTGAAATTATCAAGGAATTTGAGTAATTTCTCTTTACAAAAACCTGATTTTGTAGTAGGATTGTTATATCAATAATGCGAGAGTAGTTCAGCTGGCTAGAACGCTTCCTTGCCAAGGAAGAGGTCGGGGGTTCAAATCCCCTCTCTCGCTCCGATTCTATTCGTTCGTCTCGGGCCCGGATGGCGGAATTGGTAGACGCACAAGACTTAAAATCTTGTGGCCTAACGGCCGTGCGGGTTCAACTCCCGCTCCGGGCATTAAAAACAAGGCGAAAAACCGCCGCGTTTTAAAAAGCAGCGGTTTTTTAGATAGTAAGGGCCCGTAGTTCAGTTGGCTAGAACACCTGTTTCGCATACAGGAGGTCGGGAGTTCAAATCTCCCCGGGTCCATTAAAAACGATTTGTTAAAACTTGACTTTTTTTCTGATATTTTGTAAGGTTAAACATTGCTGAAATTTGCGATAAACGATTTTTTTGATGCAAAAGGATTAAAAGTTTTGTACTTTGAGAAAAAAATAAAAAGGAGGATAGACATGGCAAGTACGATGATACAGACAGAATTGTCTCCAAGAGACTTTGAGCGTTATTTTGAGAATGCGCGGCTTGGAAAACTTTATTTTCCAAGCGGCTTAAATTTTTCCATCAACCTTAGAGACCTCTATAAAATGGCGGTTGACTGGAAAGTGAGTCACACGGCGGTTCCAATTAACAGCGTTATCGCAATTGTTTCATTTGGCCCCGCTACGGGCGATCTTCTTAAACACACTATTCCTGTCCCGAGAATTTTGATGCACAAGGGGCAGAAAAAGAAAGAAGAGAATTCGCCGTGCGGTATCAGCAGCGCTGATTTTCTTGTCGTCACCGCGGAGGATTTGTGCGAAAATAAATCAATGGAGCCTGTCTGGGAGGAAAATTGGGATGATTACGGCCACGAAACTTCTCTTGTAAAAAGCGGTATTAACGTTTTTATTCGGGGAGTGAATAGTATCTTGGAAGATCTGGCGGGCGTGCTCGGTCTAAATAGCGGTGTTCAGATATTTTCCGACAACCGGCTGCAAGAAGTTATTGATCAGGCCGGTGTTCTTAAACCCAGAACAGAGAAGAAAGTTCTCTGGGGCGAAGAAGGCAACGGTTTGTTGACAGGTAGGATTCAGTAGTCTTATAAACCGCCGACTTTTTAAAAGAAAGCGGCGGTTTTTTAATTTTAAAAGTGGAAATTCCTTTAATTACGCGTTAGGTTCATATAATATGCGAAATCCAATTAGCCGAGGAGCGCACAATAACTTCAGTTTGATTTGAGTTTTTTATAATATATATAATCATTATTAACTAATTAAAAATTATGGACGAACAAAATTTTCCGCAACCAAATAAATCCATCCAAAAACCAAAAAAGAAGTTAAGTAAGGGATTTATTATCACTATTATTTTAATTCTTGTGGTAATTTTTGTATGGGCAGGGCTAACTAAGGCGGATTTTATCCCAAATTATCTTGCTATTGAATTTCTTTGTTCAGAGCAAGATAAATTTATTCCAGCAGGCGGAGGTGAACCGGGCTCATTTGATGAATATAAACCGGTAATTTATCTTTATCCTGAACAGAAGCAAAATATTGATGTTAAATTAAACTACTCTGGTAATTTAACTGTTTCTTATCCGGAATATAAAAATGGTTGGCAGGTACTTGCCTATCCTGAAGGCAAAATTATCAATATGGATGATCAAAAAGAGTATAGCTATCTTTTTTGGGAAGGAGAAGACAAAAACGCAAGTTATGATTTATCAACTGGATTTATTGTTAAAGGGTCAGAAACAGTTAAATTTCTACAGGATAAATTATCTAAACTCGGTTTGACACCAAAAGAATACAACGAATTTATAGTTTATTGGCTGCCACACATGCAAAACAATAATTTTAATTTAATACACTTTGCTACAAAAGAAGAATATGACAATAGAGTTGTTTTAAATATAACCCCTAAGCCCGATTCCGTGCTTCGTGTTTTTATGGTATTCAAAGGTCTTGAAGATGACAATATGAAGATACAGCCACAAGAATTAAAATCATTTAATAGAAATGGATTTGCGATCGTTGAATGGGGTGGAACTGAAATTAAATAAAATTTATTCGAATAATGCTCGTTATCGCTCACGAATTTATTTGCATCAGTTAACACGGCGTATGCGGTTTGCGTTTGGTTAATATCAAATACTCGCCTAAATCCGCCGAAGGCTGACTTCGCATAACCAAAACGTTAGACGAAATTTTATTCAAAAATATTTTTTCATTTTTTATTGAGCTTTTTTGAAATTTTTTCTCTAAAGAAAAAGACCGTTGGGATTACCAACGGTTTTGGTTTGGTTTAATCTTTTTTAAGGATAATCCATTTAGCAAGGTAGTATGCTGCCACAATTGCGATCACGCCTGTTATCGGGTCGCCCACAAAATAAGCAACCGCCGCGGCTCCTCCCCAAGAGGCTCCGATTCCCGCAACATCCGCAAAATTTAAATTCTTCATTTTTACCTCCCAATATTGTGAAAGAGCAAATCCCTCCGATAGAGAGAACTTACTATTTCGGTTGAAAAACAGGTTCATTCACTACTAAATATAAAAGTATAGCATTTATTTAAAATTATATCAACCCCGACCGTAAAAAAATAAAAAAATTTAAAGGGATGTTGCGTTTTCGCTATACTCCGCTATCGCTCCGTTTCGCTCATTTTTACCTAACACAGTATATCTAACTTCGCCTAAACAGCGCCTTCTAATAATTAAAACTCAGTGATATAATTCAAGCGGGGTAATAATTTAAGTTTAGTCTAAAAACAACGGCCGTGGCTTCAGATGCATGTAAACGTTAGTTTTAATTGCGAATTTTCTAAATTATTTAGTTTGAAAAATAGGAGAGGATACTTTACCCTCCCCGACCACCCGTTTCTAAATTATAGAAATTGTTTTAAAATAATAAGTGAGCCGTTTTAGTGCCTTGCGCAAATAATTTTGTATTGCGAAAAATAAATTTATTATATATTTTATTTAATTTAAAATTTATATTATGAAAAAGAAAAAGAAAATAATAATCGCAGTTTTAGTGATTATCGTAATAATTTTAGGATCTGTTTTTTTTATACTTGGTGAAAAATTAGGTCCCAGAGTCATACCCAAAAATCTTAGCCCGGAAGAAAAAAAAGATTGGCTCGCGGAAAAACTCTATGAGTTTATGTATACCAGAAAGCCTATTGATATCGGTTATAAAGAACCCTCACAAAAAGATATTGAAACAAAAAAACAAAATATTGACCTAACTAAAAAATATCCATCAAAAATAAATGCCTTGTTTGAGTTGGGAACAAATACAGCCACTTTATTGTATTTTAGTGATGAATTAAAAGATTTAGGAGTTAATACGTATTTTGTTCAAGCAGAAACTAAGATTGAAAATGGAGAATTAAAAATTTTTCAACCCTGTTATTCTAAAATGGGCCTCCTTTCTCAAGAGGAAGCCGAACGTGTTGTTATAGACAGAATGTTGATGGCCAA
>CAZSPT010000032.1:0-9591 GCA_964608895.1 uncultured Gammaproteobacteria bacterium | reverse complement strand
CGAACTTTTCAATTATTTGAAAAAACCCGAAAAAGGCCGGAAATTTTCCGAAGAATTAAATTCTTTTAAGGCTTCTGACGCGGAAAAATGGCTTGAAAAACACTGCCGGGAAAAAGGGATTAAAATAAACCGCCAAGCCATTCAAAAACTGGTTGGAATTATCGGCAGCGACTTATTCGCCTTAACTTCGGAAATCGCCAAACTCCGAGCTTATAAAAATGGCCGAGAAATCCTTCCGGAAGACGCCGGCGAACTAGCGGCGGTTAGGCATCAAAACGCCATTTTCCAACTAATTGACGCAATTGCCGGGAAAAATAAACAAACCGCCCTTAAGTTGATTGAAAATCAGCTTGAATTCGGTAGCCACCCTTTAATGATTCTGACGATGATTGTCCGTCAATTTAAAATTATTTTTCGAATTAAAGCCGGAGCGGGCAGCGCCCAAGAACTTGGAGTCGCTCCTTTTCTCTTTACTAAGGCGAAAAATCAAAGCAAAAATTTTAATCTCAACCAGCTGAAAACAATTTACCGTCAGCTCCTCTGGCTTGAAATAAAACTAAAATCAGGATTTAAAAACCCTGATTTACTTTTTAATTATTTTATTGTTGAAAATTGCCGCTAACTTTCAGAATTTCAAAAACCAACCCTAACTTTTAAAAACTTTTTTAACCAACCGCGATTTTTTTCGGGCGGCGGTATTTTTTTTAATAATCCCTTTTTGAACCGCTCGGTCAAAAGCCTTAAGCGCCTCTTTCGTTTTTTCGGCCGCTGTTTTATTTTCTTTTTGTCCGGCCAGTTTAAGAGCCTTCTTCCGGAGATCTTTTAGACGGGTTTTAACTTGAAAATTGCGATGGCGCTTTTGGCGACTCTGGCGAAGCGTTTTGACAGCTGACTTTTTAATCGGCATAATTCCTAAATAATCCTTATTATTGAAATTTCGGAACGCGACCGCTGAAAACGACCGTTTCCGTTCATTAATATACCATAAGCCATCCGCTTTGACAAGCTGAAAGCTTTTCCAGTAGAATATCTACACTATTTAATAATCCTTTAACCCAAGAATATGTTCAAAGACCATCCCCAACAAACTCAGGAAACCGACACCGTCATCGGACCGTCGGTCAAGGTGGAGGGAGATTTTGTCGCCGAAAGCAACATGATTATTGAAGGAATCGTCGCCGGCAGTATTAAAACTGAAAAAAACCTCAAAGCCGGATCAAAATCAAAAATTTTCGCCAATATCTCGGCCAGCAACGCTTTTATCTCCGGCGAAATTCAAGGAAATATTAAGGTTTCGGGAAAGCTGGAACTTGCTTCAACCGCCAAAATTTTCGGAGACATTAAAGCCCAAGTTCTGGTGGTTTCAAACGGCTCAATTATTAATGGAAAATGCCAAATGGGTGGTTTAAAAGAAAAAAGTCCTCGGCCGGATTTTTCAAAACAAGGAAAAATAGAGCTGAAGACTAAGGCCGCCGGAAAAACCGACAAATCCAAATCAAGGTTGAAAAAATAATCCGGCCATCCGCCCGGGGAATATGTACTACTATCTCTACGACTCTTTTTTGAATGAAAAAAAATACCAAACCAATCTGGCTAAAATCGAATCCCGACTGGCCAGTTTAGGAATTAATGGAAAAATCAATCAGCTTTCCTTTCTAAAAAACATCAAACAAATTCTTCAGGAAGAAATTAAACGGGGAGTTAAAACGGTTGTTATTGTCGGCAACGACCAAACAATTGGCCAAATCATCAACTTAGCGGCTGACCTGGACGTTGTTCTGGGGATTATTCCAATCGGCGGCCGTTCCAATAAAATCGCCCGACTGCTCGGAATCCCTTCGGGTGAAGCGGCTTGCAACGCTCTCTCTTCAAGAATAATTAAAAAAATAGACCTTGGAAAAATTAATAATCACTATTTTTTAACCTCAATTGAACTTGGCGGAAAAAATTTTCTTTTGGAATGCGACCAAAATTTTTTTCTTCAGCCGGCAAATCAAAAAAACGAAAATATCATCACTATTGCCAATCTTGACGACTATCCCGGAACCGGCATCCGGCCAAACGACGGTCGGCTTAATCTTTTTATTAAAAATATCCAAAAAAAACTGCTGGTTAAAAAAGAAATCACTGCCAGCCGGTTAACGGCGGAAAAAATAAAAATCACCAGCTCAAAAACTCTGGCGATTTTTCTCAACGACGAACAAAAAATTTTCAAAACTCCGGCTGAAATAAAAATATCCCCGAAAAAAATCAGAATAATTGTCGGAAAACACCGAGAGTTTTAAGTTGAAACCGTCCGCTTAGCTAACAGATTTCCAGAAATAACTCCGTCAAAAACCGTCATTTCCCGACTATTAATTTCAATTATCTGGCTTTTATTAATTAGTAAATCCCGGGAAAAAAACTTTTTAACCGGGTCAGAGCTTGAAACGGCAAATTTAACTATTTGAGAATTATCAGTGTCAAATTCAAAATCTTTGATTTCTCCAAGAAATTTTCCGCTCTTGGTTTTAACAGTTAAACCGATTAACTGACGATTTTTTAAAATCATAACTTACTGATTATTAATTTCTGATTTTTGGCTTTCAAGTTTTTTTTCGGCCGGCGGAGAATTTTTTTTATCTTGGTGGAAAATAACCAATTGTTGAGCGATTGTCAGCAAAGTGACCACCAACCAATAAAGCACCACTCCACCCGGCATTAAAGTGGAACCGATCAAAACCGTCACTAAAGGCATAAAAAAAGTCATTTGCTTGTTAATCGCCGCCGCCATTCCCTCGTCCCGGCTGCCAGGAGTCTTAATAGCCGGTTTTTTGGCGCTTAGCATCTTTACTTGGAAAAATTGGGCTAAACCGGCTAACACCGCCAGCACCGCTTGAGGCTCGGCAAGATTAAGAAAACCAAAACTAACCGCTTTAAGTTGGCCGGGGTTGGCGATAAAAGGATAAAGGCCTTCCAAAGAACCGTCAGTTAAGCCGGTTCGAAAAACATGGAATAAAGCGATTAAAAAAGGCAGTTGGATTAAAACCGGCAAACAAGAAGAAAAAGGATTGATTTTTTCCTGTCGATAAAGCTTCATTGTCTCGCTGGCCAGTTTTTCCTTCTGGTTTTTATACTGTTTTTTTAAAGCTTCAAGTTTCGGCTGAATCGCCTGAAGAGCTTTTTGAGACCGCAGGCTTTTCGCGGTAAAAGGAAATAAAGCCAGCTTAATCAGAATCGTCAGTGCGATAATCGCCGCTCCAATGTCATGGCCGGGAATAATATTATAAAAAAGAATCAAAAGATTAAGAAGCGGATAGTAAAAAATTGTTTTAAACAATTCAATCATTAAAGTTTGATTATAATTAAACTAAAGGGTCGTAACCGCCGGAAGAAAAAGGATGACAGCGAAAAATTCTCCGACCAGCTTTTAGACCGCCTTTAAAAACTCCGTATTTGGCAACTGCTTCCCGGGCGTATTGAGAGCAACTTGGATAAAAACGACAGCGGCCGGCCGGAAAAAAAACTTTTAGCAAACCGTGATCACCGGAAAAAATAACCTGGTAGAATCCAATCAATCCAAGAACTAAAAATTTCCCAAAATTATTTAAAAAAAATCTAAAAAAAACAAAAATAATCAAAAAAGTTTATTTTTCTTAAGCAGCTTTAGAAGCTCTTGCCGGAGAAATTGATATTCTTTTCCAAGACAAGGAGAAAGGATGTTTATTATAATATCGTAGCCTTCCTTAAAATTATCCAAATCATCATGGAGAATCGCCCTAATCCGTCGACGGTAAAGATTGCGCTCCGGAGACTTTTTTGACAATTTTAATGAAGCGACCACCGCCAGCCGGCAATAACCAAAATTATTTTTTAAATAGCGTAGGTTAAAAAATCTGTTTGAATCTTTTTTACCTTTTAAAAATAGTCGCTGAAAATCTCGTTGTTTGCTTAGGCGGTACTTTTGGGCAAGCATATTAATAGGCTAAATAATCAAAATCCAGTAGAATAGTTTTAAAAATCAAACAGAAAGCTTTTGGCGGCCTTTAGTCCGGCGACGCTTAATAATCCGGCGTCCGGCCTTGGTTTTTGTCCGGACTCGGAAGCCATGCTGGGAAAGTCGCTTTTTCTTCTTTGGTTGATAGGTTCTCTTAGGCATAAATTAAATTAACTAATTACCTTATTAAAATAACACTTTTTTAATTGTTAGTCAAAAATAATTAGAATTAAACTCTACTGCTTCCTTTAGAACAAATTAAAATTTAATAAAAATTGATTTTAAAAAATAATCAACATTTTTAAGTTATTATCAACATATTATCAACATTTTCTTAAAAAAAAATAAATTAAAAGCATTTCCTAAAAATAAATTTTGTGATAAAATAAGAAAAAATTTTGAAACCTCTTAAAACCGCCGGAAAATTTTTAAACTATGGATACTCAACAACTTTGGCAAGCTACTCTTGGAGAGCTTGAACTTCTCCTATCAAAAGCGAATTTCACCACCTGGTTTAAAAACACCGGAGTTTCTTCTTTAAGAGAAGGAAAAGTAATTATTTCAGTTTCAAACAATTTCACTAAAGAATGGCTTGAAAAAAAATATCACCAAACAATTCTTAAAGCTCTTCGGAATGTCACTAACCAAGAAATTAAAGAAATTAAATATTCAGTTGAACCGCTTCCAAACCAGTCGCCGGTTAAATCCGAGTTGGAGCCAAATTTAGAAAACCGGCCAACTGAAACAGAACCAACTAAAAAAACCGCCATATCAAATAATCAATTAGCCGGCGAAGAACGGAAAAAAAATCAAAAACAGCTTGATAATTTTAATATTAACACCCGCTATACTTTTGGAAATTTTATTGTCGGAAAAAACAACGAGCTTGCCCATGCCGCCGCTCTGGCAGTTTCCAAGAGTCCCGGCCGAACCTATAACCCTCTTTTCATCTACGGCGGAGTCGGCCTGGGAAAAACCCATCTACTTCAAGCGATCGGCCACAAAATTTTAATTGAAAACAATCAGGAAAAAAAAACCCTTTATGTATCTTGTGAGAAATTTACCAATGATTTTATCAGCGCCATTCAAAATGGCCAAACCAAAAATTTTTATCAAAAATACCGATTAGTTGATATTCTTTTAATTGACGATATTCAGTTTATTTCTCGAAAGGAGCAAACTCAAGAAGCTTTCTTTCATACTTTCAACGATCTTCACCAGCACAACAAGCAAGTGGTGATTTCTTCAGATCGCCCGCCAAAAGCTATTGCTGATCTTGAACATCGGCTGGTTTCCCGATTTGAATGGGGAATGATTGCCGACATTTCAACTCCGGATTTAGAAACAAAAATCGCCATTATTGAATCAAAAGCTAAAGAAAAAAATTATTCCCTAACTCCGGAAATCAGCAACTATCTCGCCACTGTTATCAGAAACAATATTAGAGAGCTGGAAGGGGCGCTTAACAAAATTATCGGATATTCCCAATTAAAAAACCGCCAGCTTAAATTGGAAGAAATTAAAGAAATAATTTCTTCAATAACTATTAATTCCCAAAAAAAACCACTAACAATTAAATTAATTTTAAATACTGTTTCAGAATATTTTGATATTAAAATAGAGGATATTATCAGCCCCTGCCGAAAAAAAAATCTTGCTGAGGCTCGCCAAACAATTATGTATTTAATAAGAGAGGAATTAAAAACTTCTTATCCGGTAATCGGCCAAGAAATCGGCGGCCGCGACCATACCACTGTTATCCATGCCTGCGACAAAATTTCCGAAAAAATAAAAAATAACAATAAAGTAAGACAAGATATTGAAATTTTAAAACAAAAACTTCACAGTTAATCTTAATAAACTTATGATAACTTTTTAAAATCTTGTTGATTAGTGAGTTAAAAAACCTTAACAACTTAACTAAAAATAATAAAAAAAAGTTGATAAAAAAATCAATCTTTAAGAAATAAAAAATAATTAAAATCAATCAACATATTATTAAAGTTTTTTCCTAAAGTTGTACCCATTTTTTTTAAACAAGAAAAAAAATTTAACCAAAGTATATTAGAATAAAAATTAAAAATTATATCTTTTTCCCATTTTCCCCAACCCTTAATAGTATTATTATAATAAATATTTAAAATTAAATTATAAGAATATGAAAATATCCTGCACTCAAGAAAATCTAAATCAAGGATTAACAATTGCCAGCCATATTTCAAATAAAAATTCTAACTTACCGATCTTAGCTAATATTTTATTTAAAATTGAAGATAAAATTTTAAAATTAACCACTACTGATTTAGAAATAGGAATTACCACTCAAGTAAGGGGGAAAATAGAAAAAGAGGGAGAATTTACAATTGACGCTAAATTATTAAATGATTTTATTTCCTTACTTCCAAAAGAAAGATTGGATTTAGAATTTCAAGATAACCAATTAAAAATCAGTTCTTCAAAACAAAAAACCACTATTAAAACAGAATCTCCGGATGATTTCCCTTTAATTCCTAAAATTAAAAAAGAGCAGGTTTTTGTTATTCCAATATCTGAATTTAAAGACGCTGTTTCTGAAGTGGTTTTCGCGGTTTCTAACTCAGAAACTCGACCGGAAATTTCTGGAATTTTTATGGAATTTAATTCAAATAAACTCACTTTAGCGGCAACTGACAGTTATCGATTAGCGGAAAGAAAAATAAATTTACCTGAATCAAATAATTTAGAAAAAAAAATTATTATTCCAGTAAAAACCCTTCAAGAAGTTTCCAGAATATTAGGAATTTTAAAAGAAGATATTTCTCTTGGTGATTTGGAAAATATTGAAATTTATCTTTTTCAAAATCAAATAATGTTTTCTTGCGGGAATACTGAAATAATTTCCAGATTAATTGACGGCCAATATCCTGATTATCAGCAAATTATTCCTTCAGGATTTAAAACTAAAATTAAATTAGAGACTAATAAATTAATAAAAGCGGTTAAAACCTCCAGTTTATTTTCAAGAAGCGGAATTTTTGATATCGCGCTTAATTTTAAAATTAAAGAAAATCAATTAATAGTAAATTCCTCTTCAACTCAAACCGGAGAAAATACTTTTATTTTAAAAACCGAAGAAGCTCAAGGTGAAGATAATAAAATTATTCTTAACCATCGTTATCTTCTTGATAGTCTTAATAATATTAATTCAGAAAAAGTTATTATTGAGACTAATCTTAACAATACCCCTTGTGTTTTAAAACCTGAAGCTGAAAAAGAACTTCTTTATATTATTATGCCAATAAATCCAGAAGAATAACTAAAATAACGCTAATATATAATATAAAACCGCCTATTAAAGGCGGTTTTATATTATAAAATTAATTTTATTTAATATTACTGATTAATTAATAATTTTAGATAATTATTTAATTATTACGTTTAATTCTTTAGTTTTATATTTATTACCAGCTAAATCAAAAATATTTCCATAAAGATAATAATTTCCAGCTGAAGGTTTTTCTTTCCAAGTTAAAGAAAAATTGGATTTTTTAGGCTGAATATGTCCAAGATAATGGTTTATTTCTTCTTCAGATTGATAATAGTAAAAATCAATTTTTTTTACTCTTTCAAGATTAGTTAAACTTCCCTGAAGAACCACCGGGAAAGAGATTTCAGAGCCGGCTGTTGGATTAGTCCAATTAAATTCAGGAATTATTTGAGGTAGGATAAAATTTAATTCAATTGTCTGGCTGGCGGTGTTTTTTAAGTCGTCTTGAACTTCCACTTTTAAAGTATGGAGGCCATTTGGAAAATTTATTAAATTAAAAATAGTGTTGCTGTCGTTGGTTTTGGTTTTTAAAAGCTGGTCATCAAGATAATAGTTTATTTTTTTAATCCCCCGGGGCGCTGAGCCGCTAATTTCAATAGTAAGATTTTTTTCCTTAATTGTTTGGTTTGGCAAAGGAGTGATAATAATTAAGTTTGGTTGATCTTTTTCTAAATGGATATCGTCGTATTCTTTGGGAATTTCTTGACTCCCGTCAGGATTAAAACCTTGTTTTTCAGCCCAAATAGCGATCGCCTCCTCCCAATTATCAAATTGAGGATCATCTTCAGGGTTATTAGGAGCCGCTCCTTGAGGATTATCTTTATCAATATAATAAAGGATGCTGTGAATTTCCTTAACTGTTATTTCTTTAATTGTCGCCTCCGGAGTGTATTGAGTGGCCAGTTTTCCGGATATAGTGTCTATTTTTACTTTAATTTCAGAAGTTTCTTGACCGTCTAAAACCGGTTTGCCGGTGATAATTTTTTCAGGCGGAGTAAAGTTATTAACCGGACTGTCTTTTAGAGCCGTTCTAAAGAATTGATTCCAAATTGGAGCGGCGATTTTCCCTCCAGCCGCTCCTGGCTGCATTTTTTCATTATTATTATTACCAACCCAGACTCCGGCCGCTAATTCGGGAGTATAGCCGATTGTCCAAGCGTCTCGGTAATCATTAGTGGTTCCGGTCTTAGCGGCAACCGGCCGATTTGGCAGAGTTAAATAATTGTCAGCTCCAAAAGCATAAGCTCGAGCCTGGTTGTCGGCTAGAATATTAGTTGTTAGTCGGGTGATTTCCGGTTTGATAATTTTTTTTGCCTTATCTTTAAATTCATATATCATCCGGCCTTGATTGTTTTCAATTTTAAGAATTGGATTAGTTTGGTGTTTAACTCCTTGGTCGGCTAAAATTCCAAAAGCGGCGACATGCTCTAAAAGTTTAACTTCCCCGCCACCTAAAACAATTGATAAACCGAATCTTTGACGGTCTTTTAGGGTGGTATAGCCTATTTTTTCAGCTAAGTTTAAGATTTGGTCTATTCCGGTTAGATAAGTTGCTTTAACTGCCGGGATATTAAGTGAACCAGCAAGTGCTTTTCTAATAGTGACCGGACCGCGTTCTTTAAGGTCGTAATTTTTCGGCTGGTAAGGATTGCTGCCGGTATTATCAAAATCAGTCAAAACATCATAAAGAATTGTTTTTGGAGTATAGCCTTTCAAAAAAGCAGCCGTGTAAACTATTGGCTTAAATGATGAGCCGGGTTGACGGGGACGGAGAGTGACATTCACTTGACCGTCTATTTCATTATTAAAATAGTCGGCCGAGCCGACCATCGCGAGAATCTGTCCATTAGTCGGGTTAATCGCCGCTAAACAGGCGTTGCTAAATCCATATTGGGAGCTGTTTTTTTCAATCCCTTGGCGGATAGCTTCTTCAGCCGCTTTTTGTTTCTCTAAATCAAGAGTGGTGTAGACTTTTAAACCTTCTTGAGTAATAAAAGACTCTCCGTATTGTTTAGAAAGAAGTTCTTTGACATACATCACGAAATGAGGGGCGATAATTGACTGGTCAAGCGGTTTAAAGATTATTTTTTCTTTTTTCGCCTGCTCGGCTTCAGCCGGAGTGAGATATTTAAGTTCAGCCATTTCCGAGATAATATAGCGCTGACGGTTGATTAATTTATCTTTATTATTTCCGTAAGGGGAATAATAAGTTGGAGCTTTAGGAATAGCGGCTAGAATCGCCCCTTCAGCGACTGTCAGGTCTCGAGCTGATTTACCAAAGAATGACTGGCTGGCCGCTTCAATTCCG
>CAZSPT010000031.1:0-9599 GCA_964608895.1 uncultured Gammaproteobacteria bacterium | reverse complement strand
CCGAGCTTAGAATCGGAATTGTTTGATAAAAAGTGGAAAAAAGCCGGGACAAATCAAAAAGATATTTAGCGGTTTCGCTCGGCTGGCGGCTGTCAACCGTTTCTCCAACAATCCGAGGGAAATCAGCCAGTTTTAAAACCAACTCCCGCTCAATATCTTCGGTTAGGGCGGAGGATTCAATTGTCCCGCTGAATCGGAAATTCGCCTTTTCCAAAACACTGGAAATCCGGCTGATCGTATACTGAAGATAAGGGCCGCTGAAACCGTCAAACTTCAAAGCCTCCTCAATATTAAAAACAATTTTCTGATTATTGCCGACTTTTAGAAAATCAAATTTCAAAGCGGCCAGGGCAATCTTCTCGGCAACCTTTGAAATATCCTTGGCCGGCCAGTCCGGATGGCGTTCTTTGGTTTCGGCCGCCGCCCGCTCCTTAAGTCGGCGATAAAAATCCCAAAAACCGACTGTCTGACCGGTCCGGGAAGCAACCGGTCCATCTTTCAAAGCGACAAATTCATAAGGCAGATGAATCATCGGCTTGTCAAAACCGAATAGCTCCAAAACCTTAAACAACTGCCGGAAATAAAAAGTTTGGCGAGAATCGGTAATAACAATGCTTTTGTCCGGCTTATATTTTTGAAATTTTAATTTTGCCAGGGCAAGATCTTTGGTGGAATACAGGGAAGTGCCGTCTGATTTTAAAACCAAAAACTTTTTAAGATAATACTCTTCCAAATCAACAATTACCGCTCCTTGCGATTTTTCCGCCAATCCCCGTTCAAGAAGCTCGGCGACAATTTTTTTGCCGGCGGCCTCAACCTCGCTTTCAAAAAACCATTCGTCAAATTCAATTCCCAAAACCCGATAAATCCGCTTAAAATCATTCAAACTCCAGGTCCGAGTTTTCTTCCAAAGATTAAACCATTTCTTTTCCTTGTCCTCCAAAAATTTAAGGACTTGGTCGGCCTCTTTTTTGTAGTCGGGATTGGCTTCGGTTTTTTTGACTGCTTCTTGATAAATTTCAGCGAGATACTTTCCTTTATCAGCCGGGGGAGCTTCCCGACGATGAAATTTGTCCAAAGCCCAGAGGCATTTGGCGACATGGGCGCCGACATCACCGAGATAATTGACGGCGATCGGCCGGCGGTCGGCAAACCGATTAAACCTAACCAAACTGTCGCCGAGAACGGCGTTTCGGAGATGACCGATATGAAATTGTTTGTGGGTGTTCGGCTGAGAAAACTCAATCATAATTTTTTCCCGGCCCCTTTTCAACCGGCCATAGCCGGCCTTCTCTTTTTTTACTTCCCGAAAAAGCCGCTTAGCGGCAATCTCCAAATTAATGAAAAAATTAAGGTAAGGACCGATATTTTGAACCGATTTCAACAGTCCGGCCGGATGAATTTCCTTGGCCAGCCGAGCGGCAATTTGATTGGGCGACCGCCGAAAAATTTTCGCCAAGAAAAAACAAGAAACCGCCAAATCTCCCATTTCCGACTTTGGAGGAGTGGTTATCTCCAACCGTTCGCCGGGAATATCCTTTTCCGGCAAAGCCGAAATTATCAATTCAACTATTTCTTTTTTTAGCTCGTCAATTAAATATTTCATATTGTTATTTTATCCGAGAAATTGAAATTAAGCAATAAAAAAAGGCGAACTGGCAATCAGTCCGCCTGAAACATTACTTTTTAGCCGGCACCAGCAACTGGTGCCATTTGACTACTTGTTCAAAGCAGTCGCTAAAGACTCCCCGCCACTCCTCGGGAAGAGAAAATTCACTCAGAACCTGAATTAGTAGGATTACTAAATAAGCTCGAAGCCGAGTTTTGCCGCCGTCTTCGGCCTCCCGCCAATCCTGATGCTGAGTGTTAAAGAGAATCATTCCTTCCTCAACCATTACCCGCCAGCGATAACCGCGCTCAACGGTTGGTTCGGCAAATTCAATCGTTAAACCGGCCTCTCCTTTAAGCCGGCGACGAGGGGTGCCTTGACGGCCGGAACCGACTGAATGATGGCGAAGTTTTTTACGATGCTTCTTAGCCTCGCCAAGAGTCAGTTTTTTCGGCTTTTTAGAATCCTGGATTTTTTCCCGGGTCTGGTGGCTGGTCTCATTCGTATCTTCAACTCCGCTGTGGCCTTTGCTGACCAGTCCGGATAAGCCGGAAGGAAGCAAAGAAGGATCGCCCTTAAAAATGTCCTCGGCTTGCCCAATGACTTCCCGGGCGATTTCACTCCAGCGCTCCTGCCTGGTGACATCCTGAATATCTTCAAGAAACGGCCGGCCGTATTCCTGACAAAATTCCTCCAAAGCCGAAAAAAAACTATCAAAATCATCGTCCCATTCAAATCCTCGGCGGTCGGCGGTCAAAGTGCAGAAATCAAGCCTGATAAACCCCTGGATATTGCCGGAGGCGAAAACATCCTCCAGAGTCATCCAAATGTCGGCTATATTCCGCAACTCAAAAGCGTGGCGTCCCTTGTGCTCGACCAGAATTTTCGGCCAACGCTCCCGCTTCCGGGAAGTGTACATCTCAAACTCCACCTGGCCGCGAGGAGTTGAAACAGTAAAAATTTCCCGAGTTCTCGGATTTTTTAATTTAACATATAAATATTTTTTTGTCAATAGTTGATTATTTTCCGAAAAAAAACTATAATAACGGCAAAGATTGAAACGGCCACCAACCGTTTGCCTGTTTGAAAAGCAGGTGGCAGTATCGCGAGAATTGCCCTAATTTTAACCAAAACAAGCGCCTAATTCCGTCTTTATTGGCGGGAAGGAAATTGGGTGGAACCGCGGGGTTTTGAAAAATCTCGTCCCAAGAATTATATTTTTCTATATAACTGGGACGAGTTTTTTTAATTAATTTAAAATAATCAAAAAATATGGCTGAAAAAAACAACCAACTGGAAAAAATCCGCCACTCAACCGCTCATTTAATGGCCCGGGCGATTAAAGAGCTGTTCGGGCCAAAAGTAAAATTCGCCATCGGTCCGACGATTGAAGACGGCTTTTATTACGATTTTGACTTGGGGAGGCAAACTTTTGCTCCGGAAGATCTTGAAAAAATTGAGAAAAAAATGACTGAACTCCTGAAACAAGACATTAAGTTTGAAAAAACCGAACTGACAATCGCCCAAGCTTTAAAAAAAACGACCGGCCAACCCTACAAACAGGAATTAATCAAAGAATTAAAAAAACAAGGAGAAAAAAAGGTAACCTTCTACAAGTTGGGGGATTTTGAAGATCTCTGCCAAGGGCCTCACGTCTCTTCCCTGAAAGAACTCGGGCATTTCAAACTTCTATCAATTGCCGGCGCTTATTGGCGGGGGGACGAAAACAACAAAATGCTCCAGCGAATTTACGGAACCGCTTTTGAAACCGCCAAAGAACTTAAAAAATACCTTGAACTAAGAAAAGAAGCCCAAAAGCGGGACCACCGCAAAATTGGAACCGAGCTTGAACTTTTTATTCTTGACGAAGAAGTCGGAAGCGGCCTGCCTCTTTATCTTCCAAAAGGAGCCCGGCTCCGCTGGGAAATAATTAATTTTGCTTTGAACACTTATTTGAAAAAAGGCTACCAACTTGTTTCAACTCCCCATATCGCTTCGGAAAAACTCTGGCGCCATTCCGGCCATTCTGATTTTTTCAAAGAAAATATTTATCCTTATTTCTCAATTGAAGGCGAAAAATACCGGCTCAAGCCAATGAACTGCCCTTTCCACGTCCAGCTCTACAAAAGCAAAAAACGCTCCTACCGAGAATTGCCGCTCCGCTGGACCGAAATGGGAACGGTTTATCGCTATGAACGTTCCGGCACCCTCCACGGCCTAACCCGCTGCCGCGGCTTCACCCAAGACGACGCTCATATCATCTGCACTCCTGATCAGCTTGAACAAGAAGTTGTAAAAGCTCTGGAGCTCACTCTCTATATGTTGAAAACTTTCGGTTTCAAAGATTTTCAGGTTGATTTGAGCGTCCGAGACCCGAAAAGCAAAGAAAAATTCATCGGTGCGGACCGCGATTGGGAAAAAGCCGAAGAAACCCTGAAAAAAGCAATTACCAAAGCCGGCTTCAAAGATTTTCAATATGATATCGGCGGAGCGGTCTTCTACGGCCCGAAAATAGATTTCAAAATTAAAGACGCCATCGGCCGGAAATGGCAGCTTTCAACAATTCAATTTGACTTTAATCTGCCGGCCCGATTCAAAATGTCCTATATTAACACCGAAGGAAAAGAAGAACAGCCTTTTATGATTCACCGGGCCCTTCTCGGCGCCTTGGAAAGATTCCTCGGCGTCTATATTGAACACACCGCCGGAGCTTTTCCGGCCTGGTTGGCGCCGGTTCAGGCGAAAATTATTCCAATCTCGGAAAAATTTCTGGATTACGCCGAAACAGTCAGAAACAAACTTGAAGAGCGGGAATTCCGAATTGAGCTGGACGAAACTGACGAAACTTTGAGCAAAAAAATCCGAAACGGCGAAAAAGAAAAAATACCTTATCTCCTGATTGTTGGAGAAAAAGAAAAAGACCGCCAGTCAGTAGCAGTCAGAAAAAGAGGGCAAGGCGACCTTGGACCGGAAAAACTTTCTCAATTCAGCGCCAGACTGGAAAAAGAAATTGCCGAAAAGAAATAGCTATTCCCGGACTTTTTTCGCTTGGCGCTTGTCGGCCAGCGGCAAACTGAAAGAAAATTTGCTTCCTTTGTTTTTGCCCGGACTTTCAGCCCAGATCCGACCGCCCATATTTTCAATTAAAACCCGAGCAAAATACAAACCAAGGCCAACTCCTTCGGTATGAACCTTCATCATTCCCTGACCTCGGGTAAATTTGTTAAACAGTCGGGAAAGATCTTCGGGAGAAATTCCCCGGCCGGTGTCCTGACAGCTAAAGACGACCGAACGGCTTTCCTGATGAAGACTCACTGTTATCTTCCCTTGCTCAGTGTATTTGATAGCGTTGTCAATAAAATTGGAAATAACTTCTTTGATTTGGTCAGGGTCAGTCTTGGCTTTCGGAAGATTTTTTTCAGCGTGGAATTCAAGCTTCAAATTTTTCTCTTTCGCCTTCCGGTGAAAATCATCAATTAAAAACTTTGAAATTTCCGCCAAGTCAACCGGCTGAATGTCAAATTCCAACCGGCCGGCTTCAATCCGGGAAATATCCAGAAGATTCTCAACTAAATTAACCAGTCGTTCAGTTGAAATAAAAACTTTCTTCAAATTCCCCCGGACAACCTTGGGGATCCGGCCAAAACTCCCTTCAAGCATCATTGAAACATATCCTTTGATAACCGTTAAAGGAGTCCGGAGCTGGTGGGAGGCAATTGACAAAAATTCAGATTTGGCTTCATCCAATCTTTTTAATTCCTTATTAGCCGATTGAAGCTCTTTGGTTTGCTCGTCAACCTTCTCTTCCAAAGTTTCAGAAAAACTTTGGACTTTTTGATACATGATGGCATTTTCAATGGCAATACCGGCCTGTTTGGATAAAACATTCAAAAGCTCAAGGTCTTCTTTGGTATAAGCGTCGCCGGAAATTTTGGAACCCAGAACAATGACTCCGATAAGCTTATTACTGCTTAAAAGCGGCAAGCAGAGCGAGGCCTCAATCTTCTCCATTTTTTTATGAAGTTTCTGAAAATTATTCTTTTCCCGAACTGACCGCGCGTCCCGAGCAAACATTAAAAGTTCATCTCGGACAAGAAGCTTCTGGCTTTTCTTCAAATGTTTAGTTAAAAACCCATCCTGAACCAAACCAATTCCATTTTGACGATTAAATCCGACGACTTTGGAAATTTTATAACGAACCGGTTTGGTTTCAGGGTCAACTAAAAGAACTCCGGCCCGCTCCAACTGCATTGTTTTTTTAATCGTATCAACAATTAAATCAATAATCTTGTTTAAATTGATGTAATAGTTAAGCTCTTCAGTTAACTTGTTAATGGTCTCCTGATAGTTATATAAAGAAACAAATAAATACTTGTTGGCAAAAACCCGAAGCCATTTATCAAGACCGTAAAAAGCCAAAATAAACGCCGGAGCAACAATCAAACCAACGGAATAGGCGGCGATGTTGGAGACTCCGCCGAAAATTTTATTATAGAACCAAATTAAAAAATAGAAAGCTCCGTAAACAAACACCCCCATCCCAAAATAAATAAAAATCTTCCGGACAACAATCCTAATATCCATGAGGCGGTAACGGAGAATGGCGTAAGCTATTGAACCAACATAGACAGAAACTAAAATATTACCAAATGGTGGAATAGGTATTTTATACCACAATAAATAATTCGTTGCTCCGCCGGTAAAACCTATAATCATTCCAATAATCACATATTTAATCTGAATTTTTATTAATCCTACCGATTTCCTATATTTATCTATCAGAAGATAAGAGGAATAAAAAACATAAAAAAACCAAATAATTAAAAATATACTATAAACGGATCCGGCAATAGGCCAAAATTTAAAATTCAATAAAGGTTCAACATGACTGACAAAATAAGGTGTGAAATTTGCCAAAAGAAAAAAAGAAAATAGAAAATAACTAAAAATTAAAAAAAATTTCCTTCTTTTTAAAATTTCTATTAAAGCATAAACAAAATGTAAATAAGCAACAGGAATAAAAACAGCAAAAGATATTAATATCTTAACCCAAAATAATGCAACGTAATATGTATCAGAAATTTGCCACAAAAAATAAGCAATACTCCAAAAACCGACAAAAAGACTAAAAATAAAAAAACTAAAATTTTTAGAATTTCTACTTTTATATATTACAAAAAAACCAAGTGTGACACTTGTGATAAAATTAACTAAAGCTGATATAGCATAAAAACTCATATAATTAAATAAACCCGGAATTAATGTTAAGTTATTGATATTATAACATTTTTTCCGGGTCTTTGCATTATATTTTTGTAGCCACTACTAGTCCATGAACTTTAAGAGGCTCATAAATAATCCTGAAATCGCTGAAACCAGCTTTATGGATAATTTCCACTAGATCTGAAGGTTTACGATAGATCATCGGCCAATCAATTACCCAAGTTAGAAAATATCTCTCTATGTTAGGAGCGATATTACAGGTAAGAAAAATACCTTTTATTTCCAAAGACTCATAGATTTTTCTGGCTAATTTTATAGCCTTTTCGCGTGGAATATAATCTAAAAGTCCGAGCATCTCAATTACTTGTGGCTTAAAATCAGAGGCGATACTATCGATCTCTGATACGCTAGCCTTGATAGTGATAATTTGACCAGTTACACCATTTTGTTCCGCCAGATTACTCGCATAATCTAACGCATTTTGGTCAATATCCACTAAAATTGTCCTTACCAAAATCCCTTCATCTTTAAATTCTGCCATAATTTCAATTACTGCTTGAGCGGAACCACAGGCTAAAGATACTAGTCTAACCTCTTTATAATCGTTAAATTGCAAGATAGCCCTCCTAACTTCCTGCTTAACTAACTTATAACGATTACGAACCGCTTGAGCATTAATCATACCGATCCAGAAATCATCTACAATATTTAATATCGATTCATTGAAACGATGATTGTAGATTATGTTAAGTGCTTTCCATGAAGCCGCTCCATCTTTAATCTCTCTATTAGAAGAACCTAAACCATCAAACCATAGAGTATTTGTAAATAAACCAGGAACATGAAAGAATTTACAAATACCTTTCTTTACCATCACATACAAAGTTAATAACCAGGAAATTGGTAAAGTTAAAACATACAGCCAACGTTTCTTTTCAAAAACCGGTAATTTAATAGGCTGATTTTTTGCGGAAACAGGTAAAATTTCAACTTTAGACACTTCAGGAATAATGGCAACTTCGACTTCAGAAATTACTGATGTATTCAGTTTATCATATCTTTTCATGATATTCTCTCCTTTTTTCTTTTTTTTGTTTTTAAAGTACTACATCTGCCAAGAATATATCAATTTTTTCCAAAATTGTCAAATATTTGACAAAAAAACAACAAAATGCTAAGATAATGTTTCAGATAAAGGGCTGAAAAAAGCAAGAAAAAAGGAGAGAATGATGAGCAAGAAAGTTCTTTTTATAACGATTATAGGCGTTTTATCGGTTGGGCTGGCTTTTGCCGGCGGCCTTAACCGAATTGGAGGAATGGGAGCTCGGCACGGAGGAACCAGCGGAACGATCGCTGACGATACCTCTTTGTTCTGTTATAATCCGGCCGGACTTGTTGATTTTCAGGAAAGATTCTTTGACCTCACCGCCGAAGCAATCTGGCCGAAATTTGTTATTAAAAATCGGCTTGGCTCCCAGGAATCAGAAGGAGGAGTTTTTTATCCCCTGCCGATGGCCGGAGCAGTCTGGCCAATCAACCAGGAGCTTTCTCTTGGAATCGGCGTTACCACTCCCTACGGCCTGGGAGCGAAGTTTGAATCAGCTCCGCTTAAAGGAATCTTTGAAAGCGAGACTTTAATCACTGAAACGAACATCACTCCGGCGGCGGCTTTCCGAATTTCCGAAAAGCTCAGTCTGGGAGTCGGGCTGAACCTCGGCTACTGTATGTTCAAATACCTGGCGCCTTTTGATGTCCGGGAAGTATACCTTCCGATTAAAACAGACAGTGAGGCCGATGGCTGGGGACTGGGAGCGATCGTCGGACTTCAATATCGTCCGAACGAAAAACTCAATCTCAACTTCGCCTATCTCACCGAAAGCAAAAACTACCTTTCGGGAGACACTAAAATCAGCGGACCGTTGGGACTGTTGTCGTTCCGGGACGATTTTGAAAGCGAATTCACTTTCCCGCCCAGGCTGGGAATGAATCTTAGCTATCAAGTATCCTCTCGGCTGCAGCTGGGATTTTCCGCCCATTGGTATGGCTATTCCAAAACAGCCGAAAAAATCGTCCTTGACTTCAAAAACCTTCCTTTGAGAAAAACCAAAATCCTAAACTGGCGGGACAATTACAGTCTTCATTTCGGAGGCCGCCGCCAGTTAAAGGAAAATTGGCATCTCAACGCCGGAATCGGCTATCAAACAGCGGCAATCCCGCCGGAGCGGATAAATCAACTGACTCCCGACGCCACCGGCTGGGATGTTTCCCTGGGTTTAAGCCACTGCCGAAACAATCGGACAATCAACGCCGAAATCATCTACGGCTTTGGAGACAGTCTGATGCCCGGCGGAACAATGGAGGCTGAAACAATCACCGCCGGTTTGAGCTTCAACTGGCTATTCTAAAACAAAAATCCCGTTTTCTTCGGAAAGCGGGATTTATTCTTTCACTTTTTTTTCGTTAATCTTTTTCTCAAGCCGGACTACTTCGTCAAAATCATCCTCTGGTCTAATTTTGTTCTTGCTCTTCCAACCGCAACGCCGACAGTGGTGGATAATAATCCAATCCTGATTCCGGAGATAAATGTCAACCGGCTCCATTAAGCCGCCGCATTCTTCCTGACGGTCTCCGGGATTGACATCCCGATGGCAAGACCAAAGACAAAACGGACAATGGTTGGTATAGCCGTCGCCCTTGACTGTCCGGCCGCAACGGCCACAGACAAAATTTTCTTTGGTTTTGGTAAATTTTTTGACCATTTTAAACA
>CAZSPT010000030.1:0-9743 GCA_964608895.1 uncultured Gammaproteobacteria bacterium | reverse complement strand
AGATATTTTTTGGAATTAAACTCCTATAATTGACTCAAGGCTGCTGTCAAAGGTTTTCCCGCCGTCGGCCGCCATCCGCTCCGGGAACTTTCTTTGACTTCACCTTAAAATCCAATTTTTAAAAAACAAACCTACATTTTAATTTCAATATTGACTCCGGCCGGCAAATTCAAATTCATTAAAGCGTCAACTGTTTTGTCGTTAGGGTCAAAAATATCAAGCATTCTTTTATGAACTCTGGTTTCAAACTGGTCTCGGCTGTCTTTGTGGACAAAAGTCGCCCGATTGACAGTATACTTTTTCTTCTCGGTCGGCAAAGGAATCGGTCCAAGGACTTTGGCTTCAAACCGCCGGCAGACTTCAACAATTTTTTTAACCGAATCATCAATAATCTTGTGGTCATAGGCCTTTATCTTCACCCGAATTCGCTGATGGGTTGATTCTGATTTTTGAGATTCACTCGCTTGTTCAGCCATTGAAGCAATGTTAAATCTAAACAACAAACTTAGAGACGAGGCAAGGTTCTTTACTGTCTGAACTTTTTAACACCTCGTCTCCAGTTTAATTATCTCTCCACTTATTTCAATATTTTAGTGACGACACCGGCGCCGACAGTGTGTCCGCCTTCTCGAATCGCGAACTTCATCTTGTCTTCCATAGCAATCGGCTTGGCCAGCTTAATCGTCAAATTGACAGTTTCGCCCGGAGTAACCATTTCAGTGCCTTCAGGAAGCTCAATTTCTCCGGTAACATCAGTTGTTCTGATGTAAAATTGAGGTTTATAACCTTTGAAAAAGGGCTTGTGGCGTCCACCCTCTTCTTTGCTTAAAATGTAGACTTCAGCTTCAAATTCAGTATGAGGAGTAATTGAACCCGGCTTAGCCAAAACCTGACCCCGCTCCACTTGATCTTTCCTGGTTCCTCGGATAAGAATTCCGGCGTTGTCTCCGGCTCGGCCCTCGTCCAAAGACTTGTTAAACATTTCAATTCCGGTGACAATTGTTTTTTGAGTATCCTGAAGACCGACAATTTCAACTTCATCGTTCAGTTTAACAACTCCCCGTTCAATCCTGCCGGTCACGACTGTTCCCCGGCCAGCAATAGAGAAAATATCCTCAATCGGCATTAGAAAATCCTGGTCAACCGCCCGTTCAGGTTCTGGAATGTAATCATCCAGAGCTTCAATTAATTTAGCAATCGGTTCAGCGTCCGGCCCTTCTGGATTTTCCAAAGCCTTTAAGGCAGAACCTTGAATAATCGGAGTATTATCGCCGTCAAACTCGTATTTTTTAAGCAAATCCCGAACTTCTTCTTCAACCAGTGAAATTAAGGAAGAATCTTCCACTTGGTCAACTTTATTGATAAAAACAACAATTGACGGAACTCCAACCTGTCGGGCCAGCAAAAGATGCTCCCGGGTCTGAGGCATTGGACCGTCAGTCGCGGCAACTACTAAAATCGCTCCATCCATTTGAGCCGCTCCGGTAACCATATTTTTAATATAATCGGCGTGGCCAGGACAATCAACGTGAGCATAATGCTTTTTTTCAGTCTCATACTCAACATGAGCGGTCGCGATGGTGATTCCCCGCTCTTTTTCCTCCGGAGCCGCGTCAATCTGCTCAACAGTCTTGTCTTGAGCGGTTAACCCTTTAGCCGCCAAAACCTTTAGAATTGCCGCGGTCAAAGTAGTTTTGCCATGGTCAACATGGCCAATTGTGCCCACATTAATATGGGGTTTGTTTCTTTCAAATTGTTCAACCATTTTAAAATAACCTTTTTGTTGAGATCCCCGTCTTCACAACGGGTTTTATCCAGATCTCAAACTTATTTTTCTTATTAATTCTTTATTTAAGAAACTATTTTATTATAACACAATTTCTTAATTTGGCAAATATCTATCCACAATTACTCCACTTATTCTGCCTGTTCAATCGGCTCAAAATAATATTGATCCTCGTCATTTTCTTTATTTTTTTGATTGTTTTCTTCAAAAAAATCTTCATTTTTTGGGTAAATTTCACCAAAATTTCCCAAATCTTGAGCAAAATCATACTGATCAATCGGCAACTGGCTCTTTTCTTGAAAATCCTTCCAAATAGCTATATCACGGTTTATTTTAGCCAAAAGTTCATCCTCTGTCAAGCCTTGAACTCCTGATTGCCCTAAAATAAGCTTTTCATACTCGGAAATAGTCATAACAACATATCCTGATTCGCTTTTTTCATCCAAAACAACCACTCTATCTCCAGTTTTTTTGATAAGGCTAATGATTTTTCTCAACTGATCCATATTTAATTTTAAAAACCTTAATGATCTATTTTTTTTCTTCTTGGCCGCCTTTAATTTTTTCTTCAATATTTTTGGGGACTTCCTGATATTTTAAAAATTCCATTGAAGATGATGCCCGGCCCTGGGTCATTGATCGTAAAGTTGTTGTATAGCCAAAAATTTCAGCCAAAGGAACTTCAGCGGAAACAACTTTTACTTTAGCCGCTCCTTCGCCCCGATCTTCCAATTTCCCGACCAAAGC
This sequence comes from uncultured Gammaproteobacteria bacterium, assembly GCA_964608895.1. Taxonomy (GTDB): domain Bacteria; phylum Patescibacteriota; class Patescibacteriia; order 2-01-FULL-39-33; family 2-01-FULL-39-33; genus CAZSPT01. The sequence continues at coordinate 7,210 of CAZSPT010000030.1, read as the reverse complement.
CCGGCGGGAATTCAAATCTCCAACAACATCACCCATAAAATGTTCAGGAACAACCACCTCCATTTTCATAATCGGCTCCAGAATAACCGGCTCGGCTTTTTTAACCGCCTCTTGAAAAGCAATTGATCCGGCGATTTTGAAAGCCGCCTCTGAAGAGTCAACTTCGTGATAAGAACCGTCATAAATAGTCGCTTTAACATTGATAATCGGATAACCGGCGATGATTCCCCGCTCCATTGCTTCCCGAATACCTTTTTCAATCGGCTTAATAAATTCTTTCGGGATAACTCCGCCTTTAATTTTGTCGACAAATTCAAATTCTTTTTCCTCGTCCAGCGGCAAATGTTCAACTCTCAGCCAGCAATGACCGTATTGACCCCGACCACCGGACTGCCGAATATATTTTCCTTCAGCTTCAGCCGTACCCTTAATTGTTTCGCGATAAGCGACCTGAGGAGCTCCGATATTGGCTTCAACTTTAAACTCCTCTTTCATCCGGTCAATAATAATATTTAAATGAAGCTCGCCCATTCCGGAAATAATCGTCTGCATTGTTTCCTCGTCGGTTTTAACCCGAAAAGTCGGGTCTTCTTCAGCCAACCGAGCGAGAGCCAAACCCATCTTTTCTTGATCAGTTTTGCTTTTCGGCTCAACAGCAATATCAATCACTGGTTCCGGAAAAACTATCTTCTCTAAAGAAATTTTAAAATCAGGGTCGGAAAGGGTATCGCCGGTAGTGACGTCTTTTAAACCGACAATCGCTGCGATATCTCCGGCATAAACTTCGGAAACTTCTTCCCGAGAATTAGCGTGCATCCTTAAAATCCGACCAACTCGTTCTTTTTGACTGTTAGAATTGTTGATAATATAAGAGCCGGATTTCAAAACTCCGCCATAAACTCGAAAAAAAATCAGCTTCCCGACATAAGAATCGCTCGCCACCTTAAAAGCCAAACCAGCCAAAGGAGATTGATCGTCAATCGTCACTTTGACTTCCTGGGACTCATCGTCGGGATGGTGGCCGAGCGGCGGAGAAACTTCCAAAGGAGAAGGCAAAAATTCAACAATGGCGTTTAAAAGAAATTGGACTCCTTTATTTTTCAAGGCGCTGCCGCAAAGAATCGGAATGATTTTGTTTTCAATCGTCGCCCGCCTAAGAATTTTTTTAAGTTCAGAAACTGAAATTTCCTCGCCAGCAAGATATTTTTCCATTAGAGCTTCATCGTTTTCAACAATCGCCTCAATTAAAGAGGCCCGATATTTTTCAGCCTGGGCTTTTTCTTCTTCGGGAATTTCAACATTCTCCCACTTAATTCCAAGATCATCTGAATAAATTCGGGCCTTCATTTCCAAGAGGTCAATAATTCCTTTAAAGGTTTCAGCTGAACCGATCGGCAATTGAATTGGATGGGCGTTCGGAGTTAATCGCTGATGAACCGTCTTGAGATCATAGAAAAAATCGGCGCCGGTTCGGTCCATCTTATTGATAAAGCCTATCTTTGGAACCCGATATTTTTCCGACTGCCGCCAAACTGTTTCAGATTGGGGCTCAACTCCAGCGACTCCGTCAAAAACAATCACTCCGCCATCAAGAACCCGCAAAGCTCGTTCAACTTCGGCGGTGAAATCAACGTGGCCGGGAGTGTCAATAATGTTTATTTGAGCTTCATCCCCGCCAAGCCAATCAGCGGCCGGCCAATAACAAGTAGTCGCTGCCGAGGTAATTGTAATTCCCCGCTCTTTTTCCTGCTTCATCCAATCCATTTCCGCCTGGCCTTCATGAACTTCGCCGAGCTTATGTTTTTTCCCGGTGTAAAAAAGAACCCGTTCAGTGACGGTTGTCTTACCAGCGTCAATATGAGCGATAATTCCAATATTTCTAATTTTTTCCAAAGGTTGCTTTCTTGGCATAAAAAAATTTACAGGTTATTAAAAAAGCTTTGACTTATTAAGCAGTCAAGCTTTATTTTAGCGGATTCTAACGGCCGAAATGAGCAAAAGCCCGATTAGCTTCGGCCATTTTATAAACATCCTGCTTCTTTTTAATCGCCGTTCCTTCATTTTCAGCGGCTCCGATAATTTCCTCGGCCAGACGGGCTGACATCTTTCCTTTTCGAGATTGAGCGGCGCCAATAATCCAGCGGGCCGCCAAAGTAAAACTCCGGTCCGGCCGGACAGCAATAGGAATCTGATAATTGGCTCCGCCGATCCGGCGACTGCGAACTTCAACAGTTGGAGCGACATTTTTAATCGCCCGGTCAAAAATTTCCAAAGGGTCTTGCTTGGTTTTTTCGGAAATCAAATCAAAACAGTTATAAACTGCTTTCTCGGCAACTGATTTTTTACCCCGCCTCATAATATAATTGATGAATTTGGCGAGATCTTCCCGGTGATATTTTGAATCAGGTTGAATTGTTCTTTTAGAAGCTGATTTTCCGCGCATAAAACTGATTAATTACTTCTTGGTCGTCTTTTCTTTTTTGGTTCCGTAAAGGCTTCGGCTCCGCTTACGGCCTTCCATACCGGCGGTGTCGTAAACCCCCCGAACAACATGATAGCGAACTCCGGGCAAATCCTTTACCCGACCGCCCCGAATCAAAACAATTGAATGTTCTTGAAGATTATGACCGATTCCCGGAATATAGGCGGTTACTTCCTGCCCGTTGGACAATCGGACTCGGGCAATCTTCCGAAGAGCCGAGTTTGGTTTTTTCGGAGTAGTCGTCCTAACCTGGAGGCAAACTCCTTTTTTGAAAGGACTGCCTTTTGGCATTGTTTTTCGCCGGCGATGAAGGCTGTCCAAAGTGAGCTGGAGATCGGGCGTTTTTGATTTGGCCGTCTTTCTTTCCCGGCCTTTCTTGATTAACTGATTAATTGTCGGCATATCTAAAAATGATTATTTAAAAATACCTTGAAATTTTAGAAAAAAAAATCAAAAAAGTCAAGTTTTAGGAAATAATTCTTTTCAAAACTGTCAAGATTCCTCGAAACAAAAAACTAAAAATTCCGATATTTAAAAAACTGTCGGCCAGAATCAGCCCGAGCAAAATCCAAGGGCCGTTGACCGAAAGTTTGTATTTAAACTCCTCAAATTTGTCCGGCAGAAGACTGAAAAGAACTTTTGAACCGTCCAGCGGAGGAATTGGAATTAAATTAAAAAGCATTAAAATCGCATTAACCAACACCGCCATAAAAAGAAAATTCGTCAAAAGATTGGCTCCGCCGAGATAAGGGATAAGAATTTTATGAAGAAAGCCAAAAACAACAATCCCAATCAAGTTGGCCGCCGGGCCGGAAATTGAAACAACCGCTTGAGCGACTCTTTGATTCCGAAGATTATTTAAATTAATCGGAACCGGACGGGCCCAGCCAAAACCGACAAACAACAGCATTATGAAGCCAAGCGGATCAATATGAACTAAAGGATTTAAAGTGAGCCGGCCCATCGCCTCGGCGGTTGAATCGCCAAAATATTTTGCCGCGGCCGCGTGGGAAAACTCATGAATAGTCAAAGCAACCAGGATAGCGGCTACCCAGGCGAGAAAAAAAAGCGGATTTTCTATCAACCAATTAAAAGGCATAAAAAAAATTCCTCTGAAGAAATTATAACACAATCTGATATTTCTACAAGAGTCAAAGCTTTTCCGGCTGTTGACAAAAATTGACTAAAAAAAAATTTTCTGTTATACTCGGTGATGTCATCAATTACTGAAAAAATATGGCAAGAACCTGTCAATTCTGCGGCCGGAGCACCGCCCGAGGCTACGCGGTAAGCCACTCCAACCAGCGGACTAAGCGAGAACAGAAAATAAATCTAAAGACTCGGAAGCTGGACGGCCGGAGAGTTAAAATCTGCACCAGCTGTTTAAAAAAACAGACTAAATCAAAATAAGCGGCTCAACCGCTTATTTTATCATCCTTGCTTTTTTACTTTTTATCTCCTGCTCTGAATTTTTTTAAATATTTTGCCGCTATTCCAGCTCATTCCGCTCTTCACGGCCGTAAATAAAATTGAAATCAACTTTCTGATATTGAAAAAGCTCGGCTTGAGAAAAAAACCGATTAATCTCCTTTTCAGCAGTCTCTGAAGAATCCGAAGCATGAACTAAATTGGTCTGGGTGCTCATTCCAAGATCTCCCCGAATACTGCCGGCATCTGCCTCTCGACCGCTGGTCGGACCGACAATCAGCCGAACCGCCTTAACCGCGTCAATTCCTTCCAAAACAATTGTCACCACCGGCGAACTTTTCATAAAATCTTTCAAGTCTTGAAAAAAAGGCTTTTCTTGATGATGGGCGTAATGTTCGTCAAGCAGAACATCTCCCAGCTCCATCATTTTTAAACCAATAATTTTCAGCCCTTTCCGCTCAAACCGACCGATAATTTCAGCCAAAAGATTTCTTTGAAGGGCGTCTGGCTTAATAATAACCAAAGTTTTTTCAAGCTTTAGAGCCATAATCACAAAATTATTTAACGTCTCGGGTCTGGTGAATCAACTTGCGAACCTCGGCAACCACTTCAGCCGGAGTATGGCGAGATTTAACGAAATATTTATCAGCTCCCCGCTGAATCCCTTTAAATTTATCTGATTCCTGGCCAAGATTAGTCAAAACCAAAACCGGAATATTTTTAATCTGAAATTCCCGCTTAAAATTTTCAAGAATACTAAAACCATCGGTTTCCGGAAGAATAATGTCCAAAATAATCAAAATCGGCTTTTCATTTTTGGCCAATTCAATCGCTTCACTGCCTTTTTCAGTTACCAACACTTGATAGCCTTCTTCCTCCAGTCTCATCTTATACATCTCAACAATCATTGGATCATCTTCAATTAGGAGAATTTTTGATTTAGACTTTTTTTTAGGGATTTTTTCTTCAGCCATAATTTTATCCAATTTAAGATTATTTTTAGTATAAATTAAAAACTCCAATCTAGCAAGCCAGAATCATCCACCAGCTCAATTCCTTCCTGACTGATTGAAAAAATAATATCTCCTTGGTGGTCGGTTCGGAAAACTTGAGCTCCGAGTTTTTTCAAATTTCTGATTACCCGATAATTTGGATGGCCAAAATTATTATCTTCTCCGACTGAAATAACCGCATAATCAGGAGAAATTTTTTCCAAAAAAATCCGGGAATTGGCGTTGTCAGCTCCGTGATGGCCGACTTTGTAAATTTCAACCGGAGCAATAGCCAATTCTTCTTCTTGTTCATAATCGCCGGTGAACAAAATTGACTTTTCAAAACACTCCAGGCGAATCACTATTGAAGCGTTATTTAAATTTTTGACTCGGCGGCCGGCCAAACTTTCCTTTGGAGAGACAATTTCCAAAACCGTTCCGCCGGCCAGAGCCAGCTTCCCGGGCGAATCAATAATTTCAACCAAAATCTTCTCTTTTTCAACAAGCTCCCGCCAAATCCGATATTCAATACTGTTATAAACCGCTCCAGTGGTTAAAATTTTCGCCACTTGATAACGCCTAATTATCTCAATTAAACCGGCAACGTGATCAGAATGGGGATGACTTAAAATCATCAGCTCAATTTTCCGGTCGTTGATCGGGAGATAATAGCCGACTTTCTTAGCGGCGAGATTATCCGAACCGCCGTCAATTAAAATATCGTCACCAGCCGGGGTTTGAATCAGAATAGAATCTCCCTGGCCGACATCCAAAAAACGAACAATTAATTCTTCTGAAGTCCGATTAGTTTGATTGAATAGAAAAAAACCCGTTAATCCGAGCGAAATAACTAAAAAAAGAGCAATTATTTTTTTCCAAACCGCGGCCATAATAAAAATCATTAAAAAAAATTGAAATGTTTCGGCTGTTGAGAATAAATCCACCAGGCGATAAGCCCGTAGGAAAAAATTAAAACCGCCTCGCCAAAACCGGAAAATTCAAAATGGCTGAATGGCAGCAAGTTAAGTCCGTTAACGACCGTCAAAACATAACTTAGACCCAGCCAGGGAAGATAACCGAATAACCGGCCGAAAACAGGGCAGAAAGCTCCGATTAAGGCCGTCAAAAATCCCAGAACAACCAAGAACGGCAGCAGCGGCAGAATCATTAAATTAGCCGCCAAAGCAACCAAAGAAATTTTTTGAAAATAAAAAACAATTAAAGGCAGAGTCATTAATTGAGCCGCTAAAGTTGCCGCGGCTATTTCTTTAACTGCCCGGCCGGGCAGCCGGGTAAAATATTTTTTAAAAATCGGACCAAGGTAAATAATTCCCAAAACAGCGGCAAAAGAAAGCTGAAAACCAATGCCTCCCAAAAGCAGTTGAGGATTAACCAAGAGCATCGCGACGGCCGCCAAAAGCAAAGCGTTGATCGCCGCCCGTCCCCGGCCAATTTTTTGGGCTAAAAGAGCTAAACCGGCCATCAAACCGGCCCGAACCGCCGAAGCCGGCGCTCCAATTAGTAAAATGTAACCGGCTAAAACCGCCATCACCGGCCAAAATGCCTTTGGCCGGGAAATTCCCAAACCAACCGCCAAACCGGTCAAAACAACAGTAATGACGGCGATATGCATCCCGGAAATCGCAATAATATGACTGATTCCGGTATTGGAAAATTTTTCCCGCCAAACTTCGGGTAGTTGGTGGCGGTTGCCGAGAACCATTGCTTGAAGCACTGAAGCTTGAGGTTCGGCCATTGATCTGTCTAAACCGATAATCAAATTTTCCTTCACCCGATAAATTGCCGTCCAGAATACTTCTTTAACTCTTTCCCAGCCACTAACCGCCAGTCCGGAATCTTGTTTTATTTTTCCGAAATAACAAATAGTCTGTATGCCGTAGCGGGCAAGATACTTTTGATAATTAAAACCGGAAAAATTTTCCGGTTCTTTTAATTCGCAGGAGATTCTCAATTTGTCGCCATAGCTTCGGCGGGGATAGAGCCGGGTCGAGACCAAAACCCGACCGACAACCGAACGAAAACCTCCGTCAACAATCAACTCTTTAGTTTCAACCGTCAGTTTCTGACCGTCAATCCGACGGTTAACCTTTACCACTCGACCGGAAAATTCCCTCAACTGACCGTGATAATGGCAAACACGATCCAATCGGTCGCAGTCGGGAAGATTGATTTGAAATCGCCAAACACCCAGTAGCAGACAGGCAAGCCAGAGAAGAATTACCGCCCGGGGATTTTTCCAGCAGACCAAAGCGAGAAAAACCAAAATCATCATCAAACAAAAAACAGT
>CAZSPT010000029.1:0-10213 GCA_964608895.1 uncultured Gammaproteobacteria bacterium | reverse complement strand
CTTTAACTGATCAGCCGATTGACAAAATTCAGGTGATGACAGTTGTTGGAGATGGTGATGATGGCGCGGCTGAATATTTCCCGGTCGGCTTAATAACTTACGGCTTTAGCGAAATTACCGGAGAATGCAATCAAATTGTCAAAACAGTCGGATCAACCGGAGTTAATAAAGCTTGGACTGCCCGGGTGACTAAAGGAGGAAATTATGAAATTGATTTGGGCTCAGAATCAACTCCTTACAGCTATTCTTATGAAACCAAAGATTTTCCTTTCGGCTCCATTGCTTCTTTGAGAGGTTCGCCCGAGACTTGGTATACCACCAAAGAAGGAGTTCGGTCGCCGATTAATTTCGCGGAATTTATTTTTAGTTCAAATAGTTTTGAAATTTTGGAAGGAGCCGCCTATCACTTGGATGATAAATTGGGTTTGTTTTTAAAGAATAAAAATTTTCTCGGCCAATGCGAAGTAAGCAAAACTTTCTGTATTAAAGGATATGATGAGAATTCAGAAGACGGCATTAAAGGCGATTATTTAGCCTGTCCGCTGGCCGAAGAGGAATGTATAGTCAGTTATTGGGATAACATGAAAAGCAATAATAAACCAAAAGAGAAGCTCCAGGAAATTTTTGCCAAGAGCTACGGTTTTTGGGAATGGTCCGGTGATGACAAAGAATATCAAGAAAAATCAGGAGAAAATTGGGATATTACGGCAGGAGGAAAAAATCCCTCCATAAAAAATATTGAAATAAAAAAAACCGGCTCTTTAGGCACTTATAAGCTGGCATTCAACACCGTAGTTGATTCTAATCAGCTCCCGCTACGCTCTTATAGCGTTGACTGGGGGGATGGAATAAAAACCAAAGCTTCCGGGCTGAATTTGGCCAACCGGCTGCACCTAGAAAATCCCTTTGTTTTTTATCATTTTTACGATTATTGGCAGATAATAAATAATTTGGAAAATCCCAACTGCTATAATTCCGAGTGTGAAATTACGATTGAAATAAAAATTCAGGACAATTGGGGTAAGACAGCCACTGAAACTGAAACCATCAATATTCAAAAATAATATATGTCTTGGAAGATAAAAAAGACAATTATTTTCAGCCTGCTGTTTTTGATAACGGCTGGAGGGGTTTTTGGTTTGGCTGAGCCGGTGAGGGGGTATGGTTTTGGTGGTGCACCGATGAGGGGGTATGGTTTTGGTGGTGCACCGAATGAAGAAAGTGAAGAAGACGATTCTTCTTTTGTAGCAGAAGTTTTTGGCTGGATTCTCTATCAGCTCGCCACTGGAATGAGTTATTTGGTTTCTTTAATGATTGGAGTTTTAATGGTGGTGATAAAATATCCTGAAGACCAGGCTCTTTTGGATCGGGAATTGGTTAAAACCGGCTGGATGATTGTTCGGGATGTTTGTAATAATTTTTTTATTATCATCTTGATGGTCATCGCGGTGGCGACGATTCTTCGGATAAAGACTTATCACTATAAAGAACTGCTTACTCAATTGCTGGTGATGGCGGTTTTAATCAACTTTTCCAAAATGTTTGTCGGCATTATGGTTGATTTTTCAACTTTGCTGATGCATTTTTTTGCCGGGCCGCTTGAGAGCTTGGGAGAAGGAGTGGTTTTGGCCGCTTTGGGTCTTGGTGAACTTTATAAGATGAGTGAGGAAGGCGGCGTTTCTTTGGATGATTTCGGCGATTGGACGGTGATTAAGTCCTTGATTTTCGCTTTAATTCTTTCAGTGGTTGCTTTGGTGGTAATCGCCTGTATTGTAATTATTTTAGTCTACCGGATAGTGATGCTTTGGCTGTTGACGATTCTTTCGCCGGCCGCTTTTTTGTTGACTACTTTCCCCCAAGGTAAGAAATACGCCGGCCAATGGTGGGATAATTTTACCAAAAATCTCGTGGTCGGTCCGGTAATGCTTTTTTTCCTTTATCTTTCCTTTACCGCCGGAGCGGTTGATTTAAATAAGCCGAGAAGTTCTGATGCTGATGGTGGTCAGATTACAAATAATATTGTGCAAAGGTCAGAATCAAAAGGTCAGAAATTGACGGTTAAGGAAGACCCAAATGACCTTTTTGATTTTTTATTGATTATCGGTCTTTTGGTCGGCAGTTTGGTAATGGCTCAAATGACCGGAGCGGCCGGTTCAAAAGTGGCCGGAAAAGGAATTTCCTTCTTAAAGAATACCGCCCGGCGGATAGGGACGGGAGCCGTCAAAGGAACCGCTAAAGGAGCCGGGGCGATCGGCCGAGGAATAGACGACCGTTACCGTTTCCGAGAAAAGACTTCTCGGACAGCCGCCAATATGCCGTTAATCAGATCGCTGCCCTTTGTTGGTTCGGCTTTAAATAAAAAGACCGTTCAGCTTGGCGAAGCGACCGCCAAGCGGGAACAGGAAAAAATCAGTAATCGGGCGAAGTCTCTCAAAGTTGACGGAAAAAGCGAGTCAGAGTTAAGAAAGCTTTCTAAAACCGGTGATCGCTATGGTCGGCTGGCCGCCACTCAAGCTTTAGTTAAGAAGGGTTTAATTAGAGATGATGACGAGAAAAACAAGGAAGAAAATGTCGACCTTATCAACAGCACCAGGAAAAGTCTCCCGCCGGAGCTTAAAAAGACTTTTGACGATAATATCAGAAAATACAATCCAAATCTCGCTCTACATTCTGAGATGTACACTGATAGCGAAGATGGACTCAAGAAAGACCAATTTCAGTCGGATGTTACTACCGGTAATTTGGATCTTTCCAATTTGATGAGAAATATTGACGAAGAAGGCCGAGACAAGATTGACAAATCTTTCGATTCAACAGCGGAATTTTTACTTAACCAAACCAAAAAAGCCAAAGATCTCAGCGAAATCAATAGCTCAATGTCAAAAGAGAAGCGAAAGGAAATTTGGAAAAAAGTCGACGCTAGTACTTTTAAAAAAGGTGATGGAGGAGTTGACGAAGAACTTCGGAATAAATTTTTGGAAGGCACAAAGCACGCCAAATTTAATGAGGTGTTTGGCGAAAATGAATTGGAAGAAAAACGAAAATATTTCCAGAAGAATAAAAGAGATGTCATCGCTAATGTCAACGATCCTGAAGAACTTAAAACTCTTGTTAAGGACGCCGCCGATCTTTTTGATGAAAAAGACATTAAAGACTTAAAAAATAAAGGAAAAGAAGCCGCTAAAAACGTTGAAGAAGGTTTGGCTGATTCTTTAAGTAATCTTGAATTAAACACCAATGATTCTGAATTAAAAAAGCAAATTACTACGAAGATTGAAAATGCTTTGCTGGGCGGAGCTGATATTAGCAGTTCAATTTCTGGGGATAATAAAGATGAATTTAAACCGTTTCTGAAAGGCGCTCTGACCGGCCGGAAAAAAGAAGCCATTTCCAAAAATATTAATCCGAACAATTTAAATTCTTCTTTTGTTCAGTCGGCTTCTCAATTTTGGAGCCCTGAAGATTTCAAGAAAATAAGCAAAGCCAACCCTCAAGCCGGCAAAAAATATCAAAAATCAATCGTTGAAGCGATTAAAGAGGAAAGCGGTAAAGGAGATGGATCAGATCCGGAACAGCTTAAAAAAATGATTAAACACGCTTTCAGCGCTAAAGCTGATCTATCAGATTTAAGGTCGAATACTAGATCTTTTAATGAAAATTTCCCTGAGGCAGTTAAAAGTTTGTCTGCCGAAGAAATTAGCAGTCAGGAACAAGGTAATTTAAACGAAGAACAGTTGGAAATGCTGGCCAATTATGGAGATATTAGTTCTATTAAAGGAATTTTTGCTTTGCCTGACGCCAATATTTCTTTGGCTCGGGAGTTGGCTGAAAAAATAAAAGAAGCCGCTGAGGATAAAAATGATCTTAATAAAAATTCGCGATATCAAACTTTAAAGCAAGCTGGTTTAATTGATGAATAAATTATGGCTAAAACAAAAGATATTTTTCAAAATCCTCAAGAGTTAAAAGACAGCCATCCTTGGATTAAGGAGCTGAATTTGTCTGATGCTCAAATTTCAGAAGTTTTTAAGCTGATTGCCCGGGTGGTTGCCGGGACTGACGGTTTTGATGATTTCCAAAGGAATTTGACTGCTTTTTTAGGAGCTGATTCAGCTTTTAGAACGGCGGCGGCGGCGGTTAAAAATCATTTCTGGAAAATGAAGGATTATTTCCCCGAATTGGAAGAGTTTCAAAAAAAGCTTGAACAGAAAAAAGTTTCCCCCGAACCGCCGAAGGCTTCCCGGCCGATCCCTTTTATTAACGATTATTATCAGGCGGCGGATGAAATTATTTCCCGATTCGGGTATAATGAAAAAGACGAGCGGTTGGTCAACCGGCTGCGCCAGATTATTGTTTCCCGGCTGAAAGACGTTCGGGATGATTTGGAAACTGTTGAAGTTTTAAAAAACAAAACTACCCGGTCAGGTTTGGATTTTAATCAGGAGCTGGCTGAACGTTTGTTGGAGATAATCAATCGGAAGCTGGCTGAAAAGAAAATATCCGGTCGGGCTTTGGATTCAGGCTTTGGTTCCAAAAAAAAGCCGGCTATTCTTCCAAAAGAAAAAAAGCGCTCTCGCCGAAAGACTTTGGAGGAAAAAAGAAAAGAAGACGGAGGAGTTTCCCTGTATCGGCCGCCGGTTCGCCAGCCGGAGCGGCAGAAGCCGAAATCACTTCCCAAGACTCCGCCAAAAATATCAATTGGCGAAGAAGACGGTTTGCCGGTGGTCAGCTCTGCCCGGTCCGAAAAAAAGCCAAAATCTTCGGAGAAAAAAGATAATTTGCCGCCGGTTCGCCCCCAACCCTATGCTTTAGACGGTCCGCCGCCGAAAGTTTCCCGGAATCGGCCGAATTTGGATGATTTGAAATTTCAGAAAAGATTGGTTGGTCCGATTGAGGAACTTGAGCGGATGACTTTGATTGATTTCCGGCGGCTGGCCGATAATTCTGAAAAGGCAGCCGGAAAAATTAGGGAAAAAATCAATCTTTTGGAAAAACAGTCCTATCAAAAGCGGCTGGCCGGCGTTGAAGCCTGGCACAAGAGTGAAGTCAATAAATTTTATCGGCTGCTCGGCCAAGAAAGCCTTTCTCAAAACAAAAGCGTTGAGGAAATAATCGCCGAGCGCCGTCGAGCCGGCAAGCCGACCCTTTCTTTGGAGGAATTTCAGGCAGTGATGGCGTTGAATAAATCACTTCGGTTTTAGTATGGATAAAATTACCGTTCCCCAATTTTTGGAAGTTGAAAGCAAAGTAATCGGCCCAATAACCATCCGTCAGTTTATTGAACTAATTATTGCCGGCCTGATTATTTTTATCTTTTATAAACTGTTTGATTTTTCCCTGTTCGCGGTTTCTGGATTGGCGGTTTTAGGGATAACTTTAGTAGTCGCTTTTGTTAAAATAAATGGCCAGTCGTTTCATTATTTTATTCTTAATTTTCTGGCCACTTTGAAAAGCCCCAAGCTTAAGGTCTGGCGCCGGAGTCTTTCCCGGAAAGAGGTTTTTCAAAAAAGGGAAAAAGAACAGGATCAGGAGAGGAATCGTTCTCAAAACCGAACCGCTCCCCGGGTAACTTCCTCAAGATTGTCTGAATTGTCTTTAATTGTTGACACCGGAGGCGTTTATCAAGGCGAGAATAATAACTTCAAACAATGAAGAAAAAGACCGTCCGCCGAGCGAATAAAAAAACTCCCAGCACTCAAAATCATTTGCCGATTGCTGAAATTCGGGATGACTGTGTTATTTTAAAGGATGGGACTATCCGAGCGGTTTTGCTTGTTTCAAGCATTAATTTTGCTTTAAAGTCCCAGGACGAACAGCAGGCGATTGTTTCCGGCTATCTTAGTTTTCTTAATTCTTTGGAGCTCCCTCTTCAAATAGTCGTCCAGTCGCGGGGCTTGGATCTTGACGATTATCTCCAGCAACTCAAGCAGGCCGAGAAAAATCAGGAAAACGAGCTTCTTCAGCTTCAGATTACTGAATATCGGGATTATATTTCCCAGCTGATTGAGCTTGGTGAAATTATGACTAAGCGTTTTTATTTAGTCATCCCTTATGACCCGGCCTTAAAAGGGGGAATAAGTTTTTGGCGGAGGATTAAAGACATTGTTTCTCCGCTCCGGGTAATTAATTTAAAAGAAAAAGAGTTTTCCCGCCGCCGCCAGGAGCTTTTCAGCCGGGTTGATAAAATTGTCAGCGGGCTGAACAGCATTGGATTGCGCTCTTCGGTTTTGACCACCCAGCTGTTGATTGAGTTGTATTACACTAACTACAATCCGGTTATTTCCAAAGTTCAAAAAATGGTTGATTTGAAAAAACTTAAATTGGAAGAAAACTGAATTTAAGAAATTTTATGTTTAATCCCAAAAAAATAGAAAAAGCCGCCGCTGAAAATAACTCTCCGGCTCGCTCCCGAGAAGAGCTTAACGCCGAAGAGCAGAAGCTTTTGAAGCGCCAACAGGAAGCGGCGGCCAAAGAAGCTCTTGAAAAGGAGCGGAGCTATCGTCAAGGATTGGTTTCGGTTCGAGATTTGATTGCTCCGGCTTCTTTGGAGGTTTTCAGCTCTTATATCAGGTTGGGAGATTTTTACGCCCGGACAATTTTTGTCGTTCAATATCCCCGCTATATCAATGTCGGCTGGTTTGCTCCGATTGTTAATATGGATGTAACTTTTGATGTTTCGCTTTATTTTTATCCGGTTGACTCGGCGGTGATTTTGAAGCAGCTCAAGAAGCGGGTCGGCAATATTCAAGCCGGCTTGATGGCTGATGCTGAAAAAGGCGCTCCTCGGGATCCTCTTCGGGAAACCGCCCTAAAAGATATGGAAAGACTTCGGGACGATCTAACCCAGGGAATTGAGCATTTTTTTCAAACCGGCCTCTATATCACTGTCTATGCCAAAAGTTTGGAAGAGCTTGACAAGGCGACTGAGCGGATTGAGAATAATTTCGGCTCGACTTTGATTTTTTCCAAGCGGGTTTTCTATCAGTCCGAGCAAGGTTTTAATTCCAGTTTGCCCCTGGCTTTTGACGAGCTTCAGGTGCTGGTTAATATGAACACTTCTCCGGCGGCGAGTTCTTTTCCGTTTGTTTCTTCCGATTTGACTTCCAATAATGGAGTGCTTTACGGAATCAACCGTCATAACAACAGCTTGATTCTTTTTGACCGTTTTTCGCTTGAGAACGCCAATGAGGTTGTTTTCGCCACTTCAGGGGCCGGAAAATCGTATACAATCAAACTGGAAGTTCTTCGGTCAATGATGTTCGGAACTGATATTATTATTATTGACCCGGAGCGGGAATACCAGCATCTTTGCGAAGCAGTCGGCGGAACTTATCTTGATATTTCCCTTAATTCCGAGAGCAAACTTAATCCTTTTGATTTGCCCCGGGCGGTTGGCGGCCAGGCCGAAGCAGGCGATATTATCCGGAGCGCCGTCATTACCGCCAAAGGGCTGGTCCGGCTGATGATCGGCGACCTGACTCCTGAAGAGGATTCTTTGATTGACCAGGCTCTTTTGGAAACCTACGCTAAAAAAGACATCACTCCCGAAGCTGATTTGTCAAAAGTTACTCCGCCGGTGATGAAGGATTTCCAAGAGATTTTGGAAGGAATGGAGGGAGCTGAAAATATTGTTCTTCGGTTAAAGAAATATACTCAAGGGACTTTTGCCGGTTTTCTTAACCACCCGACCAATATCAAAACCGACAACCAATTGGTGGTTTTCAGCGTTCGGGACTTAGAGGACGAACTAAAGCCTTTGGCTATTTACACTATTATCAATTATATTTGGAATATTGTCCGGAGCGAGATGAAGAAGCGGATTATGGTTGTTGACGAAGCTTGGTGGCTAATGCAGCGGGAAGATTCAGCTAAATTCATTTTTGCTTTAATTAAGCGTTGTCGCAAGTACTATCTCGGAGTGACCACGATTACTCAAGATGTCAGTGACTTTCTTTCCTCTAATTATGGCAAGGCAATTGTCCATAATTCCGCCTTAAAGCTTTTAATGAGGCAGTCGCCGTCGGCGATTGAGTTGATTCAAAAAACTTTTATCCTTACTAAAGGGGAAAAATATCTTCTTTTGGAAAGCGGAGTCGGCGAAGGGATATTCTTTGCCGGCAGTAAGCATGTTGCTATTAAAGTAGTCGCTTCTTATTCCGAGGACCAGCTGATTACTTCCGATCCCCGTCAGCTTCTGGAGATTGAGCAGGCTAAAAAAGAATTTCAGCAGGCAATGGAAAGGAACGGCAAAGGTCAGAATCAGCCGGAAAAATCAAAATAATTTTCAATTATGAATCAAAGAAAAATAATTATTTTTTCAATTTTGGCGTTGATTGCCTTGGCAGCGCTTGTTTTGGTTGTTTTCGTGATACTCGGCCGCCGGACCGAAGAGCCGTCCGCCGGCGACCAGGAAGAAACCGAAGAGGCCCGGCCGGCTGAATCGGCTGAATTACCGTCTTCCCAAAAAACCAAGCCGAAGAATTATTCTCTTGAAGTGGAAGAAACCGCCTTTTCCTTCGCTGAGAGGTTTGGCAGTTATTCCAGTGATAATCCTTTTGGAAATTTGGAGGATTTGCAGTCGCTAATGACTCCCGAGCTGGAAAAAGAGGTTCAGGAAATTATTGCTGCCGGCACTGAGCGTCAAGAATATTACGGCTATGATGCCCGAGCTTTATCAAGCCGTTTTTTAAGTTTCTCCGAAGACCGGGCGGTTATTTTGGTTTCTACCCAGCGGGTTCGCTATTTTGAGAACCAGTCCTCAAAAGTCTATTATCAAGATATTCGTTTGGAGCTGGTCAAACAGCCGGACGGTTGGAAAGTAGCCGAGGCGGTTTGGCAGTAATTTAAGATGTTAATCACTGAAAAAGTTTTTGATTTGGTTTTTCCGAAGTACTGCCTCGGTTGCGGTCGAGAAGGGGAATGGCTTTGCCGGTCTTGCCGGCTTTTTTTGCGGCCGAAAACAGATTATCGCTGTCCAATTTGCCGGCGGCTCCAGCCGAACTGCCGGACTTGTTTTAACTGCCGAAAGAATTCCTGGTTGGACGGTCTTTGGGTTTTGGCCGATTATCGCCAGCCACTTGTCGCTGAAATTATTAAAGCGGTTAAATATTATTACGCCCGGGATGTTTTAGAGGTTTTTAATCAGGTGATTATTGATTATTTTTCCCGAGTTTCCGGTTGGAAAAAAAGTTTTTGGCTCGTTCCGGTTCCTTTGGCTCGGCGGCGGTTTTTAAACCGGGGGTTTAACCAGGCCGAGCTGATTGCCCGGAGCATCAGCCAATTGGTCGGTAATCCGTTGAAATCTGATTTTTTTAAGCGGAAATCAGGTCGGCCGCCTCAAGTTTCGCTTTCCTCGGTTGAACGGCGGAAAAATGTCCAAGGGGTTTTTCAGTTTAATGAAAAAACTCCCAAAAGCTTTCGGCCGCCCGTTGTTTTGGTTGATGATGTCTATACTACCGGAGCGACTCTTCAAGAATCCGCCAAAGTTCTTCGGATTAATGGTTTTTCAAAAGTTTTCGGAGTGGTTTTAGCCAGAAATTGATTTTTAATTTCTACACGCAAAACCCGTGTTTTGGGTAAATAAAAAATCCCGAGCGGAGATCAAATTCGTCGGGGCCGGCTGAGCAGCAAAGCGCAAATAAATTGAAGGCCGTCTGCAAAGAACCAGAGAGTTGCGCCGATAAAAAGTAGCGGATATTTTACTCCAAAAACAACTCCAGCGCGCCGAGCGGCTTCTCCGCGAGGCGCAACCTTCCAATTTCTTTTGAAAGTGAAACTTGGCGGTATTGATGTCCGCAAGTTGGAAATTTTTATTACCTCAATTAAGTCAAAAATAAGAGAATTACGCAAATTATACAGGAAAAATCCAAAATGGTTTGAAGTGCCAAAATTTGCGATTAAGGTTTATTAGATTTTATTAAGTCAGAAAACAGATTTTTAAATCCGGCAGTGTTTAACCAATGATTGTTTGGATTTTTTTTTAAATATTTCTTAATTTCTTTTCTTTGAGTTTTTAATTTATCGCCAGCTTTACTATCAGATAAAAGAATGTTTGAATAACTGCCATCTAAAAAAGAAATATAAGAAACATTTGGAGTTTTTTCTTTGAGATTTATTATTTCAATTAATTCTGAAATTTGTTTATCTTGTCCACCGCCAGATGTGTTAAGGTGTTTTGCTTCAATTAAAAATATTTTAGGGTAAAGTTTGAAAA
>CAZSPT010000028.1:0-10594 GCA_964608895.1 uncultured Gammaproteobacteria bacterium | reverse complement strand
GCGCTTTGGCCGACCGCATTTCAGAGCTTTTAGCCGACCCTGAAAAAGCCCGGGCTTTCGGCGCTCAAGGCCGGCGGCTGGCGGCTGAACGCTTTAGCGATAATTATTCCAAAATAATTGGATTTTGGCGCCGGCTGGCGGCCGGCTATGGCGACGGCATTTGATTTTTTTTTGATGGTTTTTATTTGTTTTGTTGAGTTTTTAATTTTACTGACGCTTTTTGTTTTATTGATATTTTAATCAAATTCAAGATTATGAGCGAAAAAATTTTCATATCCCTTGCCTGCTACAATGAAGCGGAAAATATTGAAAAGCTTATTCGCCGGATTTTCAGTTTGCCGCTGGCTGATTTGTCGCTGGTGGTTGTTGATGATAATTCTCCGGACGGCACCGCCCGGCTGGTTCAGGAGCTTCAAAGCGAGTTTCCCCGGTTGAAATTGATTGCGCGGCCGAGGAAAATGGGCTATGGCAGCGCCCACCTGGCCGGCTTCAAGTTTGCTTTGGCGGCCGGCGCCGATGTTGTTATTTCCATGGACGCTGATTTTTCCCACCAGCCGTCAAAAATTCCCGAATTGGTCCAGGCGCTTAACCAAGGAAATGATTTGGCGATTGGCTCGCGCCGGGTGGCCGGCGGAGAAGTCGTCGGCTGGAACTGTTGGCGGAAATTTTGCAGCGCCGGCGCCATGTTTGCCTCCAAATTGATTTTAGGCATTAAAGCCAAGGATTTAACCAGCGGCTTCCGGGCTTACCGCCGCCGGGTTTTTGACCGGGTTGATTTGGACAAGATAACCAGCGAAGGTTATTCTTTTCTGGAAGAGCTTATTTACCGCGTTGAACGCGCCGGTTTAAAAATTACTGAAGTCCCGATTAGTTTTCATGACCGCCGGCTCGGCCAGTCAAAGCTTTCCCGCAAGGAAATTTTCAAGTTTTTTGGAACGATTTTCCACCTGAAGTTTAAAGAGCTCAAGAAATTCAAACTTAATTTTGAGCGGACGGTTATTTTAGTTTTGGCGGTTAGTTTTTTTGTCGGCTTGTGGCACGCTTTTCCCATGCTTAATGTTGTCGCCGACGAGATGTATTTTGTCGGCGGCGTTTTGCGGGCTATGGAAAATCATTCTCTGCTGCCGGCGGCCGGAGATGTGCCTTACGGCACTTTGACTTATTTTTTGAATTATTTTTTAATCGGCGGCCAGCTGGCGATTCTACTGCCTTTTTTCAGCTTCAGTCTGTCGGCTTTGGAAGATTATCTTGTTCAGGCGCCGGAAACGGTTTATATTGTTCCTCGCTTGGCGAGCGCTTTATTGGCTTTGGTTTATCTTTATTTTATCAGCAAAATTCTTCGGCAAGAAGTTTCCGAGAGCGGCAGCCGGGCGGTGTTGTTGCTGCTGCTTTTCGGCAATATGCTTACGGTTTTGATTCTTCATACCGGTAAGATGTGGGTTTTAAGCACTTTGCTGGTGGTTATTTCTTTTTATTTTTTGTATCAAGCGCTTAGCCGGTTGAATAAAGATTCTTTTCAGATTTCAAAAAATATTTTTTGGAGTATTATTTTCGGCTTTTTGGCGGCCGCTAATTTTCCTTTGAACGCCATTTTTTTGGTTAATTTGGCGGTTATTGCCTGGGTTTGGCGCAAAGACACGAAAGTTTTGAAATCGGCCTTGAAATACAGTTTGATCGGCCTGGCTCTTTTGGTGATAATCAGCTGGCTTAATTTTTCCGGTATTTCCGGACAGATAGCCAGTATTTTCAGTCAATATCGCCCGCTGGATGAAATTGGCGCCGAGCGCGGCTTGGTTTTTAAATCGTTCAGTCTCTATTTCCAGCGATTGTTTGCTTTTTATCCTTTGCTGCTCGCTGTGCTATTGTTCAGTTTAAAGGACGGCGTCAAAAACAAAAAACTTTTTGGCTTGGCCGCTCTTTATTTCTGCGTTTATTTCGCGACCATCGGTTTTTTGGCCACTTGGAGCGCCGACAATCTTTACAGTTACTTCCGCTATTGCTATCCACTTGGATTTTTTCTGTTTTTCATTGTCATTAGTTTCAAGATTAGATTTCGAAAGATTTTTTATCTTTTTGGATTTATCGCGGTAATTTATTTTTTGTTGACGCTTTATCTCCTTTCAGCCGCGACCAGTTACAATCTCGCCCGCGATTGGACGGTTGCCAACCTTAATTACCGACGGAACATTATTATTAATCAAGTTAACTATCTTTATCTTCCCAAAAATAAAAAAAGCTATCAGCTGACTAAAGACAAGTTCTGCGCCAGCAAATGCCAAAAGGTTATTGCCAGCGGCCTTAACAGCGATTTCCGGCCGTTGGTGGTTGATAAATACACTCGGGAAGAAAAACTTCAATTTTATCTTGGACGAAAAGCCCATAATATTTTTTTAATTACCAGTGAAAGGGAAAAAATCAGGGATAATATCATTATCGCTTCTTTCTCGGGCGGCCGTCCCGGCCGGGGCGGCTACGGCGTTGACGGCCGCATGGCGAATTATTTTGATTGGAAAATGTTTTTTGTCCGGCACCTCGGTCCTGATATTTATATTTTAAGAACAAAATGAAAATTCTATTATTCACCAGAAAAATTGACCGCGATGACGCCTTGGCCGGTTTTGCTTACTACTGGGCGCGCAAGTTTGCCGGACAGGTTGAGGAGCTCAAGATAATCACCTGGCAGGCCAGCCGGGGCGAAGGCCTGCCGGAAAACGTTGAGTTGTATTCGCTGCCTCAAGGAAAGGCGCGAAAAATATTTGCTTCCCAGCGGCTGCTGTTAAAATTACTCCCCAAAGTTGACGGAGTTTTTTGCCATATGAATCCGGAATATACCATATTGGCCGCCGCGCTGACCAAGCTTTTTGGCAAGCGTCTCGTCAGCTGGTATACTCACAAGTCAATCAGCTGGCGCCGGCGACTGATGGAAATTTTTGCTGTTCGTATTGTAACTGCTTCCGCCAAGTCTTTTCGCCGACCGTGGTTTCCGAAAAAAGTGGCGGTTATCGGCCATGGAATTGATTTGGACAGATTTTATCCCATTGAAAGCCGGTCGGCTGGCGGCGGTTTTAATCTTTTGACTATCGGAAGAATTTCGCCTACCAAAAATTATCAGTCAATTATTAAAGCTGTGGCGCTTTCCAAAGACAAGGATATCAGACTGGAAATAGTCGGCGGCGTTATTTTGCCGGCTCAAAAAAAATATCTGGCCGAATTGAAAGAATTGACTGCTTCTTTCGGCTTGGAAAATCAGATTAATTTCGCCGGCTGGGTGGCCAATAAAGATATTGTCCGCTATTATCATCAAGCCGACTTGTTTATCAACACCAGCGGCACCGGCAGTTTGGATAAAGTTGTTTTGGAAGCGTTGGCCTGCGGCTGTTTAGCGATAACTTCCAATGAAGCTTTTCAGGAATTTTTGCCGTCAGAGCTGTTGCTGGCCGACAAATCTCCGTCGGAATTGGCTGAAAAAATAAATTGGTTAAAGGCAATGCCGGCGGATGAAAAAGAACAATTGCGCCGAAAACTGCGGCAAAAAGTGGCCGAGGAACACGGTTTGGAGGCTTTAATTCGCAAAATAATTTTTCAATTTCAAAAATGACATCAATTGATATTTCAGGCGGTTCTGTTCGCCGAAAAAATAAGATTTTACTGATTTATCCCAAATTCCACAAAGTTGATTTTGACGCCAAAAGCTACCCTTTGGGACTTTTGGCTATCGGCACTATTCTTAAAAACAAAGGCTATCAAGTGAAAATAATTGATTTTTTAGTGGAAGAATCTCCGAACGAGCTTTTCAAGCGCGAGCTTTCTCCGGAAATATTGGCGGTCGGGCTGTCGGTTATGACGCCTCAAATTCCCGGCGCCTTGAAGATTAGCCGGGCGGTTAAAGATTATTCCCAAGATATTCCGATTGTCTGGGGCGGCATTCATCCCACTCTTTTTCCCGAACAAACCGTGATCAATTCTTTGGTTGATTTTGTCGTTTCCGGTGAAGGGGAGATTTCTTTTCCGCGGCTTTTGGATTATTTTGCCGGTCAGGAGCGCTTGGAGAATATTAAAGGCATAGTTTATTATCGCCAAGAAAAATTTTTTTCCCAATTGCCCGGAGAGGTTATTGAACCCGAAACACTTCCGATTTTAGACCATTCGCTGTTATCTCCAAAAACCAGAGAATTTGATTCGGTTATTTTGAATACCAGCCGCGGCTGTCCCTATCGCTGCGCTTTTTGCGTCAATCTTGCTTTGAACAACCGCCGTTGGCGGGCGCAATCGGCTGAAAAAATTCTTGCCGGTTTGGATTATCTTGTTAATCGGCTCGGTTACCGCAAAGTTAAGTTTCAGGAAGATAATTTTTTCGTTGACAAAAAACGGGTCATTGGCTTGATTGAGGGAATAAAGCAGCGGGGTTTGAAATTCCAGTGGTTTACTAATTGCCGGGTTGACTATTTTCGGGAAAATTTCATTGATGGAAGTTTTCTGGAAAAGCTTAAGGAAAGTGGTTGCTATAAGTTGAATTTCGGAGCCGAGTCCGGCTCTCAGCGAGTACTTGATTTTTTGAAAAAAGACATCAGTGTTGAGCAAATAATTGCTTCGGCCGAGTTGTGCCAGCGGTATGGCATCCGGGCGAATTATTCCTTTATGACCGCCTTGCCTTCGGAGACAAAAGAAGAAAGAATGAAGACTTTGAAATTGATTGACCGCTTGATGGCGGTCGGCCCGTTAATTGAAATAATTTCTCCCCAGCCCTATCGGCCTTATCCCGGCGACGAGCTTTCTCGGGAATGCCGCCGTCGGGGCTATCATTTTCCGGAGCGGCTTGAGGACTGGCCGGCGGTAGTCGCTAAATCGCTGGACAGCAGTTCAAGCAATTTGGAAGATTTTCCCTGGGTTGCCCGCCCGAACGAAATTCGGCTTCAGCGGGTTTGTTCAATTATCGCCGCCAGTCGAAAACGGCTTTCTGATTACCTTGGACGCTATCCAAAATATCTTGCCCCTTTTATCGCTCTTTTCTATTGGCTGGAAAAATTCAGGTGGCGGCGAAAAAATTTTTCCTGGCCGTTGGAATATTCTTTGTTCATCAATCTCTATTGGAAGACTCAGAAGTTAAGAAAAAAAATTTTTATCAAATAAAATGACGATTTGCTATTTTGGAATCTATAATCCCGATTACAGCAGGAATCGGATTTTAATCAAAGGTCTCCGGCGGAACGGAGTGGAGGTTTTGGAATGCCGGAGCTCCAAAAAAGGATTGTTGAAATATTTTGATTTGATTCGCCGGCATTGGAAAATCAGAAAAAAATACGATTTTTTAATCGCCGGATTCCCTGGCAATCATTCGGTTATTTTGGCCAAGCTTTTGACTCGCCGGCCGATTGTTTTTGACGCCTATCTTTCACTTTACAACGCTTTGATTTTTGACCGTCAAGAAAGTTCGCCGGCCAGCCTGCGGGCGAGATATTATTGGATGTTGGACTGGCTGCCGGCCAGATTAGCCGATCGGGTTTTGCTTGATACTGAAGCCCATATTGATTTTTTTCTAAAGACTTTTCAATTGCCGAGAGAAAAATTTATTCGGGTGCTGATTGGGGCCGACGATGATTTGTTTTATCCTCGGCCGAGCCGTTCGGAGAATTGTTTTATCGTCGGCTTCCATGGAATGTTTGTTCCAACTCAGGGAGCCGAGGAAATTGTTCGGGCGGCCAAAATTTTGGAAAATAATCAAGAGATTAAATTTTATTTTATCGGTTCTGGTCGGGATTACCGCCGGGCGGTTGAATTAGCCAATAATTTTAAGCTTGATAAGGTTAAATTTTTTGGCCGGGTTGATTGGCGGGAAGTTCCTGATTGGGTGGCGAAAATGGATATTGTTTTGGGAAATTTTGGAACAACCGACAAGACTTCCCGGGTTATTGCCAACAAGAGTTATGAATCTTTGGCGATGAAAAAGCCTCATCTTTCGGCCCGGGTGCCGGCGATGGAGGAAATTTTTCAAGACCAAGAAAATATTTTATTTTGTCGCCAAGGCGATCCTGAAGATTTGGCTGAGAAAATAGTTCAACTAAAGGAAGATTCTGCTTTGCGGGAAAAAATTGCCCGGGAAGGTTATCGGCTTTTTCAGGCAGTCGGCCGACCGGAGATAATTGTTCGCCGGCTTCTTAATAATCTTGTTGAGTTGGCCGCTCCGGCCGGCCGACCGACTATTCCGGCTTTGGAAATCACTACTCGGATTGGTTGCCGGAACAACTGCGCCTACTGCCCTCAAGACAAAATTGTTCAAGCTTACCGCCGCCGGAGCGCTCCCTGGGAAATGTCTTTGGAAATTTTCAAAAAATGCCTTAAAAAATTACCCAAAAAAACAGTGATTGAATTTTCCGGTTTTGCCGAGCCTTGGCTGAATCCTGCCTGCACCGAAATGGTTTTAGCCGCTCATCGGGCCGGCCATCCAATCAGAGTGTTCACTACTTTAACCGGAATGACTTTGGCTGATTTTGAGCGGTTGAAAGAGGTTTCTTTTGAACGATTTTGGATTCATTTGCCGAGCGACGGCGATTATGAGAAAATTAAAATTAACCGAGATTATTTTGAAGTTTTTAAAGCGGCGCTTGATTTTTTTTCTAATCAGAATCAAACTGATTTTGGTTGCCACGTTCGGGGCGGTAGAATTCATCCAGAGCTCCGAGAGCTGGCCGCCGACCGAGTCCGGACGAGGGGAATCGGTAGCCGAGCCGGCAATCTTTCGGAAAATTTCGTTATTTCAATTCCCCGGCGGCCCGGAAAAATCGGTTGCAAAAGGAATTTGCTTCAAAATGTTCTTTTACCGAATGGCGAAGTTATCTTGTGTTGTATGGATTATGGTTTAGAACATTCTTTGGGCAATTTGCTTGTTCAAGATTATTATTCTCTTTTTTGGGGAGAAGAGTTTCTAAAAATTCGTCGGGGACTTGACGACGCTCGGATTGAAATTCTTTGCCGCTATTGCGATATGTTCGGCTGTCAGCGAAATTTAACCGGCCGGCTTATCCAGGCGGCTAAAAAACGGCTGAAGAATAAATTCAAAAAATGAAGGCGACTGAATTTAAAATTGATTTTATCGGAGTCGGGGTGGAAAAAGCCGGCACTTCTTGGCTGGCCGCCTGTTTGGCCGAACATCCTGAAATTTGTTTTTCCCGTCAAAAAGAAATTCATTTTTTTAACAAAAATTATTCCCGGGGTTTGGATTTTTACGCCGGTTATTTTTCAGATTGTCCAGCCGGTCGGTTAAAAGGAGAGTTTACTCCGAGATATTTTTATTCTTCAGAGATTCCCGGAAGAATCAAAAAAAATTTTCCTGAAGTTAAATTGATAGTCTGCTTAAGGAATCCGGTTGATCGAGCCGAGTCTCATTACCGCCATCTGATTGCTCACGGCCGAATTTCTCCAAAATTTTCGCCGGGCGAAGCTT
Source organism: uncultured Gammaproteobacteria bacterium (assembly GCA_964608895.1). GTDB lineage: Bacteria > Patescibacteriota > Patescibacteriia > 2-01-FULL-39-33 > 2-01-FULL-39-33 > CAZSPT01. The sequence continues at coordinate 3,153 of CAZSPT010000028.1, read as the reverse complement.
TGGAGCAGGAAGAGCGTTTAATTGACCATGGATTTTACGCCGCCCGATTAAGGAGATATTTTGAAATTTTCCCTCAGGAAAATATTTTGATAATTTTTTACGACCAGATGACGAGCCGGCCCCGGGAAACCGTTCAGAAAGTTTTTCGGTTTCTGGGAGTTGATGAAGATTTTATTCCGACCGCCCTTAACCGCAAGGTTAACCGTCGGGTTGAAAGATATTATCGTTCATTTTTGGTTTTTCGGCTTGTTCGGCGATTGATGGAATGGGGGAGGCGGCTGGCTGAAAATCCAGTCAGCCGGCCTTTGGTTGATTTTTTGAAAAAAATAAAATTTAATTCCCTGCTTCAGAGAATTTTTCGGAACAACATCGCTCCCCGGCCGGCCGCGGCCGCTAAACGTCCGTTTCCGGCTGAAATTCGCCGAGAACTCAAGGAAATTTATTATCCGGATTTAACCGCCTTGGAGAGGATGGTTAATCGGGATTTAAGCGACTGGTACTTATGAAAATAGATTATTTTGCCAACTGTCGGCTGCCGACTGAAAAAGCTCACGGCTATCAAATTTCCAAGATGGCTGAAAGTTTCGGTTTAGCCGGGGCAACGGTTAATTTGATTATTTCGGTCCGGAGAAATCCTAATTTCTGGGATAAAAATTTATTTGATTTTTACCGATTAAAGCGAACTTTTTCAGTTGTTCAATTAAAAAGCTGGGATCCGGTTTTTCTACTGAATTGGCCGGCCGGTTTTTATATCAAGGTTCAGGGGTTGATTTTTTCTCTGCGGTTGTTCAGCCGGCTGTTCGCCCGGTGGCTTAGCCGGTCGGATTTTGGAGCGGTTTATTACACTCGGGACGAGTATCTTCTTCCGCTTCTTCAGCTTTTTTCCCGGCGAGTTGTTTGGGAAGCCCATAGTTTGCCCCGAAGAAAAAAAATTTTCCGGTTTTTTTTCCGGCGTTGTTTTCGGCTAATTGTTTTGACTGAACGGCTTAAGCGCGAATTGGTTGAGCTCGGGGTGCCGCCGGGTCGGATTTTGGTCGCTCCGGACGCCGTTGATTTGAAAGTTTTTCAGCTGGAAATCGGAAAATCAGAAGCTCGGCGGCGGCTTAATCTTCCGGCTGATAAAAAAATAATCTGCTATACCGGGAGTTTCCGCACTAAAGGAATGCCTAAAGGAGTTGAGGAAGCCGTCAAAGCTTTGGAAATTTTAAATTTGCCTGAGATTTTTTTTCTGGCGGTTGGCGGTCGGCCGGAGGAAATTGAGAATTTCCGGCGGCTGGCTGAGACGCGGGGATTGGCCGGCCAGACCTTTTTTCTTGGCCGGGTTTCCCGGGAAGAGCTGGCGATTTACCAGCGAGCCGCTGATATTTTAGTGATGCCGTTTCCGGATTTTCCCCATTATGCTTATTATATGTCGCCTTTGAAAATGTTTGAATATCTTGCCGCCGGCCGGCCGATTATTGCTTCTAATCTTCCGGCGGTTCGGGAAATTCTTAGTCGGGAATACTGTTTTTTCTGCCGGCCCGGCGACCCCGGAGACTTGGCGGCGGCGATTAAAGGAGTCTTGTCAAATAGCCGGTTAGCTGATAAACTTTCAGCAAACAGCCGACGGCTGGCCGGCCGATATTGCTGGTCGAGCCGAGCGGAAAAAATTATTGAATTCCTAGGCAATGAGAAATAATTTTTTAAATAATAAGATATTTTACGGCCTGATTTTAATTGTCGCGCTCCGGCTGATTTTGGTTTTTCTCACCGTTAATAATATTTTTCCGGATTTGGGAATTAAGTCAGATATCTGGCTGCCTTCTTTGGATTGGGCCGGCGACAAGGACAGTTTTTTTCAGGACGCCGAGAGGATTCTTGCCGGCGACCCTCGGCTCAGCCGGGCGGCCGGCTTCAGTTTATTTTTAATTCCGTTCATTAAATTTTTTGGAATTGGCGAAATTTCAGGGGTGATAAAATCAGTTAATATTTTTTATTCCGTCATCTGGTACAGTTTGGCGATTGTTCTGGTTTATTTTCTGGCTAAAAAAATTCTGGCCAGTCGCTGGCAGGCCTTGGCGGTTGATTTTTTATTTGTTGTCTATCCTTATATTTTTTATTATTGTTTTTATTTTCTGTCCCGGCCGGCTTCTTTTCTTGAACGTTTTTTCAGCGACCGTTTCACTCATTTGATTTTTCTCGGGCCGATTTCCGACCCTTTATCGGCGGTTTTGGCTCTTGGCTCGCTGGGAATCTTTCTCTGGCTGGCCAGCCGGAAAACTGTTGTCGGCTGGGGTTATTTTCTGCTTGGCTTGACGGTTTCTTGGGCGGTGATTACCCGCTGGCAGAACGCCGTTTTGGTGATTTTTTATTTTTTAATTATTCTCGGCTGGCGGAAATTCCGGCCGTTGACCAACTTTATCCTCGGCGGTCTGCCTTTAATGATTCTCCAGTTTTATTTTAATTTTGCCTCTCGAGGTTTAATTTTCGCCACTGTTTACGGTCTTTCCAAGGGACAGGAAGGAAATGTGCCGATGGTCAGTTTAAGTTATCCTCTTAGAATTTTCAGTTATCCTTGGGAATATCTTCCGGCTTTGATTCCGGTTCTGCTTTTAGGAGCGGCGGTTTTTATTCTTGGTCTAAGGTATTTGATTTTAACCAACCGTCAAACAGCTCTAATCGCCGCCGGCTACTGCTTCTGCTATATTGTTCCACTCTTGTTTCTTGAGCCGGTGATGCGCGGGCCGCGCTATTTTCTGCCGGTTATTCCGATTATTTTTATTTTTTCTTGGGCTGGTTTGGTTTATGGCGTTTATTTTTTGAAGGTTAATTTATTTTCCCGGACAATTTAAAAAATTAATTATGGAAACCGAAAAAACAACTTTATCAATTATTATTCCGGTTTTTAATGAAGAAAAAACCGTTTATCAGACGGTTGCCGATTTAGTCGGATTTTTCCGAGGCCGGCTGAAAAATTACGAAATTATTGTTATTGACGACGGTTCAAGCGATCAAACTCCGAAGATTACCGGCCGATTTTCCTGGCCAGAATGTCGAGTTTTTCGCCAGCCCTACAATCAAGGTTACGGAGCGGCTCTGAAAGCCGGGGCGGCTCGGGCTCACGGTCATTATCTTGCTTTTTATGACAGCGACGGCCAGCACCGGCCGGCCGAA
>CAZSPT010000027.1:0-10873 GCA_964608895.1 uncultured Gammaproteobacteria bacterium | reverse complement strand
AATCTGAGTGTCAAACAATTTTGACAAATCTCTGGGTTTTATCTGTTTTCTATTCTGGTTAACCGTTATCAACCCTTTTTCATCCACGGCAGTTTCCGACTTGTCCGTAAAAATGGTCCAAAAACCAAACAAAACTAAAAGTAAAAGTATCCCGGCCGGCACAATATCCGACCAAACAAGATTATTTGGAAAATTAGACATCTCTAATCCTTCCTCCTTTTTTCTGATTTTTAGGTACTAACCGCTATTTTTCAACAACAATATCTCTTTAACAAAAATATACAATTTTGTCAAATTAAAATCCCAAATAAACTATTTCCTCCATCAACTGAAGACCGAATTTCTGCCTCACTTTTTGTTTGGCTAAACTAATTAAAATCACTACTTCTTCAGCCGAAGCTCTGCCGAGATTAACAATTACTCCTCCATGTTTTTCAGAAATCCGGGCTTGACCGATTTTTTTTCCTTTTAAACCGGCTGCTTCAATCAGCCAAGCGGCCGGAATAATTTTTTCCTCAAGAAATTCCTTGGGAATCTTCAACTTCTTCTTGACCAATTCTTCGGCTTCTTTGGCGGTTAAACGGACATTCTTAAAAATACTGCCGGCTGACGGCCGAGGGCTGAATTTTTTCCGGCGCCGGCTGATGATTTCCGCCGCCTGATTCTTAATTTTTTCGGAATCTCCGACAGCCAACCGGAGAACCGCCTTAAGAATAATCTCTTGGTTGCCCGGCTGACTGAACCGGCTGACCCGATAACCGAACCGGCAATCGGACCGAGTTAATTCTTTTTCTTTTCGGGCGGCTGTCAAAACAACCGCGGTTTCCAAACTGTCTCTAATTGAACCGCCATAGGCTCCGGCATTTCCCCGAACCGCTCCGCCAACGGTTCCGGGAATGCCGGCCGCCCAGGCCAAGCCAACCAAGCCGGCTCCGGCCGCTTCGGCAACCGCCCGGGAAAGCAGTGCTCCGGCCGGGCAAACCAATCGCCGACCGGTCCGAATTATCTTTTCTTCAGCCAATTTTATTACCAGCCCGTCAAAACCTTGATCGCTTACCAAAAGATTGCTTCCACCGCCAAGAATAAAACAAGCAAGATTATTCTCTTCGGCGACGGCGATTAACTTTGGAAGCTCGGTGGTTTTTGAAGAGCAAAAAAATCTGGCCGGTCCGCCGATTTTGAAACTCGTCCAAGGAGCTAAGGGTTGATTTTCCGCTATTGAAGCAATTTTTTTTAACGGGTCAGGAATCATTTTTTTCTTCTTTTAATCTTTAAATAAGTTTTTTTTCGGGTTTGATAATATTTTTTCTGCTCCAAAAGCTCTTTCTCTTGAGAAAAGCCCGGGGTTGACTCTTTCGGCCTCGGCTTCCGATACAATTTGTTTAATTTTTCTTTTGAAAGCTCTTTTTCTTCAACAAGCCGGTCAGAAACAGGGCGGCCTTTTTTTGAAACAAGTTTTCGGGCCAGTTGATAGATATTGCCGGCGCCGATTATCGCCACTAAATCAAAATCCAAAAAACTTTTTTCAATAATTGTTTCAGTTTTTTCCAAATTGCCGCCGTATTCAACCGCCGCCCCTCGGCTTTTAGCCGCCTCGGCGAGCTCTTTTGAATTAACCGCGAAATCTTCAGGATTTTCTCGGCCGGGAACAAAAAAAATATCGGAGATAATCGCCCGGTCGGCTTGATTAAACGCTTGGGCGAATTTTGAAAAAAGTTTTTTCGTCCGATTAAGCTGGTGAGGCTGAAAAACCGCCAAAAGTCTTTTTTTGGGATAAGTTTTTTTTAAGGCGGCAATAGTCTTGGCGACAGCGTCCGGCGTATGGGCGTAATCAGCGATAATTTCAGTCCGGTTAATCCGACCGAGCTTTTCCAACCGGCGGGCCGCTCCCTGAAAATCCTTCAAAGACCGCTTAATCACCCGAAAATCAAGACCAAGCCGGTCGGCCAAAGCAACCGCCGCCAGAGCATTGGCTAAATTGTATTCGGCCGGCAGCGGCAGAAATATTTCTCCCAGCCGCTTTCCCTTCCGAAAAACCAAAAATTTCTGACCGCCGTCCTGAATTAAAACTTCCCGAGCTTGATAGTCGGCCGGCCGGTTAGTTGGACTAAAAGTCGCCACTGTCGCCTGAACTCCTTCAACGGCCCGGCGACAATTTTTATCATCGCCGTTGACGACAATTAAGCCGGATTTTGGAACTCGGCAAAGATAATCCCGAAAAGCCGCCGTAATTTCTCTTAAATCCCGGAAATAGTCAAAATGATCGCCGACAATCTGGGTGACGACCGCCGTCCGGGGAGAATAATTGTCAAAGGCCCGGCGGTATTCATCACTTTCAAAAACAAAATATTCACTCTTGCCAAGCCGAAAATTATTTTTAAGGAAATGGAGTTTGCCGCCGACAACAATTGTCGGATCCCAATCAGCCTCAAAAAGAATTTTTCCAATCATCCCGGTCGTTGTCGTCTTGCCGTTGGTGCCGGAAATTCCAATTGAATATTTCCCTTTCATCAGCAGACCAAGAAGCTCGGGGTAACTTAATTCCGGAATTCCAAACTGCCGAGCAGCCCGGCGCTGAGGATGACTGGCCGGAACAGCCACCGAATAAACAACCAAATCAATTTTTTTGGTAATTTCTGAAGCCGGCTGAGAATATTTCACTGCCACCCCTTCTTGAATCAGCCGGGCGGTAATTTCATTTTTAGCCGAATCGCTTCCGGAAACCTTTTTTCCAGAAGCCGCTAAAAGTTGAACCGCCGCCGAAACCCCGGCTCCGCCGATCCCAATCGCGAAAACTTTCCTAACTTTATTTAAATTAATTTTTCCCATATTATTCGGCTATTTTCAAAAGCTCTTCGGCCGCTCGCCGGGCGCCGTCCGGCTTCATCATCTTGGAAATATTCCGGGAAAGATTCTGACGCTTGGCTCGGTTAAAAAGCAGCTCTTTAACAGCGGCGGTAAAAAGCTCAGGAGTCAAACTGTTCTGTTCAAGCACTAAAACAGCGTTATTCTTCTGAAAATAACGAGCGTTTTCCTCCTGATGGCTGTCAGGAATCGGAATTAAAATCACCGGTTTGGCGAGAATTGAAAATTCCGACAAACTGGACATTCCGGCCCGGCTAACCACCAAATCGGCCAAACAAAAAGCGTCAATCATTTCATTGGTTAAAAATTCAAATTGACGGTAATTTTCAGCCTCAATTTTTAAACTTTTCCCTCGGCCGGTCAAATGAATCAGTTGGCAAAACTGAAGAATATCGGCCAACGATTTTTCAACCGTCTGATTGATTTTTTCAGCTCCAGTGCCGCCGCCGAGAACCAAAACAACCGGCAATTTTTTTCTAAGCTCAAAAATCTCCCGACTTTTTTCCAAACTGCAAGAAAAAAATTCTCCCCGAACCGGATTACCGGTTAAAACAGTTTTTCCAGGATAAAAATCTTTAAGAGACGGCTCAAAAGAACAGCTGATTTTTCGGGCAAAATGAGACATCAGCCGACTGGCTAAGCCGGGAACAATATCCTGCTGATGAATTAAAACCGGAATTCTAAGCAGCCAAGCGCTCCAAACAACCGGCACTCCGACAAAACTTCCGGCAACCATTACCGCCACCGGCCTAAATTTTGCCAAAATCCAAAGACTTTCCCAAAATCCCCAAAAAATCTTAAAAAAATCCCAAAAATTGCGCCAACTAAAATAGCGACGAAATTTGCCAGAGGCGATTTTTTTAAAAGGGATTTTGTAACTGGCGACCGCTTTCCGCTCCGGTCCGGATTTACTTCCAAGGAATAAAAATTCGGTTTTTGGCCGCTGGCGGAGAATTTCTTCGGCAGTGGCGATCAACGGGCTGACCGAACCCATCGTCCCCCCGCCTGACAAAATTATTTTCATAATAAAAATTATCGCTTAGTTTGTTTTGATATATTAACTAAAATTCCGGCCGCTGCCAAGGAAGTCATTAAAGCGGTTCCGCCGTAAGAAATAAACGGCAAAGGAACGCCGGTTAAAGGAAGAAGGCCGATAATCGCTCCGATATTCAAAAAAGCCTGGACCCCGAACCAAGAAATAATTCCGGCCGCTAAAAGCCGACCAAACATATCCCGACAACTTAAGCTTAACTGAAGTCCTTTAACGATTAAAACCAAAAAAAGCAAAACAACCGCCGCTGAAACGAAAAAACCGAGCTCTTCAGCGACAACCGCGAAAATAGAATCGCCGACCACTTCTGGAAGATAGGCGAATTTCTGACGGGAATGACCAAAACCCCGGCCAAACCAGCCGCCAGAGCCAATCGCCAGCAAAGCTTGATTAATATGATAACCGATTCCTTCAGGATCCAACTCGGGATGAAGAAAAGTAGTTAGCCGAGCCATGCGATAAGGAGAAATTTTTATCAAAATTCCCAAAAGACCAAAACCGGCGACCGTCAGCCAGCAAAGATGAAGTAAACTGCCGCCGCCGATAAAATAAGTTAAAAGAGCGCTGGCGATGATAATAAACATCGTTCCAAAATCCGGCTGAAGAACCAATAAGGTGATAATTATTCCAAGAACAAACAAAAAAGGAAGGAAACCGTGCTGAAAATCCCGGACAACTCGCTCACCTTTTTCAGACAGCCAAGAAGCGAGATAAATCAAAAAAGTCAGCTTGACGATTTCCGAGGGCTGGACTGAAAATCCAAAAACATTAAGCCAACTCCGGGCTGAACCATATTCCGCTCCAACACCCGGAATAAAGACCAGGACAAGCAGAATAATTGAAACAGCCAAAAGCGGACCGGCCAAAGATTTCAACCGATAATAATCAAGCCGGGAGAGAATCAGAAAAAAAATCATTCCGAAAAAAAACCCGGACAGCAACTGATGTTTAATATACCAATAACTGTCTCCAAAATTATTCCAACCGGCGATCGCTCCGGCCGAAGAAAGTATTATCAGTCCAAAAACAGTCAACAAAATAATAATTCCAATCAGCGTCCAGTCAGGCGGATGATCACCCGAACCTCGGAAAAGCTCCTGAATCAGCTTCTTTAAAGAAAACTTCATTCCGAAAATTATTTCTTAATCACCTGCTTAAAAGCCCGACCGCGGTCAAATTCATTTTGAAACATTCCAAAAGAGGCAAAACCAGGACTAAGCAGAATAATATCTCCTGGCCGGGCAAATTCTCGGGCTAAGGCGACTGCTTCATCCATAGAACCGGCCCGAGCCAACCGAAATTTCTTTAATTTCTTTTTAAGTTTCGGAAAAAATCTCTTCGTTCCCGAACCTTCCAGGAAAACCGCCGCCCGACAGCGCCGGGAAATCGCCGGAATCATTTTTTCAGCCTTCAGCCCCTTGGCCGCTCCGCCGGCGATTAACACAATTTTTTTGGCTCGGCTGCGGCCGGCCAAAGCATCTAAAGCGGCGATAACCGCTTCGGGAATAGTCGCGGTGGTGTCATTATAATAACTGATTCCCTTAAACTTCCCTAAAAATTCCAAACGGTCAGGAACACCCCGAAAGTCAGAAACCACCCGACGGACCGTTTTTGGCTTAACCCCGAAAACCATCGCCGTTGAAACTGCCGCCAGAACATTGGCTAGATTATGACGGCCGGGCAATTTTAACCGGCTAACTTTAACAATACCGCGCTCTTGGCCGTCAAATCTAAAAATAATCTCCCCTTGGCGAACAAAACAGCCGTTCTCTTCAGAAAATTTCTTGAACGAAAACCAAAATCTCCGACTCGGAAACTTTCGGCCGATTTTAACGGCTCGGGAGTCGTCCCGATTAACAACCGCGAAATCCTGAAAATTCTGCCAGCGGAAAATATTTTCCTTGGCTTTAATATAATCAGCCAGGCCGGAGTAACGATTAAGATGATCAGGATAAATATTAGTTATCACCGCCAAATGAGGACTTGTTTCCAAGAACTCCAAACTTTCAAGCATCCAAGAAGAAAGCTCCAAAACCACCGGGCCGCCTTGGGCGATTGCCGGCAGCCTAGCCAAAGGAGAATAACTGATGTTTCCGGCTAAAACCGTTCGAGAATCTTCAGCCGCTAAAATTTGATAAATCAAACTGGCCGTGGTGCTTTTCCCCCGAGTGCCGGTAATTCCGATAATTCTTTTCCGAGACACCAGTTGAAAAAACAAAGAAATATCGGTTTCAATTGGAATTTTACTTTTTTGAGCAATGGCGAGATATTCGGACTCTCGGGGAACACCGGGATTTTTAATCACTAAATCGGCGGTCTGAAAATCCCGCTTGCGATGACGGCCGAGAACAAACTCCAATCTTTTCCGCTCGGCCGGAGACGCCGACCTGTTTAGCCGGTCAAGTTGGGGACGAAGCTCGGCGGCCGTCTTTAAGTCAGTGACAATTACCCGAGCGCCCCGCTTCAGTAAAAATTTGGCGGCCGAAATGCCGCTTCCTTCAGGATAAAGGCCGAGGCCGAAAACAACCGCCTTTTTGTTTTTAAATTTTTTTTCTTTCATAAAAAACCGCCGCTAGTAGCCTTTGTCCACTAAGAATATTATTAGTCCGATAATCGTAAACATTGAAGCAATTACCCAAAATCGCATAACTACTTTTGATTCCGGCCAGCCGAGAGCCTCAAAATGATGATGAATTGGAGTGGATAAAAAAATCTTTTTTCCTTGCCGTAACTTTTTTGAAGCTGTCTGAATAATCACCGAGCCGGATTCAATCACAAAAATAAATCCAATTATCGGAAGAAGCAAGACAGTGTTGGTTTGGAGGGCGACAATCGCCAGAGTAACTCCTAAAGACATTGCTCCGGTATCGCCCATAAAAAATCTCGCCGGTTGGATATTAAACCATAAAAAAGCGAGTAAAGCTCCAATAATCACTCCGCACAAAGTCGCCAAATCATAACGACCCTGGACAAAAGCGATTGTTCCAAAAGATAGAAAAGCGGCCAAGAGGGTTCCGCCGGCCAGGCCGTCCAGACCATCAGTTTCATTGACTGAAAAAGCAGTCGCCACTACCACGAAAATAACAAATGGAATATACCACCAGCCAATATGAAAAGTCTCCAAAAACGGCACCCGAACAAAATCCCATTCCAATTTCCAGTAAAACCACCAGACGACTCCGACAGCGATTAAAGTATAAACGATCAGCCGGTGAGCAACCGAAAGACCGCCGCCATAAGGACCGATTTTTCTAATATTTAAATAATCGTCAACCAAGCCAACCAAGGCGGTCGCCACTAAAGCTCCTAAAGGCAGCCAGGTTTGGGCTCGGCTCAAAAAATCTAGTTTTAAAAAAAATCCGTCAAACCACTGACCGAAAAAATAAAAAATAACCGCCAAAACCAAAGTTGTTCCCCAAATAAGCACTCCCCCCATTACCGGAGTACCTGATTTTTTCTGATGAATCCGGGAAAAAATCGGCGCCCGCTCCGAACTTCTAATCTGCTTCCCAAGTTTGTATTTGTAGAGAAAATGAGTCAGAATCGGAGTCCAACCAATAGTAATAATAAAAGACAAAAAAGCCAGCAAACCTATTTTTACCACGAAAAAATTGATTTCCATATTATCGCCTTAGATTTATTAACTAAGAATTAAGCCAAATTAAAATAATTCCGGCCGCCAGCAGCAAACAGTTGGCCAAGCTGGCGGCAAAACTGAAAAAATAGCTTAAAATCTGTTGGCGGAAATAAAAATAACAGCTCAAGGTGAAATTCAAAATAATTATCACTAAGCCGGCCAAAGGAAGAATTAGAATCCAATACCACGGGGCTAAAGCGCTAATGCCAAAATAAATATTATAGCGAAGGATTATATATTCTTGGAATTCCCAGAAATTAAAAATTAAAGCGGCCGCCAAAACCATATCAGCGGCTAAACTAAACAATAAATTACAAAGAATTATTTTGTCCCGCCTGGCCGAACCCGAATAAAATATCTCTTGAATCTTTAGCCAAACCATAAAGAAAATAAAATTTGATTTGATGACATTATAACTTTTTTTTCTCTTTATGTCTATTTTTTTGTATAATAAAAAGAAACGAAAATTCTTCAGAAAATTTCAGTAAAAATATTTGACATTTTCTTTAAAATCTGTTAATTTTAAAAACATCAAAACTAACTAATTATTAAATTATGGATTCAGAAAACATTTTTAACGCCAAAAATCTAAAAACAGCGGCGCTAATAGCGACAATTGGACTGATTATCGCTCTGACGATCAGCTTAATTCAAACCCCTAAATATAAAGCTTCGGCAAAACTGCTGGTGATTTTTAATCAGGAAAATATGGACATCTACACCGCTTCCCAGACCTCAAACTATTTGAGCGAAGTTTTGAGCGAAGTTGTCTATTCCAACTCATTTATCAAGAATGTCTTTGAAAGTAAATTTAATTTAAACGACAATCTTAGCCAAGAGCGGACTGAACGGTTAAAGAGCTGGCGAAAAATGGTCCGGGTGAAAAGCCGACAAAACAAAGGAATTATCATTATTGATGTTTTTCACCACGACCGAAATCAAGCGGGAGAATTCGCCCAGGCAATCAGCTACGTCCTGGTGACTAAACATAAACTCTACCACGGTTCGGGTGATAAAGTCGCTTTAAAAATAATTGACAGCCCGAGCGCTTCCCAACACTGGGCTCATCCAAGAACTCTTCAAAACGGCTTAATCGGACTATTCGCCGGAATTATCGTCGGCCTCACCTTTATTGTTATTTTTCCGGACCAACAGCTGCTTAAATGGCTAAAAACCAAAAAAACCGGCCGGCGTGATGAAACGATTGAATTAACCAAAGAAGAAGCCGAACCGTTAAGCGCCCCGGAAACAAAAACTTCAGAGACTTCCAACTCCCAAGATAATTTCCGCGGCTTTAAACGGTTCTAAACCAAATTAATTATGGCCGCCGAATGGGCGAGAAAATTTTTCTCTCGGCTGGGAACTCCCAACCGAAAAATTTTTGAAGCAGTCGGAGCGATTTATCTCTTTGGCTTAATTCTGCTGTTTGTTTTTATCCCGATTTCCCCTTTATATTTTTTAATTATCGCCGGTGTCGGAGCGATTTTTATCTTGCCTTCAAATAATTTCGGTCTTGGGATGATAATCATCCTAACCATGGTTTTTGAACGGTTTTTTACTCTCCAACCGCTGATTGTCAATTACGAGACAATCTACAAAATCTACCCTTTGGATTTAATAATCGGCTTAACCGCCGCCGGCTGGCTTTTAAAATTCCGAAAACAGTCAACTCGGCCAAAATTATTCTTTGCCTGGCCCGAATGGACGATTTTGGGATTTATCATCCTAACAACCGCTTATTTTCTGGTCAGCTTGGTTGATTTGAACAGCCAATTCGCTGTCGCTTTCAGTACTTGGAAAAACTACGCCTGCTATCCCCTGCTCTATTTTTTGACAATTTATTCAATTCAAAATCGCCGTCAGCTGGCCAATTTCTGCCAGCTGTTTCTGCTTGGAGGAATTTTAATTATTCCTTTTATTGGAATCGGCTTATTCGGCGGCCAAGGACTTTGGACCGAATATACCCCGTTGTCAACCGGCGGGACCCGACTGCTTGCCGGCACTCACGCTTTTTTTCTCCTGCTGGCTTTGATTTTCGCCTGGTCGCTGATTGCCTTCAGACGGCTCCGTCAGCCGGAAGCCGGTTCGCTGGTTGTCTGGGTTTGGCTAGCCGGAATTGGAGCTTCCCTGATGCGCCATCTCTGGCTGGCCGCCGGAGTGGTCGCCGTCGGACTGGCAATTCTTTTACCGAAAAAAAACAGAAAAATTTTTCTTTACTGGCTTGGAAAAAATTTCCTAACGGCGGCGGTTATCGGAGCGGTAATTCTAACGGCAATCAGTCTCTTTCCTTTTCAACAGTTCTCCGGCGAACTCAGTGATTACGGCCAAAACCTCAACCAACGATTGGTTTCAATTATCAGGGCCGGAGCCGATACCAGCATCAACTGGCGGAAAAATCTCTGGCAGTCGGCCCTGGCTAACTGGCTGGAAAATCCTATTCTCGGAGTCGGACTTGGAAAAAGTATTCCTTTAGAAATGACCAACTGGCAAACTTTTGAAGAAGTCAGGAATATCCACAACTCTTTGCTGGCAATTCTTGTTCAAATGGGACTGGTTGGACTTGGCGCCTTTCTGACAATTCTCTTCGGAGCGGCCGCCGCCGGCTGGCGGAAAATTTCAGCCGACCCCGGCCTCACCCCTTATTACCTGGCAATCGCCATCAGTCTGACTGTTTTTCTGTTCGTCAGCTTATTTCAACCGTACTTTGAAACCAATTTAACGGCAATTTTTTTCTGGTTGCTCCTGGGACTTTTCCGAACCGCTTTTGTCGTCACTAAAAACTATAATAATTCTCCAAAAAAACTATGATAATTCTCCAAGTAAATAAATTTTTTCAACCAAAAGGCGGGGCTGAAAGCTATTTATTCGGCTTAATTAAACTACTTAAACAAAAAAACCACCAGATTTTGGTTTTTTCCCAAAAAAGCCAAGATAATTTTCCGAGCAATCAGGAAAAATACTTTATTTCCCCGCTGGATCTCTCGCGATTCAATTGGAAAATGGTTTTTAAAATCGGCCGAATTTTTTGGTCGTTTGAAGCTCGAAAAAAAATCAGCCGGCTACTTGAAGCCGAAAATCCGGAAATTGTCCATCTCCATAATATCTATCATCAAATTTCCCCGAGCATTCTGCCGGCAATTAAAAAAAGAGGGCCGGCAACGGTAATGACCGTTCACGACTTCAAATTAATTAAGCCGGATTACACCCTGTGGACTGGCCAGCCCCAAAAAACCAAACCTTGGCCGGCTCGGCTGATTCTTGCGGCAGAATTCGCTTTTCAACGATTCTTGAAAATCTTCCGAAAAAACATTGACCGATTT
>CAZSPT010000026.1:0-11768 GCA_964608895.1 uncultured Gammaproteobacteria bacterium | reverse complement strand
ACAATCATTTTTCTTTCTCCAAGAAAGGGGGCGGTCAGAAATTCTTGACGGAGTCGATCCAATTCCAAATCCTCTCCGGCAAGCTGGATGATATTCAGCCGGTTTTGGTCTCTTTTTTCGCCAAAAGCTTTTTTAAGCTGGGCTAATTTTTCAGCGACTCGGTAGTGGTCGGTTCCGTAAGCGAAATAAATCATAATTCAGTTTTCTGGTTATTTTAACGAAAAAATCGTTTTTCGGCAATTAGTCGTTAATTTCTTCAAGCTCTTGCCAGTTGTCGCCGAGTTCAAGTTTGGTCTCAATCGGCGCTTTCAATTTGACAACTTCATTCATTGTTTTTTTGACAAATTCAGCTGTTTTAGCCGTTTCTTTTTCCGGCACTTCTAAAACAAGTTCATCATGGACTTGAAGAATTAGCCTGCTTTTCGGAGAGATTGTTTTTAATTTTTTATGGATTTTAATCATCGCCAGTTTAATCAAGTCAGCGGCTGTTCCTTGAATCGGCATGTTAATCGCCATTCTTTCGGCCCCGGCTCTAATCAGCTGGATTTCAGAGCTGATTTCCGGAAGGTAGCGCCGCCGACCGTAAAGGGTTTCAGCGTAGCCTTTTTCTCGAGCGTTTTCAATATTTTTTTCAATATATTTTTTTAATTTTGAATAACTGTCAAAATATTTTTCAATAAATTTTTTTGCCTGGTCGTTTGTTAATCCGGTCCGCTGAGCGACTCCTCGGGCACCCATGCCGTAGATTACTCCGAAATTTATTTCTTTGGCTTGGCGTCGGATTTCCGGAGTAACTTTTTCCAGAGGCAGGTTGTTAATCAGGGCGGCGGTCTGGCGGTGAATATCAATTCCTTTTCTAAATCCTTCAAGCATTTTAGGGTCGTCGGCAAGGGAGGCGATGATTCGGAGTTCAATTTGGGAATAGTCGGCTTTCAGAATTTTAAAGCCTTTTGGAGCGACAAAGGCCCGCCGGATTTCCCGGCCAACCGCGGTTCTAATCGGAATGTTTTGGAGGTTTGGCTCAGAAGAGGAGAGTCGCCCGGTCGCGGTGACTGTTTGGTTAAAACTGGTATGGATTCTGCCGTCCCGTCGGCTGATTAGTTTTGGCAGGGTATCAAGATAAGTGTTTTTTAATTTGGCAAGCTCTCTAAATTCAATAATTAAGTCAATAATTCGGTGACGGCCGCTAAGTTTTTCCAGTTCATCGGCAGCGGTTGAAATTCCGGTTTTGGTTTTTGCCAGTCCTTCGGAAGAAATTTCCAATTCTTGAAAAAGAACCTGTTTCAGTTGGGCTGGTGAAGCAACATTGAATTTTCGTCCGGCCAGCCGGTAAATTTTCTTTTCCAAAGCTCCGATTTTTCCGGCGATTTTTTGGGAAAGTTTTTTTAAATCCCGGGAATTTATTTTAATTCCGACGGTTTCCATTTCGGCAAGGACCGGAATCAGTTCAATTTCTATTTCTTGAAATAATTGAAACATTTTTTGTTCTTTCAGCCGGGATTGGAGTTTTTGATAAAGTTGATAAGTAATTTCGGCATCTTCGCAGGAATACCAGCCGAGTTTTTCTGTCGGAATTTCGGCCGGCGTCTTTTTTTCTTTTCCTTGGCCGAGGAGCTCTTCAATTTCCTGAACCTGATGACCGAGTTCGTTAAAAGCAAGACTGCTTAAATTATGCTGGCGGCGGCTGGAATTCAAAAGATAGGAAGCAATCATTGTGTCAAAATAAATTCCTTTCAAAGAAAAATTCTGATTTTTAAGAATTTTTAAATCATATTTCAAATTATGGCCGATTTTTTTAATTTTTTGATTTTTAAATATATTTTCCAACCGAGAATGGTTTTTCAAAACCATTTTTTTGGTTAGATAACAACCATGATTTTTTTTCCAACTAAAACTGATTCCAAGTAATTCGGCGGTGAGGGCGTCGAGCCGGCTGGTTTCGGTATCCAGGCAAAATTCTGACTGTTTTTCCAGCTGGTTGATTATTTTTTCCGCCTTTTTTGTTTCAGTAATTGTCTGATAGTCTTTTTCCGTCCTTTCTTTGGGAGTCCGACCGAACAGACTGCCTTGGCGACCGGTTTCTCTGGCTAGTCCGGCCAGCTGGTTGAGAAGCCGCTTAAAATTCAGTTTTTGGAAGATTTTAAAAATTTCTTTTTCATTAAAACCCTGCCAGCGGCATTCGGAAAGTTTAAATTTTATGGGAACTTCATCATTCAAGGTAACCAGTTTTTTGGATAATTCGGCTTTTTGGCGGTGATTTTTGAGTAATTTTTTGGTTCGTTCGTTGATTTTTTTTGAATCAATATTTTGATAAATTTCCTCCAAGGTTTGGAATTCTCTCAAAAGGTTAATCGCTCCTTTTTCTCCAATACCCGGAACCCCGGGGATATTATCCGAAGGGTCGCCCCGAAGCGCTTTGAAGTCAATTAGTTGATTCGGAGAAAGACCTTGAAATTTTTCTTTAACCGCTGGTCGGTCGTAAAGGACGGTTTCACTCAATCCTTTGTGGGGAGCGAGAATTTTAGTGTTTTCGTCAATTAGTTGAAAAACGTCTTGGTCGCCGGTAATAATAATTTTTTCAATATTTTTTTTCTTCAGAGTTTTTAACCGACTAATGGTGGCGATAATGTCATCGGCTTCAAAATCAGTTTTTCCTAAAACCGGAATCTTCATTGCTTTAAGGATTTTTTTAACAATCGGAATTTGCTGATAAAGTTCGTCCGGCTGTTTGGCCCGCTGAGCTTTGTAGTCTGGAAATTGTCGATGCCGGAAAGTTTTTCCGGGTAAATCAAAAGCCGCCGCCAGATAGTCGGGTTTGAGCTCTTTTAAGGCTTTGATAAGAATCATCGTGAAGCCGTAGGCGGCGTTAGTGGTTTGGCCTTCCTGACTGGCCAGTGAGGGCGGCAGGGCGTGGAAGGCTCGGTGAATCAAGGCGTTTGAATCAATAATTATTAATTTTTGCTTTTTGTCGGTCATGTCTTCATTATATCATATTAAGTTGTTTTTTCAGCTAAAAATAAAAAACCCGACAGATTGTTGTCTGCCGGGTGTAACCCGTTTCTTAAAAAGTGAGCGAGGAGGAATATTTTCGGGGCGGTCCTTTGAGTTGTTTGGAATTTTCAAAAGGGGGTTTGATTATTTCCTCAAGAATATTTTCCAGCCAGATTAAGTTGGCTCGAGGATTATTTTTTCCAATTTCAGCGAGATTTGAGGAAAGAGATGAATTTTCTCGGCCGGAAATTATTTCAACCGGTCGAGAGGGATTATCTTGGTAGGGAGGGAGGCCGAGCCAGCGCTTTACTCCATCTTCGTAATCAGAGTCGCCGGAAATCAGAACCAGTCCTTCAGGTGTCGGTTGGGCGTTTAGAGATCCGATCATTTCTCCGATTAATAGATGGTCAATATCGGTTTTAATCGTTGGCCGCGGTTTTTCTTTGGCCTTTATTATTTTAGGCGGTCGGTCAATTAATTCCAGCTGCTGGCTGAGTTTTTCCAGTTCACTTTGGTTGATATCGTCTCTTTTAAAGGCTGTTTGGCGGCAGAAATAGAATTTTGCCCTGGCTATTGGATGACGGGAGAGGATTTTTTCAATAATCTTTTCCAGAGGCGGGAGGGTTTTCCCTCTTTTTTTAAGAAAAGACAAAATTCCGAAAAAGTTCGGACCGTCAAACAGAAAGAGACGTTTTGGCCTTGTTTCACCTATTGATACAACTAAAGGCTGCTGGGGATTAAGATGGGCGATAAAAAAGATTGTTCCTTTTGAAATATTTTCTCGCCTTTCCAAAACAACCGACAATACTTCACCGCTTAATCCTCGGTTGGTTATCAAGTCGCTCAAACTTTTTTCCGGAAAAACGATGAATTTCCCTTCCGGGATAATATAGTGGGACATCCAAGGTGAGCGAAATCCATCACTTTCTCTCGGATTTTGAGTTTGGTTAAAAATTAATTCAGCTTCAATGTTCTGGTTTTCTGTTGGCATCAGCATCTTTCACTCCTTATTCTCCTTTTTAGGAAAATAGTTTTCGGGTTTTTAATTTTAAAGGACGATTTGAGGGCCGACAGGGCCACTCTTTTAATATAAAAGATCTAAAACTGCTAAAGCAGTACCTTTTTATCTTAACAATGATATGTTGTTTTGTCAAATTTGATTGGATAATTCTATTATTTTTTGATAAAATTAAAACAAAGCAGTAGTATCGCTGTTTTTTAATCACTTTTTTCTTTATTAAATGCATCTTCAGAGAATTGAACTTCAGGGATTTAAATCTTTTGCCCAAAAAACAATTTTGGAATTTCCAGTTCCCGGAAAAGGATGTTTAACTTCCCCAAACGTCTCAGATAAAAAAAATTCTTTGCCGCGGGCGGTTTGCGGAGTAACGGCGATTGTCGGGCCGAACGGTTCGGGAAAATCAAATATTGTTGACGCTGTCCGTTGGGTTCTCGGTGAGCAGAGTTTTAAATTACTTCGGGGAAAAAAATCAACTGATGTTATTTTTTCCGGTTCTTCTCAAAAATCCCGGCTGAATTTCGCCGAGGTTTCTTTATTACTCAACAATGAAGATCGGATTGCTCCGATTGATTATTCTGAAATTGCGATTAGCCGCCGAATTTATCGGGACGGCAGTTCAGAGTATCTTTTGAATAAAAAACCGGTTCGGCTTTTTGATATTGTAATGCTTTTGGCTAAAGCCAATTTTGGCCATAACAGCTACAGCGTCATTGGCCAGGGAATGGTTGATCGAATTGTTAACTACTCTCCGGCCGAGCGGCGTAATTTTTTTGACGAAGCCACCGGAGTTAAGCAATTTCAAATTAAGCGGGACAAGGCGGCTGGAAAATTGGAGCGCTCCCGGGATAATATCGCCCGGGCGCAGTCGTTGCTTCAGGAGCTTAAGCCAAGATTAAATTCCCTAACCCGTCAGGTTAATCGGCTAAATAAGCGTCAGACGATTAAAACCGAGCTTGGCGGCCTTCAAGAAAGATACTATGGTAAACTTTGGCTGGATTTGGACCGGGAATATCAGCGGTTGGCCAAATCTTTTGCCGCTCAAGAAAAAGAAAAAATATTTTTTCAGGAAAAAATCACTGAAATTCAAAAAACTCTTGACGAATTTGGCCGTCAAGAAAGTCGCAAAAAGCTTTTTGATCGGCTTCAGGAGGAATATCGCCGTCAACTTAACCGGAAAAACGAATTTACCCGGCGGTTGGCTGAGGTTAAAGGGCGGCTGGATGTTGAATATTTCAAAATCGGCAAACAGGATTTTTCTTGGCTGAAGAACCAGGAAGAAAAGCTGACAGGTGAATTAGCCGAGCTCGGCCGGCGCCAAGAATCTTTAGACAAGGAAGTTGCCGAGCTTCAGGAGGAATTTAGCCGCCGCGAACAAGAGTCTTGCCGAGCGGCTGAAAAAGCCGAAGCGGTTCAGAATGAGCTTTTCCGGCTTCAAAAGGATTTTGATGATGAGTTAGGAGTTTCCAAAAAAGAAATTCGTCAAGCGGTTGATCGCCTTTACTCTCTGGCTAAGAATTTTTCCGGCAGATTGGGGGCCGCCCGCGACCAAACCCTTCTGCCGAAGCTTAAGCGGGATTTTCAAGCGATTTTTAGCGAACTGGATTCTTTCTATCGCCGGATTTCCGGGGCTAAAAAAATTGAGCCGGCTGAAGAGCGTTCCGAGCTTCAGAAAAAACTTTTTCAGGTTTTAAAGGAAAAGGACGAGTTTTCAGCTCGGGCAAATCAAATAAAAATTAAGCTGGAAGTGGCGGCTTCCGAGCAAAAGTCGCGCCGGACCGAATTAGCCGGCTTGCGGGCGAATTTGGAGAAAATCCGGGTTGATCTTAAAAAGCACCGTCTTGAACCGCGGGATCAGCAAAAAATCAGCTACCAGCTTCAAGAAGAGCGGGAAAAGCTTGCCAGGGAAATCGCTCAAACTGATGAAGAGCTGGCTAAAATAAAAAGACAGCTTGACGATTTTAATCAGCAGGAAGAAAACAAAAAAGAGGAAATTTTTCGCCTTCAGCAGGAAATTCACCAAAATCAGCTTTCGCTCAATCAGGCGGTCAGCCAACTGAACGCCGTCAAGGTGGAGTTGACTAAAATTGAAACTAAGAAAGAAGGGCTGTTTCAAGAAATGAAAAAAGAGTTCGGAGAAAAGTATCGGCCTCGGGCGGTTGATTTGTTTGAAAAAGAAAATCCCGCTGAGCTGGAGAAGAAAATTATTAAATTAAAGCGTCAGTTGGAGTTAATCGGCGGAGTTGACGAGGCGGTTCAGGAAGAATATCAGGAGGTTAAAGAACGCTATGATTTTTTAAATAGTCAGAGCGATGATTTAGAAAAAGCCATTAAGGATTTAGGGAAAGTAATTATTGAATTGGATAAAATGATTAAGGAGCGGTTTGAACGGGAATTCAAAAAAATTAACAAGGATTTTTCCCGATATTTCAAAAAATTTTTCGGTGGCGGCAGCGCCAAATTAACTCTGGTTAAGAAAGAGCTGACTGAAGCCGAAGCGGCAGTCGGCGATTGGTCGGGGAATTCCGGAAAAGAAGAGGCAGATTCTGAAAAAGGAGAGTTAGTTTCAGTTGCCGAGCATCCAGAAGCCCGGGAGGAACGGGAAACCCTCGGCATTGATATTGAAGCTTCACCGGCCGGCAAGAAAATTAGAAACATCGCGGCGCTTTCCGGAGGTGAAAAAACAATGACTGCCTTGGCTTTGATTTGCGCCGTTATTTCCAATAATCCTTCTCCGTTTATTCTTTTTGATGAGGTTGACGCCGCTTTGGATGAGGCTAATTCAGTTAAATTCGGCGATATTATTGAAGAGCTTTCCCGAAAATCGCAGTTTATTATGATCACTCATAACCAGGCGATTATGGCTCGGGCCGATATTCTTTACGGAATAACGATGCAGCAAGACGGAATTTCCCGATTGCTTAGTTTAAAGCTCTCTGAAGCGGAAAAAATTTTTTAATAATTTTTGGCTTGACTTTTAACTTTTTTTTTGTTAGGATGTAATTTATTGATTATTAATTTTTTTAGCGATGTTGACTATTAAATTTTCCCGAAAAGGCAAGAAAAAAAATCCGGTTTACCGGTTGATTGTTATTGAGAAGGAAAAATCACCCCAAAGCCGCTATCTTGAAAATCTTGGTTTTTACAATCCTTTTACTAAACAAGCCGAAATTGCCGTTGATCGAGCGAAGCACTGGCTTGATCGAGGGGCGGCAACTACTCCGACTGTTCACAATTTTTTGATTTCCCAAGGAATTATTTCCGGAGAAAAAGTCAGGGCTTCAAAATCCAAATTAGGCAAGAAAAAGCGTGAAGAGCGTGAAAAGCAAGAGCAAAAAAAGCCCGAAGCTGAGCAAGCGCCGGTTAAAAAATCTGAAGAGCAGGAGGCTCCGGTTGAGCAGAATTCTGAAAAACCGGCTGAAGCCGGTGAGAAATCCGGAGAAGCTGAAGAAAACGGCACCAAAAAAAACGAAGCAGAAATCCAAAAAACAGCTCAAGAAAACGCCGCTGATAAAGAAGAAAAACAAGAGCCGGCGGAAAAACAGTCAGCCGGCAAAGAGGAGTCAAAAACTTCGGTTGAGAAAAGTGAAACTAAAGCTGAAGAGCCCGGCCAAACCGAAGAAAAAAGCCAAAATTCAACTAAACAAGAGTCTCAAGAACAGTCAAATTTCACCACTGAGTCTGACCAACCGAAAAATGATTAAGTTCTTGACAGTTTGTTTTTATTTTGCTAAAGTTATAAAAGTCATAACAAGAAAGATGTGTTGCCAAATATAGGTCAGCAACTCATGACTTTCAGACCTTTAAAAAATAAAATCAAGAAACGATTATGGCCGAAGATCAACAAGAAAAAGACAAGCAATTCGTAGAATTTATTGTCAAAAGCATTGTCGGTAATCCTGATGATGTTAATATTGACCGCAGTGTTGATGAGAGAGGCGTTTTGCTGACAGTAAACGTTAATCCCAGCGACATCGGTTATGTCATCGGCAAACAAGGCCAGACTGCCAAAGCGATTAGAACTTTGGTGAAAGTGATTGGCGCCAAGAATAACGCCCGGGTTAATTTGAAAATCAGCGAACCTGAAGGTTCTCGCCCTCCTCGGAGAGAAAGAGAGGAAGCTCCTCAAGGCGGCGACCAAGGAAATCAAGCTGAACAGAATATTGACACCGACGTTGTTGACGATTTGAAAATTTAATTTTTATTAAAAGAACGCCCCCGCGAAAGCGGGGGTGTTTTTTATTCAGGTTGACTGGTTTTGATTTCGGTAATATAATAAAAAGTTGTTGACGGCTGAAAAAATAATTTTTTATTTTATGAAGCAATTTGACGTTATCACCATTTTTCCCGAGATATTAAACTGCTATTTTCAAGAAAGCCTTTTTAAGCGGGCGCAAGAAAAAAAATTACTCAAAGTTAATTTTCATAATCTCCGGAACTGGGCGAGCGGCCGCCATCAGACGGTTGACGGCCGGCCTTACGGCGGCGGAGTCGGTTTGATTTTTAAGCCCGAGCCAATTGTCAAAGCGATTAAAGATTTAAAGAAAAAAAGAAACCGCCGAATAATTCTGCTTTCGCCCGGCGGTAAAAGGTTTGATCAAAAAGCGGCCCGGCGGCTGGCAAAATATGATCAGCTTATTTTTATCGCTTCCCGTTATGAAGGAGTTGACGCCAGAATTAAAAAAGTCGTTTCTGAAGAAATTTCTATTGGCGATTATGTTTTGACCGGCGGTGAGCTGGCGGCGGCAGTGATTATTGATGCCGTCGCTCGGTATTTTCCGGGTTTTCTCGGCAAAAAACAGTCTTTGGAAGAAGATTCTTTTTTCCGAAAAAATTATCTGAAATATCCTCAATATACCCGGCCGGAAGAAATAATCTACCAAGGAAAAAAATTGAAAGTTCCTAAAGTGCTTTTGTCCGGCGATCATCAAAAGATAGAAAAATGGCGCCAGGATCAAAGTAGCCGCATTTAAAGAAGCTAATTAGCGGTTGAAAATATCCCCAGGTTTTTTTCAGAAAAGGTTGACAGCTATTTTTATTTGCGTTATACTGAAAATAGTTAAACAATTAATCTTTAAAATTTTCTCAAATTTTTCAGCTAAAAATTGGCTATTTTAGAGAAAAAACAGTGGCATCTGATTGATTCGTCGGTAATCGGCGGTTCGGAAAATCGGATCCCTCTGTTTTTTCTTTTCTGGAAAAATTATTTAATTGGAAAAAGAAAAAAAGATCTTTTAACAATTCAAGAGCGGTGAAAACCCCTCAATTTTTCTTTTGACGGCTGGCAACTGGCCGTAATCAAGTTGCATTTTTTAAGAGTTCGATCCTGGCTCAGGATGAACGCTGGCGGCATGTCTAAGGCATGCAAGTCGAATGGTCTTCGCGACCATGGCAAACGGGAGAGTAACACATTGGTAACCTGCCCCAAAGTTCGGAATAACCCCGCGAAAGCGGGAATAATACCGGATGTGGCTGTTTCGCTCAGGCGGAACAATTAAAGGTTGTTCGTTCGCGAACAATCGCTTTGGGAGGGGCTTATGGCCTATCAGCTTGTTGGTGAGGTAAGAGCTCACCAAGGCGATGACGGGTAGCGGGTGTAAGAGCATGACCCGTCTCACTGGGACTGAGACACTGCCCAGACTCCTACGGGAGGCTGCAGTCAAGAATATTCCTCAATGGGCGAAAGCCTGAAGGAGCAATGCCGCGTGGCCGATGAAGCTCTTCGGAGTGTAAAGGCCTTTTCCGAGAGAAGAACTTTTGACGGTATCTTGGGAATAAGAGGTTGCTAACTCTGTGCCAGCAGCAGCGGTAATACAGAGACCTCAAGCGTTATCCGGATTTATTGGGCGTAAAGCGTGTCAAGGCGGTTTTTTAAGTTTGCGGTCAAATCTTGATGCTCAACATCAAGGCCGCCGCAAAAACTAAAAAACTAGAGGGCAGAAGGGGCCAACGGAATTGCCGGTGTAACGGTCAAATGTGTTAATATCGGCAAGAACACCAGAAGTGAAAACGGTTGGCTGGTATGTTCCTGACGCTGTCGCACGAAAGCACGGGGAGTGAATGGGATTAGATACCCCAGTAATCCGTGCCGTAAACCATGGACATTAGTCATTGGCAGTATCGACCCTGTCAGTGGCGGTGAAAATAGCTAACGCATTAAATGTCCCGCCTGGGAAGTACGACCGCAAGGTTAAAACTCAAAGGAATTGACGGGGGCCCGCACAAGCGGTGGAGCATGTGGTTTAATTCGATAATAAGCGGAGAACCTTACCAGGGTTTGACATATAGCTGCAAATCCCCTGAAAAGGGGACTCCTTCGAGGGTGCTATACAGGTGCTGCATGGTTGTCGTCAGCTCGTGCCGTGAGGTGTAGCCTTAAGTGGTTTAACGAGCGCAACCCTTATCCTATGTTAAATATTTTCATAGGAAACTGCCCAGCCTTTTGGTTACCAGTTTTTACTGGCCGCCAGTAGGCTGGGAGGAAGGCGGGGATGACGTCAAATCAGCATGGCTTTTACACCCTGGGCAACACACGTGCTACAATGGCCGGTACAAAGGGTTTGCTAAGCGGAGACGTGGAGCTAATCCCAATCAAAGCCGGTCTTAGTTCGGATTGAGGTCTGCAACTCGACCTCATGAAGCTGGAATCGCTAGTAACCGTGGATCAGCGCGCCACGGTGAATACGTTATCGGGCCTTGTACACACCGCCCGTCACACCAAGGAAGCTGGTAATACCCGAAGGCTGCGTTTAACGCGGACTAAGGTAGGATCAGTGACAGGGGTGAAGTCGTAACAAGGCATCCGTAGCGGAAGCTGTGGATGGATCACCTCCTTTCTAGGGAGTAAAACTTATGTCGACTTCGGCTGGATAGCCGGAGAATAGGGTTTTTACCGCTCTTGAGTTGTTAAATCAAAAAAACCGCCCGAATCGGACGGTTTTTTGTATTGGAAATTATATTATTCTCGGAAAGTCCAGACGGTGTTGCCAAAAAAGTTTATTCCCAAAGCGGCGGCGATTCCGAGAATTTGGGAGATTAGGTAATAAAATTTGAAAATTTCAGTCAGGAAATAAAGGAAGAATAAGTTAACCGCCAGAGCAATCAGACTGATTGCGACGAATTTAAGATATTTTTTTAAAGTTTGGTCTTGAGCCGGTTCGTGGAATGTCCAGATTTTGTTCAGGAAAAAGTTGCTGGTTACCGCCGCCCCAAAGGCGAAGACCGCCGAAATTAAATAATAGATTTCAGCTAATTCAGTCAGGAGATAAAGAATAATTAAATTGACGGCCATTCCGCTTAAGCCGACCAAGGAAAATTTCAAAAATTTTTTAATTAAGTTTCGGTCTTGGAAAAGGTAGCCGCTGAAGTTTCGGAAATAGGCGATTATTTCCCCAAAGTCGGCTTTGCTTTTGCCGGCCTGTCGGTTAATAAAATGAATCGGAACTTCAGCTATTCTAAGATTGTTGTTTTTGACAATGATTTCCAGGAGGATTTTAAATCCTTTTGGATTAAGTTGTTTGCTAAGGCAGTTTTTTCTGATTAAAAAATATCCACTCATTGGATCCCGGGCTTTGGTGAATAAGCGGGCGAGCCAAGTGGCGGCCAGAGATTGTAATTTTCGGTACCAGCCCCAGCCGATTATTTTTCCGCCGGGCAAGTAGCGACTGCCAATGGCTAAATCAGCTTTATTTTCGGCAATTAGTTGGTAGATTTCTCCCAATTTTTCCGGCGGATGGCTTAAATCGGCGTCAATCACTCC
>CAZSPT010000025.1:0-12095 GCA_964608895.1 uncultured Gammaproteobacteria bacterium | reverse complement strand
GCACATGGTGATGGCTGTTTTAAAAGCCGATCGACCGACCGAACTTTTGGCCGGTTATTCTCCGGCCCGGCCAATGGTTTTTGCCGGGATCTTCTGCCGGAGCGGAGATGATTTTTCTCGGCTTCGGCAGGCGGTTGAGAAAATAAGTTTGAACGACGCCGCCTTCAGTTATCAACCGGAGAGTTCTCCAGCGCTTGGTTTTGGTTTTAGAGGCGGTTTTCTCGGACTGCTTCACCTTGAGATTATTCAAGAAAGACTGCGACGGGAATTTCAGCTGGAAGTGGTGGTAACCGCTCCAAGTGTTGGTTACCAGATCCGGCTTAAAAATGGCCGAATAGAAAAAATTTCCAATCCTGAAGCTCTGCCCGAGCCGAACCAAATTGAAAAAATCGCCGAGCCGATTATGAAATTAAGAATTTTTACTCCAAAAGAATTTCTTGGGCCGGTAATTAAGTTGGCCGAGAGCCGTCGGGCAAATTATTTGACTACTGAATATCTCGGCGAGCGAGCGGCCGTTATTTATTACGAAATTCCTTTAAGCCAGTTGATTATTGACTTTTACGACCGGCTTAAGTCTGTTTCTTCGGGCTATGCCAGCTTGAATTACGATTTTCTTGAATACCGACCGGTTGAAGCGGTTAAAATGGAAATTTTAGTCGCTGAAGAAAAAGTTCCCGCTCTGTCGCTGATTGTTTATCGCGATCAAGCCGAAATTGTCGGCCGCCGAGTGGTCAAAACCTTAAAAGAAAAACTGCCCCGGCGGCAGTTTCCAATTAAAATTCAGGCGGCGGTTGGCGGAAAAATTGTCGCCGCCGAGCGACTTTCGGCTCTTCGGAAAGATGTTACCGCCAAACTTTACGGCGGTGATTGGAGTCGACGTCAAAAATTGCTTGACAACCAGCGGCGGGGAAAGAAAAAAATGACCACTAAAGGAAAAGCGGAAATTCCTCCGGACGCTTTTTTGGCGGTTCTTAAAGGCGGCCAGTCAATAGAATAGTGGCGCGGTTGTAAAAAGAATCATTGAAATAATCATTATCGCGGCAACAACCAGCCAAATAATTTTTAGCAACTTTTTATTTTTTTTCATCTTTGTCATTATACCCAAAAGTTTAAAAAATTCCAAAAATCATGAATTGGGAATTTTTTCCAAAAATTACCGAAGAGTTTCAAAAAAGATTTCCTGAAATTAATCAGACAATTCTTCAAATTTTAGCCAATCGGGGACTCTTGGAAAAATCAGAGATAGACTATTTTCTTAATCCTGAAAATTATCCCTCCCGACTGGCTGATCCTTTTCTTCTTCCAGATATCAATCAAGCGGTTAATCGGATTCTTCAAGCGGTTTTTGAACGGGAAAGAGTTTTGGTCTATGGAGATTATGACGCCGACGGCATCACCGCGACTGTAATTGTTTTTGAAACTTTGAAAAGCCTGGGGGTTGAAGTTGACAGCTATATTCCGTTTCGGGACACTGAAGGTTATGGCCTTAATTCCAAAGCAGTTGAGCGGATCGCCGGTCAGAAATTTGATTTGGTTATTACGGTTGACTGCGGAATTTCCAATGTTGAGGAGATTGCTGCTTTAAAAGAATGGGGGATTGAAACGATTGTTACCGACCACCATCAACCTCCGGCCGAACTGCCGCCGGCCCTGGCGATTATTGATCCTTGGCTGGAATCAAGCCGCTATCCTTTTAAAAATCTTTCCGGAGCCGGAGTCGCTTTCAAATTGGTTCAGGCGATTATTGCCCGACAAGAAGAGGAAAATCTTCCTTTGAAATTGCCGGCTGGATTTGAAAAATGGTTTTTAGACCTGACAGCAATCGCGACTGTCGGCGATATTGTTCCGCTACTCGGAGAAAATCGGGTGCTGGTGAAATACGGTCTTGAGGCTCTGAAAAATACGGAGCGGCCGGGCCTTCGCAAGATGATTGAAACAATTAATAATTTTTCCGATGAGTTTGACAGTGAATATCTTGGCTGGCGGTTAGTTCCCCGGCTAAATGCCGCCGGCCGAATTAATGACGCTTCGCTCGCCTTTAATCTTCTGACCGCCGCCGGCCCCGGAGAGGCTGAAGTTTTGCTGGCGGTTTTAGAAGACAACAACACCAGGCGTCAGCGGCTAACTGATCGGATTCTCAAAGAGGCTGAAGCCAAAGTCGGCCGGCCGGATGAAAAAAAGGTTATTTGGGCGGTTGGCCGGGATTGGCCGGTTGGACTACTCGGATTGGTTGCCGGGCGTTTGAAGGATAAATACTATCGTCCGGTTTTGGCGGTTGCCGAAGAACAAACCGATTCTGAAAAATATCTCGGCTCCGGCCGGAGTATTCCGGAATTTGATATTACCGCCGCTCTCAGGGAACTTAAACCGTTTTTGGAAAAATTCGGCGGCCATCGCCAGGCCTGCGGCTTTACTGTCTTCGGTCGGGATAATTTTTTGAAATTCCGCGAACATTTTGACCAACTGGCCGCCAAAACTCTTCAGGGAATTAATTTGACTCCGACTTTAAAGATTGAAGCCGAGTTAAAGCTTGGAGACATTTCTTTGGAGCTTTTTGAAGAACTTGAGCGATTGAAGCCGTTTGGCGAAGCCAATCCTAAGCCGATTTTCGCTGTTCGGGGAGTGGTTGTTAAAAATTTTAGAGCGGTCGGAAAAACCGCCGGCCATCTCCAGCTGACTGTCGCTCCGCCTGAAGATGGCCCGCTTTGGAAAGCAATCGGCTTTAATTTCTCTTCTTGGTGTCAAAAATTAAAAATTAATGATACAATAGATTTAGTTTTTGAAATAATTGTTAATACTTGGAACGGCTCCCGTCAGCTCCAACTGAAACTGAAGGATTTAAAAAAAAGCAGAACATCGGCCGATTGAAAATTTTAATAGCCAATCAAAATAATTTTCACTATATATGATTGAAGCGATTCTTTATACCGACGGCGGAGCTCGGGGTAATCCCGGACCGGCGGCGGCCGGAGCGGTTTTAAAAATTGATGAAAAAAAATATTCTTTTGCCGAATATCTTGGCAAAACAACCAATAATCAAGCTGAATATCGGGCCTTGATTCTCGGATTAACTGAAGCCCGGAAAAAAAAGATAAGCTGTTTGAAATGTTTGCTTGATTCCGAGCTGATTGTTAAGCAGATCAACCGCCAATATCGAGTTAAAAATAAGGAAATTTTTCCTTTATTTATTAAGGTTTGGAATCTTTCCCAAGAATTCCGGGAAATCAGTTTCAATCATATCAGCCGCGATAAAAACAAAGAAGCTGATCGTTTGGTCAATCAAAAACTTGATTCGTTTGAAAAGTAAATTTTGATTTGGATTCTGTCCGGGATTTTAAGGCTAAAAAATTTAAAGCTGATTTTTCAGCTTATTTTTTATTTCTCTTTATTTTTGATAATTTTTGACAAAAATAATCTTTCTTGATATAATTTAAATATTAGTTTAATAATAGTTATTTTTAGCTAAATTTAGTAAAATATTGTAAATGTCTATTTTAAATCAAGTCAGAAAAGACCAATTTCAAAAAAATCTTCTTAATTTCAACCCGGTGGAAACCCTGAAATTTTTGCTTAACCATTTAAATGAGCGGGAGCGGGAAATTATTAAAAGACGCCATGGTTTACTTGAAAAAGACAAGAAATACACTTTGGAAGAAATTGGTCAAAACTATCAAATTACCCGGGAGCGGGTTCGTCAAATTGAAAATTTAAGCGTCAAAAAGCTTAAAAAAATTGAAGAATTAAAAGAGCAGATTGAAGAAGCGGAAAAAGTGATTGTTAGACTACTGGAACAGTACGGCGGAACAATGGAAGAAGTTTTTTTTCTGGACAATATTTTAAATTATCTGGAAGACCATCCTGAAACCAGAAATTCTTTGATTTTCCTAATGGAACATATTTTTTCCGACCGGGTTAGCCGAATAAAAGCCGATCGGAAATTTAATAATCTTTGGAAAATGGATTCCGCTGATTTGGATTTTTTGAAGGGAATAGTCAGCGAAATGACGAAAATTATCAATCAAGCCGGCCAGCCGCTTGATCTAAAAAAATTACTGGAAGAATTCAAAAAAAGCGATTTTTATCGCCAAAGTCAGAACAAAATTTTCACTGCCGCCGCGGTTTGGGAAGCTGAAGAAAAAGAAGTTGACAATATTTTAGAGAATTATCTCCGAACCGCTCGGGAAATCCGTCAAGATTTGTTCGGCAATTGGGGTCTGCTTTCCTGGGGGGTTGTCCGGCCGAGAAAAATCAATGATAAAATTTATTTAGTAATAAAAAAAAGCGGCCGGCCGCTTCATTTTACTGAAATTGCCAAAGCGATCAATGAGACCGGATTTGACGAAAAAATTGCTTATCCGCCAACCGTTCACAACGAGCTGATTTTGGACGACAAATACGTCTTAGTCGGCCGGGGAATTTACGCTTTGAAAGAATGGGGCTATCAACCAGGAAATGTTTCCGAAGTAATCAGAGATATTTTGGAGAAAGAAGATTCCTTGACTAAAAAAGAAATTATTAAAAAAGTTTTGGAGAAGCGAAATGTTAAGGAATCAACTGTTTATCTCTCTTTGACTAATAATAAAAATATTAAGCGGTTAAAAAATGGCCGTTATACTTTAGTTAACCAAGAAAATCAAGAAAAAAAGGAAGACTAAAGCGTCTTTAATTTTGAAAAATCGGTTGCTGACTATTTTTATTCGGAAATGGCGAGCAACTGATTGACGATATTCCTCAAGGTGACAAATTATGGGAATTGAATTTCAAATTGATTTTGCCGGAGTTTGGAATAATTTTCTCGCTTTCAGCTCCCAAAATCCAATAACTATCGCGGTTCAGCTATTTTTTAAGGGCGGCTGGGTTGTTTTTTTGATTATTTTAGTTTTTACCTTTTACCGCCTCTGGCTTGATAATCGCAAAGCCCAGTTTGCCGGAAAATGGAAACATGTTCTGTTGGCGATTGATGTTCCAAAATACAACGAACAAAGCCCTAAGGCGGCTGAAAATATTTTCTCCACTTTGGCGGCTGTTCATAAATCAAGCAATTTGGTTGAAAAATATTGGAAAGGAAAAGTCACTGAGAGCTTTTCTTTTGAAATTGTCAGCTTGGAAGGATATGTCCAATTTTTAATCCAAACCCCGCTCCATTTTCGGGATTTGGTTGAGGCGGCGATTTACGCCCAATATCCTGAAGCGGAAATTACCGAAGTTGAAGATTATGCCCGGCGCTATCAGAAGATAACTTTTCCGAATGAGCGTTATGATCTTTGGGGAACCGAATTTATCTTTGTTAAAGATTATCCCTATCCAATTAAAACTTATCAAGATTTTGAACACGGTTTGGCTCGGGCTTTTTTAGACCCTTTGGCTGATTTATTGGAGGTTTTGAGTCGGTTTGGACCGGGCGAACAACTTTGGTTGCAGTTAATCGTCACTCCTCAGCCGCCCGGCTGGGGTGAAAAGGCGAAAAAAATAATTACCGAGATGAAAGGTAAAGATTATTCTTCTCCTGAAGGCTGGTCGGATAAAATCCAAAAACCGTTTAACGCTTTGGGGACGGGAGTAGCGATGATCGGCGAAGAAATTTTTGGAGCCGATTTAAGCAACAGTAGTAAAGAAAAAGAAGCCGATCAATGGCAAATGTTTAAGTTGTCGCCGGGAGAACGGAAAATTTTTGAACGGATTGAAGAAAAAACTTCCAAACATGCGTTTCAAGTAAAATTTCGGATGGTTTACCTCGGTGAAAAAGAAAATTTCAATAAAGGCCGAGGGGTTGGAGCGATTATCGGAGCGATTCAGCAATATAATACCGCCAACGCCAACTCTTTCAAACCGGGGAAGCGCTCCAAAACAACCGCCGATTACTTTTTTACCAAGTATCGAATCACCAAGAAACAGAACCGAATTCTCCGCCACTATATTTCTCGGGAAAATAATTATCAAGAACCGACTGAAAATATGCTCTTATCAACTGAAGAGCTGGCCAGTCTCTGGCATTTTCCGAATCTAATAACAACCAAACCTCCGGCGGTTGAAAAAATCACATCCCGAAAAGCGGTTCCGCCTTCCCGTCTTCCTTATCAAGCGGCTTCAGTTGAACCGCTTAAAGAAAAAACTTCTCAAAAAAAAGCCCAGTTTGCCGAAAGAACCCAGCCACTTCCGGAAACGACTCCCGAAACCCCGAAAAAACCATTGACAATCATTTCAAAAGATCAAGAAAAAAAAGGTTTAACCGAAAAGGAAGAATCTTCGGCCGGGCAGCATCCGGCAAAAACCGATTCTAAAAAAGACGGTCGGGCTTCGCCGCCGAAAAATCTTCCAATCGCTTGATTTTATCAATAAATTATTTTTGGAATGCCTAAGTCAGAAGAAATAACAATTTTCGCCCAAACCAATTTCCGCGGCCAGGAAAAAAGATTTGGAATTAAACAGGAAGACCGCCGCCGCCATATTTACATTATTGGAAAAACCGGAATGGGTAAAACAACCTTACTGGAAAATATGATTATTTCCGATATTTTGTCCGGCAAAGGTTGCTGTTATATTGACCCCCACGGCGACACCGCCGAAAAAATTCTTGACTACATTCCTGCTGAACGGATTAACGACGTTGTTTATTTTAATCCAGCTGATACTGTTTTTCCAATCGCCTTCAATGTTTTGGAAGCGGTTGAAGAAAAAAACAAGCATTTAGTCGCTTCCGGATTAGTCGGAGTCTTTAAAAAACAGTTTGCCGAGAGCTGGGGTCCCCGGTTGGAGTATATTTTGAGAAACGCCATCCTGGCTTTACTGGATTACCCCGGCAGCACTCTTTTAGGGATTATGAGAATTTTGGTTGACAAAAGATATCGGGAAAAAGTGGTTGAGAAAATAAAAGATCCGGTCGTTAAGTCATTTTGGACCAACGAATACACTAAATGGAATGACCGGGTTCTGCAGGAAGTGATTTCGCCGATTCAAAATAAAGTCGGCCAATTTTTGTCAAATTTTCTAATTAGAAACATTGTTGGCCAGGTTAAATCAACAATTGACATGCGGAAAATCATTGATTCCAATAAGATTTTAATTCTTAATCTTTCCAAAGGGAGAATCGGCGAAGATACGATGCAGCTTCTTGGCTCAATGATTGTCACTAAGCTTTATTTGGCAGCGATGAGCCGAGTTGACATTACCGAAGAAGCTCGCCGAGATTTTTATCTCTATGTTGACGAGTTTCAAAACTTCGCGACTGACAGCTTTGCCGATATTCTTTCGGAGGCCCGGAAATACCGACTTAACCTTGTTATCGCCCATCAATTTATTGAACAGCTTCCGGAAAACGTTGTAGCGGCGATTTTCGGCAATATCGGCACTTTAATCTCTTTCCGAGTCGGCGCTTTGGACGCCGAGCAATTAGTTAAAGAATTTACCCCGACTTTTACCGAAGAAGATTTAGTCAATTTGCCGGCCTTTAATATTTATCTCAAGTTAATGATTGACCAGATTTCTTCTGATCCGTTTTCGGCGACTACTTTACCGCCGCTTTTTGAAGACCGCCGGACCGGCAGCGCTGAAAAAACCGTTAAAGTTTCCCGGGAGCGCTACGCTCGGCCGAGAAAAACAGTTGAGGATAAAATAAACCGCTGGAGTGGAATGGATTTGAGCGACAATGTTATTGATACCACTTCAAAAAAAAGATCGGAAACTTCACCAAGGCCGGAAAAGAAAAAAGAGACTAAGCCGGAATTCAACCAAAAAAAGTTTCAAAAAGAAAGTCAGCTGAATAAAATGGAAGAATACCGGACTGTCTGCGCCGCCTGCGGCCGTGAGGCAAAGGTTAATTTCAAACCAGAGCCCGGCCGTCCAGTCTATTGCAGTGAATGTTTTAAAAAAGTCAAGGAAAATCGTCGGCTAAAAAAAACCGAACGTGATTCAAAGTTGGAACAATTGGATAAAACTCAAACAACCGGCTTTAAAAAGCCCCGAACTGAATCGTCGCTTGAGAAAAAAGTTTCCGAAGCGCCGGAGGTGAGCTTGACTGAAGCCTTGAAGGATGAACCGGTTAAATTTTCAAAATCAAAAAGCGAAAAACAAAATAAACCTGAAACCAATCGGTCGGATCGCCAGGCGCCTAAATCTTTGAAATCCGAATAATCGGTTAAATTTGACTGATTGGTATTTTTTTGATAAATTAATATTCTAAAGAAGTTTTTTTGACAACTAAAGAAAAGTAGGAGGAAAAAAGATGGCAAAACAGAGGTTAGTCGTCTATCTCGGCCGGGATATTGAGAAATTGGACGCTCTAAAGCTGGGATTTCAAAACAACGGATTCTCCGTTGTCGGCTGTTCTTTTCAAGAGGTCCGAAGAAAAGGAAAACTTTTCAAAAATCCCAATCTAAAATTGGTGGTTTTTTATCTAGCAAGGGACCCCGACCGGGAGAGTGCCGAAGAAATTCTGGATATTTTCAAAATGATTAATCTGCCGGTTCCGGTGATAATTTGGTCAAACGGGGATTATCTCAGGGACAGTTGGAAAGTTCAGGAAGAATATTCCAAGCAAATCACCTCTAACTTGATTATCGGTCATGTTCCGGTTAATCAGTTAGTCAGAGCGGTTGGTCGAGAGATATCCGAAGTAGAGAAGACGAACTAACAATTACGGCAGGTTGCAAAAACCTGCCTTTTTATTTGAAATTTTTAAAAATAGATGGTATTATAATAAAAAGTTTTGCTTATGGTTGAACTGTTTTTAACCGCTTTTTATTTTACTCTCCCGGCTTATTTTGCCAATATGGCGCCGACAGTCGCCGCCAGATTCGGCTGGTTGAAATTTTTAGATCGACCGGTTGACAACGGGCGAAAATTCAACGGTCAGCCTGTTTTTGGGAAAAATAAAACTTGGCGGGGTCTGTTTGTCGGAATAATTGCCGCTTTAACGATTGCCGGATTTCAGACTTTTGCCGGCCAGGTAGAATTCTTTGCTGAAATTTCTCTTTTAGATTATTGCCAAAGCTGGTTCTGGTTTGGAATCCTAGCCGGCCTTGGAGCGGTTCTCGGCGATCTATTGAAAAGTTTTTTTAAAAGACGGCTGGCAATCGGCTCCGGCCACTCCTGGCCGATTTTTGACCAGCTTGATTTTTTAATCGGTTTTTTTGCCGCCGTCTTCTGGTTGGTTCGGCTGGATTGGAAAATTGCCGCCGCGGCCGCTGTTTTAACTTTAATTCTCCATCCTTTAACTAATTTAATCGCTTTTTCCTTAAAAATAAAAAAAGTTTGGTGGTAGCTTATGGACAAAAGGAAAAACTCCCCGAAAGCAGTGGTAATTTTCAATTCCAAGGCCGGAATTGAAACTAAAAAAGATGTTGCTGAAATGGTCGCCGGCCGGTTAAAAAAACTCGGCTATTCTCTGACCTGGCTCCCTTTGACCTCCGATTTTGAGGAGAAAATCAAAAAGTACAGTTTTTCAAACGCCAAACTAATGGTGGCGGTCGGCGGCGACGGAACTGTTAAAGTGGCTGTTCGAACTATTTTGAAAAATAATTTAAAAATTCCTTTGGCAATTATTCCGTTCGGTTCGGCCAATGTTATCGCTTTAGAGTTTGGAATTCCTTTTAGTTTGAAGCGGGCCTTGAAATTATTTGACCGGCCGGAAAAAACCAGCTGGATTGACACCGGATTAATAAACGGCTGCCATTATTTTGTTGTTGGTTTTTCGGTCGGCTATATCTCCCAGGTGGTCACTGAAACTTCCGATGAAATTAAAAAAAGGTTGGGATTTTTCGGCTATCCGCTTAGATTTGTGTTCAATAAGATAAAAATTAAAAGAATGAAATTTAAAATTAAAACCGCCGAACGGACTTTTTGGATTAAAGGAAACAGTTTAATCGTTTTTAACGCCTTAAACTATTTCGGCTTAAAAACTAAAAAAAAGATAGATCCCGCTGACGGCGTTCTTAATCTTTTTGTCTTAACCAATAAAACTTTTGTTTCTCTTTTAAAAATTTTTTTTCATCTGGTTTGGTTTCAAAATCCGCCTCAACAGGTTTTTACCGTTGACGGCCAGACTTTTGAAATCAGTCTCGGCCGCCCTCAAAAAAGCTGCCAGATTGACGGTGATTATCTTGAATTGCCCGAAAAAATAAAAATTGAAATTATTCCCCGGGCGGTTAAAGTGATAACCGGAAGATAATATGAAAAAAATCGCTGTTGCTTTTTCCGGCGGCCGAGATTCCGCCGCCGCCGCTGTTCTGTTGAAAAATCAGGGTTATCAAATAACCGGATTTTTTCTGCGGCTTTGGCCGGAGACTAATCTGGCCGGCGGCCGCCAAGCCCTCGCCCAAGCCGAAAAAACGGCTAAATTTCTGGAATTAAAACTTGAAATCCTTGATCTTCGTCGGCTGTTTAAAAAATTAGTGGTTGACGATTTTCTGGAAGCTGAACAATTTGGGGAAACTCCAAATCCCTGTGTTCACTGTAATAAATTAATAAAATTCGGCCGATTGGCGGAAATTGCTCAGGACCGTTTCCAGGCCGATTATTTGGCAACCGGCCATTATGCCAGATTGGACCATCGGCTAAATTCCGCCGGTAAAAAAGTTGTCGGAATCCGCCGGGCTCGGGACCGGACAAAAGACCAGTCATATTTTCTTTATCGATTAATTCAAAAAAATCTTTCCCGGCTGATTTTTCCTCTTGGCGACCGCCAAAAATCCGAAATTATCAAATTGACCGACAGTTGGGGACTGCCGACCGCCCGGGAGAGCCGTGGAGCTTGTTTTCTCGGTGAAAAAGAATATTGTGATTTTTTAAAACAAAAGCTTAATTTCTCCGACGGAGAAATCATTAATCCTCAAGGAAAAATTCTCGGCCGCCATCAGGGTTTGCCTTGCTATACTCTTGGTCAACGAACCGGCCTGGATCTCGCCGGCGGACCCTGGTACGTGAGCGGATTTGATTTTCAAAATAATCGGCTGATAGTGGTCAAAAACCAAAGAAATTCAGATATTTACCAAAAAATTATTTTTTGCCGGGAAGTCAGCTGGCCGAGTGGCCGGCCAAAACTTCCGATTTTCGCCCAAGTTCAACTCCGCTATCAGGCTCGGCCGGTTAGTTGCCGGATAACGGCCGCCGATCAGGGGGTTAAGTTGGAATTTTCCCGTCGTCAGCGAGCCCCGGCTCCCGGCCAATCTGCTGTTTTTTATGACCGCCAACGCCTGCTCGGCGGGGGAATAATTGATAAATCAATTCTTGCAGAAAGCATTTTTTAGTGGTAAAATAATCCAATATGACAATTAAAGAGCTTCGGCAAAAATATCTTGGCTTTTTTGAATCAAAAGACCACCGAATTATTCCGGGAACTTCTCTAGTGCCGGAAAATGATCCAAGTGTTTTATTCACAACCGCCGGGATGCATCCGCTGACTCCTTATCTTCTTGGAGAAAGTCATCCGGCCGGCCGCCGGCTGGCTAATGTTCAAAAATGTCTTCGGACCACTGATATTGCCAATGTTGGCGATCCTTGGCATTTGACTTTTTTTGAAATGCTCGGTAATTGGTCGCTTGGCGACTATTGGAAGGAAGAAGCAATTGCTTTAAGTTTTGAATTTTTAACCAAAGAGTTGGAAATTGCTCCGGAAAAATTGGCTGTTTCCTGTTTTGCCGGCGATGATAAGGTTCCGGCCGACAATCAATCAGCCGAGCTTTGGAAAAAAATCGGGATTCCCAAAGCTCGGATCGCCTTTCTCGGCCGGGAAGAAAACTGGTGGGGTCCGGCCGGCCAAACCGGCCCTTGCGGTCCGGATACTGAAATTTTTTATTGGGCCGGCTCGGATAAACCGCCAGTTGATTTCCAATCAGAAAATAACAACTGGGTTGAAATTTGGAATAATGTTTTTATGGAATACCACCGGGAAACCGACGGCCGCTACCGGCCGTTAAATCAAAAAAATGTTGATACCGGAATGGGCTTGGAGCGGACGGCAGCGGTTCTTTCCGGCTATTCCAGCGTCTATCAAACCGGCAAAATGGCCGGAATTGTTTCTCAAATTTGCGCCTTGATCGGCCAAGATTTTCAAGAACTCGGGAATAAAGGAACCAAAGCGGTCCGCATTATCAGCGATC
>CAZSPT010000024.1:11881-12100 GCA_964608895.1 uncultured Gammaproteobacteria bacterium | reverse complement strand
AACAAAAAACAGTAAATTCGTCCCAATCAACAAAATTACCCAAAGCAATCCCAAAAATAAAAGCCAACAGACAAAAGAAAAAAAAATTTGCCGGCTGGTTTTTAACCTCCTGGAAATTCATTTTTAGGAGCAATTATTTCCTTATTCGAAGAAAACTTTCAACAAAATTTTCCAATTTTCCGTCAAGAACCGCCTCAACTTCCTGACTTTGATATCCGC
>CAZSPT010000024.1:0-11871 GCA_964608895.1 uncultured Gammaproteobacteria bacterium | reverse complement strand
CGATGATCTTTGACTAGTTGATAAGGCTGAAGGACATAAGAACGAGCCTGGTTGCCCCATTCGGCTTGATGATATTCTCCTTTTATTTTTTTTGCCTTTTGCTCCTTTCGACTTTGATAATACTTTAAAAGACGGGCTTTTAAGATTTTTAAAGCGGTTTTTTTATTTTGAAGCTGAGATCGCTCGTTCTGGCATTTTACCGAAATCTTAGTCGGGAGATGAGTCAGCCGAATTGCCGAATCAGTAGTGTTGACACTCTGGCCTCCGTGACCAGAAGCCCGCATCACCTCTACCTTTAAATCATCGTCTGACAAAACTATTTCTTCAATTTGTTCCAGCTCCGGCAAAACTTCAACCAAAGCAAAAGAAGTATGGCGCATTTTTTCGGCGTCAAACGGAGAAATTCTAACCAACCGATGAACGCCGTTCTCGGACTTTAACCAGCCGTAAGCCCAGCGTCCGGCTACCTCCAAAATGGCACTCTTAATGCCGGCTTCGGCGCCAACGGTTTTTTCAACCACTTTTACCTTCAAATTCCGACGCTCTGAAAAACGAAGATACATCCGAAGAAGCATTTCCGCCCAATCTTGGGCGTCAACACCGCCGGTTCCGGCATGAATTGAAACCAAAGCGTTTTCCCGATCGTAGCGACCGGAAAAAAGAAGCTCAAACTCAGCTTGAGCAAGCTCTTTTTCCAAATCTTCTGCTTTGCCGGCAATTTCCTTCCAAAGCCCGGAGTCTTTTGCCGCCAATTTGGCAAGTTCCTCCAGCTCAGCGGCCCTTTGTTTTAGGTCTTTCCAATAATCAAGGCAATTCTTTTGGTCCTGATATCGCCGGGAAATCTCGGCCGCCTCGGCTCGGTTATCCCAAAAACCGGGCTGATTAATCTTTTCTTCCAATCGCTTTAACTCCTTTTCTCGGCCGGCCAAGTCAAAGTAACCTCCAATTTCTAGAGATTTTCTGCCGGAAACCTTTAATTTTTGAAAATATTTCTTCCATAAAAATTATTGTTTCAACTGCTTCAGCTCTTTAAGTTGTTTTAATTCTTCAAGCTGGTTCAGCTGGCTCTGAAAATCAAATAATTCAAATTCCTTGAAAAATTCTTGATACTCTTGAAAAAAATTCTGAATAATCGGAGGCAGATAAATAACGGCGAGAATAATCGGGGTAAGGATTAAAATCAGCCAAATAATATTTATTACCGTCCGAATTAAAAGATGGCGTTTGATTTTAACGGTGTTTTGATAAATTTTTTCGGTATATTCCAAATTCTTCTCAAGTAACTCCCGGAGTTCGCCTGATTGAAAATTTTTGTTTGGTTGGTCTTGTTTAGCCATAATTTTAACTTAATTACTAAAACTTGGAAAATCAACCCCGAATCCGACAATCCTTGAAATGCCGCCGAGCCTGCTCGGCCAATTGATTCATTTCTTCTGAAGTGAATCTCTGACCGTTAAAATCGGGGTCAATCACCTGGTTGCCAAAAGAATTGAACACTTGGAGAAAATACTTTTCCGCTCCCTGAATTAAGCGGACCATTTGAGAAATATCTTCGGGCTGATGCCAGCCTTCCCCTTTAATCAAAGTGCTCCGGAATTCATGAGAACAACCGCTTTTTATAATCAACTCAATACTTTTTTTTATTCGGCTGACGTCAACCGGCCGGCCGGTGAATTTTTGATAGCGCTCCAAAGGCGCTTTAAGATCCATGGCAAAATAATCAACCAAATCCGCCTCCAACAACCGGCTGATGACTTCCGGATTGGATCCGTTGGTGTCAACTTTTACCAAATAGCCGAGTTTTTTCAGCTGTCGGCAAAAATCAACCAAATCCAGCTGAACCGTTGGTTCGCCGCCGGTAATGACGACTCCGTCAAGATACTTTTTTCGCCTGGTTAAAAAATCAAAAATATCAGCCTCGGGAATCAAAGAAGATTCAGTAATTTTTTCCGGTAAAACCAGCTTAAAATTATAACAGAAAGGACAGCGGAAATTACAACCACTGCTAAAAATAATTGCCGCGGTTTTCCCGGGATAATCCAAAAGAGTCGTTGGTTGTAAACCGCCAATTTTCATCTAAAAACAAACTAAATCCGAGGATGGGATGAAAAAGAATCAGACTGGGAACTTTTCTCGGCGGCTGAATCCTCAACAATAGTTTTTGAAAAATAAAAATTTGATTCATCTTTCAATTCTGAAGAAGGCGATTCAGTAACCGAATAATTTTTTGACTGCTCAGCCGGCTCAGCTTCTTTTTCTTGGCTGACTTTAGTATATTTTCGATCATGAAACTCTGATCGCTTGCCGGGATTAAATTGATTGACCGGACGAATATAACCGACAACTCTGGAATAAATTTCACAAGGCTGGCGCTTTTGCTTTTTCTCTTCTTGTTCCATAATGTTTAAATTTATTTTTAATTCTGAAAAATTAAAGCAGTTTTTCCTTCTGCTCTCTGACAAAACCGATTTCCTCATCGCAAAGCGGACAGAACTCATGCTCACCGGAAAGATAGCCGTGCTTCGGACAAATTGAAAAAGTCGGAGTCAGAGTGTAATAGGGAATTCGGAAATTCTCAGCAATTTTTTTGACTAAATTCTTAGTGCTTTTGCTGTCAGGCATTCTTTCGCCCAAAAAAGTGTGAATAACCGTTCCGCCGGTATATTTTATCTGAAGCTCGTCCTGATTTTCCAAAACTTCAAAAATATCATCAGAAAAATTAACCGGCGGATGACTGGAATTAGTATAATAAGGAGCGGCTCCGCTTTCCTGATAAGCCTGCTCATTGGCGACAACAATATCGGGATAAAATTCTTTGTCTTTTTTGGCAAATCGATAAGTCGCCCCTTCAGCCGGAGTCGCCTCAAGATTGTAAAGCTGATTATCCTCTTCTTGATACTGGCCGAGCCGTTTGAGCATAAAGTTCATTACTTCCAGAGAAAACTCCCGACCGGCCTTTGAGCCGATTGAACGATCCATAAAATTAATCATGGCTTCATTCATACCGTTGATTCCAATAGTGTTAAAATGATTCTTCCAGTATTCTCCAAAATGCTCCCGAATATTTTTAAGATAAAAAGCGCTGTAAGGATAAAGGCCCTGCTCGGTAAAATCTTCCAAAATCCTCCGCTTAAGCCGAAGGCTTTGGCGAGCCAAATCCATCATTTGACCAAGCCGATTAAAAAAAGCGTCTTTGGTTTTGGAAAGATAGCCGATTCGGGGAAGATTAACCGTCACCACTCCAACCGAACCAGTCAAAGGATTGGAGGCGAACAAACCGCCGCCCCGCTTCCGGAGCTCCCGGTTATCTAATCGAAGTCGGCAACACATACTTCTGGCGTCTTCAGCCTTCATTTCGCTGTTGATGAAATTGGCGAAATAAGGAATACCGTATTTAGCGGTCATTTCCCAAACTGGCTCTAAAAGATCGCTGTCCCAGTCAAAATTTTCAGAAATATTGTAAGTTGGAATCGGAAAAGTAAAAACCCGCCCCTTGGCGTCGCCTTCCATCATCACTTCGGCAAAGGCTTTGTTAATCATGTCAGATTCTTTTTGAAATTCCTTATAAGTCTCTTTCTGAGGAACACCGCCGACGACAACCGGCTGATTGGCTAAAGTGGACGGGCAGGTGAGATTAAAAGTCAAATTACTGAAAGGAGTCTGAAAACCGACCCGGGTCGGAACATTCATTCCAAAAACAAAACCTTGAAGCGCCTGTTTAACTCCCTTTTGATCAAGGCCGTCATAGCGGACAAACGGAGCGAGTAAAGTATCAAAATCAGCTAAAGCTTCGGCTCCGGCCGCTTCGCCCTGTAAAGTATAAAGAAAATTTATTATTTGGCCGAGAATAACGCTCAAATGCTTCGGGGGATTGCTGTGAATTTTCCCTTCAACACCGCCAAAACCGACCTTGAGAATATCCTGAAGGTCCCAACCGCAACAGTAAACCGCCAAAAGCTGGAGATCATGGAGATGAATCGCTCCGTTAATATGAGCGTCCCGAATTTCCGGAGGATAAATTTTATTCAACCAATAATTGGCGCTAATCGCCGAAGCAACATGATTATTCAGCCCCTGAAGGGAATAAGCCATATTGGCGTTTTCCTTGACCCGCCAATCAAGCTGCTTGAGATAGCCTTCAATAACGTCATTGGAATCAATCATCTTCTTCATCTCCCGCAGTCTGGTATGTTGCTCCCGATAGATAATATAAGATTTGACCGCCTTAATCAAACCCTGCTTCATTAAAACTTCCTCAACAACATCTTGAATTTCTTCAATTGCCGGAATTGAACGAAAATGAAATTTATTATTCAATCTTTTAACAACTTTGTCAGAAAGCTCTTGGGAAAGTTTTTCATCTTCTCGGCCAACCGCCTTTAAAGCTTTAAAAACAGCCTGAGTTATCTTGGCCTGATTAAACTTAACAATGGCTCCGTCTCTTTTTTTAACTTCTTGAATTTCAGTCTCCATAATAAAAAAACAGGGATTTTAAGAAAAAAAACATTCAATATTATAAAAACATTGAATTTGCTTCGGTAAAATCAGTATCAGTAACGATTTTACTGATTTACTGGTTCCAATCCTGACGTTCTTAAACATTTTCCGACGGCGGCAAAACCTCTCAGCGATTTCCTTCACTTTGTCACCTTTTCTAATTCTAATACCATTATACTCCCGACAGCGAAATCCTGTCAAAAAACAGGTTTTTCGCTTAATTACCAAAATAAAAAAAGCTGTGGAAAAAAACTTCCCGCTTCTTTAAACTTTTTCCAAAAGCTTCTTTTTTAACTAATGTTAAATTAAATTTAACAGTTTTGCCCTTACATCATCTTTTTCCGAATAAAAGCCGGAATTTCCAAATCTTCTTCTTGCTTTTTCCT
This sequence comes from uncultured Gammaproteobacteria bacterium, assembly GCA_964608895.1. Classification (GTDB taxonomy): domain Bacteria; phylum Patescibacteriota; class Patescibacteriia; order 2-01-FULL-39-33; family 2-01-FULL-39-33; genus CAZSPT01. The sequence goes on along the minus strand of CAZSPT010000024.1, from coordinate 6,988 downwards.
CGGCTTTGAATCAGTTTTTGATTCAGCAGCGGCTGAAACATTGATTTTAGAACTTTTTTTCTCTGAGTCGTCGCCATTGCCGGCTTCAACTTTTACTCCAGACGGCTTTTTTTCCTGGCGGTCAATCTCCCGCTTGGAAAACAGCCGATTCATTGAATAACCAGAATCCTCTGAAGCACTTTGAGAAGACGGTTCAAAATCGCCAAATCCGGTCGCCACAACGGTAATTTTCACTTTATCCTTTAAATTTTCATCAATAACCGCTCCCCAAATTACTTTAGCGTTGGAATCAGCGCTTTCGGTAATAATTTGAGCGGCTTCGTTAACTTCGTCCATAGTCATTGACGGACCGCCGACAATAATAAACAAAATTCCTTTTGCTCCGTCAATTGAAATATCCAAGAGCGGCGAAGAAATCGCCATTTTGGCGGCAGTAACCGCCCGATTCTCTCCGCTAGCTTCGCCGATTCCCATTAAAGCCGAACCAGCATCTTGAATAATTGTTTTAACGTCGGCAAAATCAACGTTAATTAATCCGGGAATAGTAATAACTTCGGAAATCCCCTGAACTCCCTGACGAAGAACCTCGTCAACAGTCTTAAAAGAATCAATCAGAGAAGTCTTTTTATCAATAATATGGAGAATTTTGTCATTCGGAATAGTAATAATGGTATCCAAGCTGTTTTTTAGCTCTTGATACCCTTTTTCGGCAATTTCGGCCCGCTGGGAACCTTCAAAAGAAAAAGGCTTAGTAACGACTCCGACAACCAAAGCGCCAAGTTCTTGAGCGGCGGAAGCGATTACCGGCGCCGCTCCGGTGCCGGTACCGCCGCCAAGTCCGCAAGTGACGAAAACCATATCGCTTCCTTTAAGAACATCACGAATTTCATTGATATTTTCTTGAGCAGCCTCAAAACCCAAATTAGGGTCCATTCCGGCCCCAAGACCCCGAGTCGTTGACTGACCGATGTGAAGTTTTTCTTTGGCGCTGTTATTTTGAAGCGCCTGAACATCAGTATTGATGGCGATAAATTCAACTCCTTTAACTTTAGAATCAATCATTCGGTTGACCGCCGAACCGCCGGAACCGCCAACTCCGACTACTTTTATCTTTGCTCGAGTGTCCACCTCCGGTTTTACTTCAGGCATATTTTTTAAAAATCATGATTAAGAATATTTTAAGGCAACAAAGATTTAAACCAATTTTTCAGCTGACCAACGGTTTTGTCAACCACTCCGCCGAAAACCGGCAATGAAAACGGCAAAACTCGGCCTTCCTGAAGCTCACTGCTCCAAATAACCAAACCAACGGCGGTCGTGAAAGATAAATCGCTCACTTTGTCAAGATTGGAAACCAACTCTTGGGGATAGCCAAGAGAGGCCGGCAACCGGAGATTTTTCTTAGCCGCTTCAATGGTCCCGGCCAATTTAGCGCCGGAACCGGTTAGAACGACTCCAGCCGGAAGCATTCCTGATTTACCGATTTTCTTAAGCTCTTTATCAACCCCTTCCATAATTTCCTCAACCCGGGCTTCAATAATTTCAGCCACTTGTTTTTTAGAAAAACTTCCTTCTTCCGGACCGCCAATCTCGGAATATTTCATCTCATCCTGCTTCCGAAAATCCTTTGGCAAACAGCTTCCTTCCTGAACTTTTATTTTCTCGGCGGTGTCAATTGAAATTCTTAAGCCGATAGCGATATCATTGGTTATAAAACTTGAACCAACCGGCAAAACAGCAGTATGAAGAACGTCACTCTCTTCAAAAACCGCCAAACTAGTAGTTGCTCCGCCAAGATTGACAACCGCCACTCCCAGCTCTTTCTGGCGATTGCTTAAAACGCTTTCAGCAGTCGCCAAAATTGACAAAACCAAATCATCAATATCCAAACCGGTTCGGTAAATACAATTAGTTAAATTTTTTATCTGAGAAGTTAATCCCTGAATAATTTGGGTTTCAACTTCAAGCCGAATTCCAGTCATACCAACCGGATCTTTGATATCAGTTTGGGAATCAACAGTAAAACTTTTTGGAATTACGTGAAGAATTTCATAGTTCGGCGGAGTAGCGACCGCTCGGGCGGCTTCAATTACCCGTTCAACTTCGGAAGAGCGGATTTCGCCGTCGGTTTTAGAAACCGCTACCACTCCCCGGCTTTCTTGAGCAATAATATGACTGCCGGACACTCCGACCAGAACATGCTCCACCGGCCGGCCGACCATTCGCTCTATTTTCTCCAAAGCGGCCGAGACCGAAGAAACCGCGTCTTCAACGCTAACGACTGTTCCTTTGCTTATTCCCTGAGCCGGAGTTTCAACCGCTCCAATGAGTTTTAATTTACCGTCTTTTTTGCTTTTCTGACCAGTAACCATTCTAATCGTCGTTGAGCCGACATCCAATCCGGTGATAAAGTTATCCTTAAGCATGGGATTTTAATAATGACTAAAAACTGAACTTAGAATTATTATAATAAAAAACCGTTTTCACGGCAATTGTTTATAAATCAAAAAATGAATAAAAATTGTGTTCATCTTTCCAAATCCGATTTTATTTGGTTTTAACGGCTAATTCCGCCAAAACTCGGTTTTGGAACTTATCCATCTCTGCCGCTTCAGCCAAGGGAACATCTTGATGGCGATAGCCGATTAAGTGAGCAAGGCCGTGAACCAACAACCGAATCAGCTCTTCGGTTAGAGAACAGCCTGCTTGACTTGCTTGTTTCCGGGCTTCAGGAACCGAAATAATTATTTCACCAAGATCCTTGGCTGCCGACTGACCGGAAAATTCTTCTAAAACTTCGGCTTCGGAAAAACTCAAAACGTCGGTTGGACTATTTTTTCCCCGATAACTGTAATTGAGCCTCTTAATCGTCGGATTGTCGACTAAAGCGAGAGAAAAATAACGCCGGCCGGACAATTTAGAATGTTTTTCAAAAGCGGCCGCCGCTTCCTTCAGGCGCCGGAAAGAAATTTTAACCGGTGCCTGCTTGTTAATCTCAAATTCAAGCATATTTAGATTTCACCCGCGGTTGAGGTGGCGGTTGAGGTGGCGGCAGCATCTTGATCAGCCGAATCGCCGACTGGTTCCGCCGACTTCTGAAAATTGTTTATTATCATTCGAAAAATTGAAGGGTAGCGATAAAGGCCTTGTTCGTCCATAATTTTGTATTCAAAGACAAAAAAACTATCTCGCTCCAAATCAGTCAAATAAGCAGTAAGCTTATCCGGAGAAAAAATTCCCTGGAATTCTCCGACTGTTATTTCAGTCAGCTGGCTTAAACTTGTTTCGGGATGATTTTGAAGATACCAATTAGTCGCTGAAATCCGATCAGGATTATTTTTAACTGAAATAGTAATAATTTCTCCGGTATCAGCGGCGGTAATCCTGGCTTGATAAAGTGTTTCAATAAAATTGGTTTCCCATCCTGAAATATAATAAGTCTCAAAATTATTTTCAGTAAAGGGAGTTTTTAATTGAGCGATAAAATCTTCTTCCAGTAATTGAGACTCTCCTGACTCGGCGGAAATCGGACTATAGCCATTAACCAATTCATCGCCGTCTAAATAACCGTCGCTGTCGGAATCAGGCTTTGTTGGAAAACTGCCGATTATACTTTCCTCTAAATCAGTTAAACCGTCCCGGTCGCTGTCGCTGGAAACTTCAATTACTCCGGACGAATCGCTGCCGTCATCGTCATTGGCATTTTCGTCAATTTCAGTATTAATATTGGCATTAGCGTTAGCGTTTTCATTGTCGCTTTCGGTTTCTTGGTTAATATTCTCGTTTCCGTCAGACTCTTCGTCTCTCTCGGAATTTTTATTCACTTCTTGATCAATATTTTTATTATCAGCGGCAAAAGAATTCTGATTGTCTTGATCAGCCGGCGGCTGGCCGCCGCTCAACCAAATTTCATAAATAAAATAAGAGCCGGAAACAATCACCGCAATTATCAAAGCGACCAAGGAAATCGTCAAAGTTTTTTTGAAAGATTTTGAAGATTCCTTTGGATGGAACTTTTCCGGCATGACATAAACTTCAGAATCGCCGGCCGACTGGTTTTTTTCCGCTTCCTTCGGCTGGTCTTTGGTTTGAAGTTCAGCCGGCTGGCCAGCTTCCGAATTTTGATTTTTTTTCTTAAAACCGAACATAAAATTTCAAATTATTCTTCAGGCGGCTGATAGAGCCTTGCTTCACCGGGCTGGGCCGGGTCATATCCTTTTATCACTTCTTCGCCGTCCAAATAGCCGTCGCCGTCGCTATCGGGATTTAAAGGATCAGTATTAAATATTTGAACCTCCGCCCCATCAGTTAAACCGTCACTATCGCTGTCAGCATTATAAGGGTCAGTACCAAGATTTCTCTCCTCTTGATCAGTCAAGCCGTCGCTGTCAGAATCAAGATCAACTTGGCTGTTGGCGTTGGTATTGCTATTGGTGTTGATGTTGGCGTTGGCGTTGGTATTGGTGTTACTGTTAGTTGATTGGTCGGATTCAGAATCGCCCGCTTCAATTTCAGACTCAGCTTCTTCATCGCCGGTAAAATTAGGAATAATTTCTTGACTTTCCGGCTGTTCAGCCGGTTCGCTTGAAATCGGCGATTCCGCCGCAAAAAAATTGTAAATCACCCCGCCGGCCGCTCCGACAATTATCATCGCCACTATTATTAAAACAACCAGAAGAATTTTATTGTCCCAAATACTTCGTCGCCCAAAAACATCCTGGCCGGGCTGATAATTGGAAACCGGAGTCTCCGGAACCGGCGGTTGATTTGGCTGAACTTGTTCGCCGCCGGCCGGATTTGGCCGACTGCCGGAAACCGGAGTTGAATCGGTTTTGGAAAAAATGTCTTCAACCGGCGGAGGTTTTGGAATTGACGACTGATTCGGCGACCGGGACGGCTCAGCAGGTTGATTTGGCTGAACTTGTTCGCCGCCGGCCGGATTTGGCCGATCACCGTCGGAATTTTTTTGATCAAACATAGAAATTGATTATTTTTAACAAAGGTTGTTTATATTATACAAAAAAACGGATTGAAAAACAATTTTCAAAAAATTGAAAAAATATTTCCAAAAAGACGATTAACAATAATTTTCAATTTTTCCCAAAAACTAAGATTAGATTGGCTATTTTCAGCAAAATCTCCGGCAACCTCAGCCGAGTGGCATTCAGTTAAAGGAATCGGGCAATAATGAAATTTAATATTGCTCAAGGTAATCTCTTTATCACTGGAAAAGTCGACTTCTTCAATGGCATGCTCGTTGTCGTCGCAGAAATCGGCCGGTAAATTGTCAAATTGAAGCGACTCTTGATAATTATCAAGAGAAGCCAAAGGAATCTCAATATCAAAATCTTGCCCGGCCAAAGAAAAGGAAACCAAACGGAGATCGGTAATAATATGACGATAAATTTTAGAATAAAGACTTTCCAAATTTTCACCGGCATAAGCATAATTTTCGCCTGTAGACCAACCCGCCATTTCCTTTTGAAGATTAGTGTCGTTAGTAAAAGCGGCGGTATAAATTCTAATTCCCTTTTCTTCTTTAGCAGAGTTAATTTCTTTTAAAGGATCGCAGTCGCAAACATATTTGTCTCTCCAAGAAAGAAACCCACATTTTCCATTTTTTTCACAGCCGCATTTTCCGTCTTCGCATATAGTAGAAGACGGTCTTCCGAATAAACAAAAGTTTTTACTAGTGGGGTCGCCGTCAGACATAATCACCATTATTTTGTTGTCAGCCGTGCTGTTATCTAATTCTTCTTTAGCCTTCTTAATCGCCGGCTCAGTAAAGGTTTCACCACCGTCCGTATAGCTGCTGATTTCTCCTTTTAAATCTTCATATACATCTGAAAAATCATACCAATGATTTTCTTCCTCAAAACCAAGAAGGCCAATTTTTATCTCAAGACCACTGCTTGAAAATTCATCCAGCAAATTTGCGACAGTATTCTTAAGATTTAACTTAAGATCCGGCAGATATTCTTTCATTGACCCAGATAAATCACTGACAAAAACCACCCTCGTAGTTGGGAGTTTGGAGCTGACTGCTGAAAAATCAGCTTCAATTCTTTCGGCTGTCCGGCAGTCCGGAATGTTAAAATTCTTGCTTTCTCCCGGACTACTAAAGACAATTTCGTTAATTGAACTCGCTTGATAATCAACGACTGCCGGACAAGCCCAGCGGCAGGCAAATATTTCTCCGGCTTCGGCCGGAACGCAGCTATCCGGAGAATAACTGTTGGCCGCGCCACAGTCGCATTCTTCTCCCGGGCTAATCTCCTGATCGCCGCAATACTTCCCTGTGTGGACTTTCTGCTCGCAATTAAGGCTGCAATAAGAAAAATAATGAGCTGTTGGAGAATAATCAATTTCCGGAGGCGAATCAATATTTTGATGGCTGAAACAAGAAAAAGAATTTCCTTGAGGGTTGTCGTCAAAATAATCATCAGATCCAAAACCGCAGTCACAGTCTTCTTCAGCCTCCCTAACTCCATTGCCGCATTTTGGAGAATCTTGACTGTCTAAAATTCCGTCGCAATCGCTGTCAAAATTTTCAGCCGGATCATTGGGAAAATTAGGAGCAAGATCGCAGACATTACCAACTCCGTCCTCGTCTTGATCGGCTTGGTCGGAATTATCGCATTTAATCAAAGAACCGCAAATATTCTCTCCGCAATGATGATCAGGGTTTAACGGAGAACAATTATCGCAGACATCACCAACTCCGTCCCCGTCTTGATCGTTTTGGTCGGGATTATAACAGTCGGTTGGATTGGCACATAGTGAACAATTATCTTGGCAATCAATTACAAAATCGCCGTCTAAATCATGGTCAGGAACCCCGCAGCCGCAAATTCCCGGCTCAGTTTTATCCGGATCATCGGAACAGCCGTCGCGGCAGTCCGGTGCTCCGTCGCCATCGGAATCATAGTCAGAAACCCCGCAGCCGCAAATTCCCGGCTCAGTTTTATCCGGATCATCGGAACAGCCG
>CAZSPT010000023.1:0-13891 GCA_964608895.1 uncultured Gammaproteobacteria bacterium | reverse complement strand
TTCTGTCCAAAAATCTTTCTTGACACTATTTAGTCAATCTGTTAAACTGCCAAAAGCTAAGAAGCGTCTGCAACTTTATATCCTAATTAATAAAAAGCAGAACTTTTCCGAAAGGAAAGGTTAACTAACTATGACTTCCGAAGTAAAAACAACCGAACCGAGCGCCAAGAACTCGGTAATGGAAAAACTGCTTAATGAAAAGCAGTATTTTAATTTGCCAAAAACAGGCGAGCTTATTTCCGGAAAAGTAATTTCCGCCGACAGTAAAGAAGTTCATCTTGACATCAACGGCGTCGCCACTGGAATCGTCCGGGGACGGGAGCGCTACAATGAAGCCGAAGAATACAAAAATCTCAAACCCGGTGACGAAGTTGAAGCGACCGTTTTGGAAGAAGAAAACGAAAAAGGAGAAATTGAAATGTCCTTCCGCCATGCCGGCCGCCAAAAAACTTGGCAAAACCTCAAACAATATCTGGAAAAAGGAGAAATTATTGAAGCTGCGATAACCGACGCCAACAAAGGCGGACTAATGGTTAAAGTTGAGAACATCGCCGGCTTTCTGCCGGTCTCCCAACTTTCCCCGGAACACTATCCTCGAGTGCCCGGCGGCGACAAAAACCGGATTCTTGACATTTTAAAAGGATATGTTGGAAAAAAATTTGAAACAAAAATCCTTGACGCTAATGAAAATGAAGATAAATTAATTGTTTCGGAAAAAGCCGCTTGGGAAGAAACCCAAAAACATGTTATTGAAAAATATAAAATCGGCGACATTATTGAAGGAAAGGTAACCGCGGTGACCAGCTTTGGAATTTTTGTGGAATTTGACCAGTTGGAAGGACTGATTCATATTTCAGAAATTGCCTGGCAACGAATTGAAGACCCAAACGACTTTGTTAAAGTCGGCCAGAACATCAAAGCGGAAATTATCGGGATTGAAAATTCAAAAATCTTCCTGTCAATGAAAAAACTCCAAAAAGACCCTTGGGAAAATCTTGACCAGAAATATTCAATCGGACAAAAAATCACGGGTAAAGTGGTTAAAGTCAATCCCTTTGGTTTATTTGTAAAAATCAACGACAAAATCCAAGGCCTTGCCCATATTTCTCAACTAAATGAAAAACCGATTTCCGACATCAATGAAATCGCCAAACCCGGCGAAGAGCTTGAATTCTACATTGTTTCCCTTGAACCAAAAAAACATCGGCTTGGATTAAGTCTAACCAAACCAAAAAACCAAAACCAGGCCGAGCCGCCAAAGCCGGAGGAGGAAGCTGCTCCAAAGCCGGAGGAGGAAGCTGCTCCAAAGCCGGAAGAAGAAACCGCCCCAAAGCCGGAGGAGGAAGCTGCTCCAAAGCCGGAGGAGGAAGCCGCCCCGGTCGAGCAAACTCCCGAATCCGAACCGCCGGCCGAAAAAAACGACCAGCCAAAAGAAAATCAACCTCAATCTCAATAATAAAAAGCCCGGCCAAACCGGGCTTTTAAGAATCCGCAGTCTGTTTAAATCAACCTTTCAAAACCGTCCTAATTCCCTGAACCGAATAAATAATCAGACTAACCAAACTAAAAAAAACGGCCAGAAAAAGAAGGCCGGCGCTCAGCCAGAGCATTCCCTGGCCGGGCCAGCCAAGATAGCCGAGACCGGCCGCCAGCCCAAAAATCTCAAAAATCATTTTGCCTCGCCCCCACCAATTGGCCGGAGGAATTTTTTCAGAATACTCCAAGCCGACTGCCAGCCAAAAAACCCCGGCTCCCAACAAAGTTAAAAAATCAAGGACGGCCACCGTTAGCGGAAGATAGTAAAAAGGATAATAAAAAATCAGAAACAAACTAATCAAAACCACCAAAAACTTATCGGCGGCCGGATCCAAAATCCGACCTAACCGAGAAACCATTTTCCGCTCCCGGGCCAAAGAGCCGTCCAGAGTATCGGCTAATCCGGCTAAAACCAAAAAAAGCAAAGCCAAACCAAACCTTTCAAAAAATAAACAGCCGACAATCACCGGAATTAAGCTGAGCCGAAAAAAGCTGAAAAAATTGGGAGTAATCCATCCGGGCGCCACCCTTAAAACAGTCGCGGCCCAAAAATTGTCAATGATATTTTTTACCTTATTTGACATTTTAATTTAAAATCATTATGATAACCTTATTGAGAAAAATCATTCTTTTTACATTATACCAAAATAATCAAAAATAAATGAAGGATTTAACAAAAAAAATATTGGTCGGCGTCCTAATTCTGGCGATTATTGGGGGAATCTTCAGTCTCTACAACGCCCCGCTGGAAAAGCCGAAAGAAGTCGGGATAAGCGCTCTAATAGACCAAATTGAAAACGAACAAATAAAATCAATTATTATTGAAGAAAACCAACTTGAGGTCGTTCTAAACAACGACCAGAAAGAAATTGTCCGCAAAGAATCTTCCGAAAGCCTAAGCACTCTCCTAAAAAACTATCAAATCAGCCCGGAAAAAACCAAAAAAATCAAAATTGAAATAAAAGGAAAAAACGAATTAAAATTCTGGCTGGCCAATCTCCTGCCGTTTCTAATTCCATTATTGTTTGTTATCGGTTTTCTTTGGTTTATGATGAAACAGGCTCAAGGAGTCAATAGCAAGGCAATGAGCTTTGGCCGAAGCCAAGCCCGACAGTTTAATCCTCAAAACCGACCAAAGGTAACTTTCAAAAACGTCGCCGGCGTCAAGGAGGCCAAGCAAGAACTGACTGAAGTCGTCCAATTTCTGAAAAATCCGAAAAAATTCCTCTCGCTTGGAGCGGAAATTCCCAAGGGTCTACTTCTCCTGGGAGCGCCCGGAACCGGAAAAACCCTGCTTGCCAAAGCAGTGGCCGGCGAGGCTGATGTCCCTTTCTTCAATATCTCCGGCTCGGAATTCGTGGAAATGTTCGTTGGAGTCGGCGCTTCCCGGGTCCGGGACCTGTTTCAAAAAGCCAAAAAAAATTCTCCCTGCATCATCTTTGTTGATGAAATTGACGCCGTCGGCCGCCAGCGGGGAGCCGGACTGGGCGGCTCCCACGACGAACGGGAGCAGACCCTTAATCAAATCCTGGTTGAAATGGACGGTTTTGACCCCAATACCAATGTTATCGTCATCGCCGCCACTAACCGGCCGGACGTCCTTGACAAAGCTCTGCTTCGGCCGGGCCGCTTTGACCGCCGGGTAATTCTTGATATGCCGAGTATTGAAGACCGCAAGGAAATTTTAAAAGTCCATTCTGTTAAAAAACCGCTTGAAGACGACGTTAATATCCAAGCAATCGCCGAAAGAACCCCGGGCTTTTCCGGAGCCGATCTTTACAACCTCCTGAATGAAGCGGCTATTCTGACCGCTTTAAACAACCGAAAAAAAATCACCCAGCAGGATATCTTATTAAGTATTGATAAAATCCTCCTTGGTCCTGAACGGAAGAGCCATATCTTAAGTAATCAGGAAAAGAAAATCACCGCCTATCACGAAGCCGGCCACGCTTTAATCGCCCACCAACTCCCGAACACTGATCCAGTCAGAAAAGTCTCAATCGTCGCCCGGGGACCGGCCGCCGGCTTCACTTTAAAGTTACCAAGCCGGGACAAACGACTTCACAGCCGGACTGAATTTATTGAAGAATTGGCGGTTCTCTTGGGCGGACGCATGGCTGAAAAATTCATTTTTGACGAAATCACTACCGGTGCCCAGAACGATCTCCGAGAAGCGACCAAACTGGCGAAAAAAATCGTCAGTGAATACGGAATGAGCGAAAAACTTGGTATGAGAACTTTCGGAGAAAAAGAAGAGCTGATCTTTCTCGGCAAAGAACTCCATCAGCAAAAAGATTATTCTGAGAAAAGTGCCGAAGAAATTGATAAAGAAATCGCTCAATTAATCGACCAAGCCGCCAAGACCGCTCTGAAGATAATTAAAGAAAAGAAAAAACAACTTGAAAAAATCGCCGACAGCCTGTTGGAAAAAGAAACTCTTGAAGCCGAACAATTTGAAGAAATTCTGAAAGACTTGGAAGCTTCGGAAAAAACTGAACAACCGGCCGACTCGGAACCACTGAATGAATAACAAAAAAAGAGCAGCCGCCTCTGAAAAAAACAGAGGCGGTTTTTTTGTCACCTTTTTTATGGTATAATAAACTCTAAGAAAAAATAACCAACAATCACTATGAAGGAGGCTTCACTTTATCGCCCGATCATCAAGCGAGCCTGGGCAATCACCAAAAAATCCAAAAAACTCTGGTTTTTCGGATTATTCGCCGCTCTGCTCGGAAGCGAATTTGAGTTAATTCAAAAAATCTTTTCCGACTACGGCAATTTCCGGGCGACTAAAATCACTTGGGCCGCCCTAAAAAACGGCTGGCGGGAAGGGTTTATTCAAGGCGAAACAATTACCGAAAACCTCTGGCTGATTTTAACCAATCATCCCGGAGCGTTAATCGGACTGATTGTCGTTTTAGCCGGAATCGCCGGCTTGATAATTTTTTTCCTCTGGCTGGCGGTTGTTTCCCAAATCGGGCTGATTAACGGCGTCAATCTCGCCAACCAGAACCGCCGACCGTTATTAAATAAAGAAATCAACGCCGCCGGCAAAAAATTCTGGCCGGTTTTGGCAATCAATGCCGCTTTAAAAATCATCTTAGTAATCATACTGGTGCTTCTGGCCAAAGAAAAAATAATCTTTGGCTGCTGCCACTGGCTAAGTTACCTCGGCTACGGTCTTATCTTTGCCGCCACTGTTATCGCGATTATTATTATTTCTTTCGTTATCCGCTACCAGATCTGCTATCTAATCTTAAAAAACCAAAAAATCATTCCGGGACTAAAATCGGCTTGGCGACTGTTTTTAAAGAACTGGCTAATTTCCTTGGAAATGGGATTAATCCTTTTTTTAATCTATTTCTTGGCCGCTCTGGCGACCCTTTTCTTAACTATCGCTTTGTTGGCGATTCCTTTCCTGCTCGCCATCTATTACATTCCGTTCTGGCTGGCAGTGGTGATAAGTTTAATTACTTTAGCCGCTTTGGCGGCGACCACCTTCCTAATTACCGCCGTATTCAACACTTTTCAATGGAGCTGCTGGGTTCTGCTGTTTAATCGGCTAACCGGCGGCCGGGGAATTAGTAAAATTATCAGAGCTTCCCGAAAAATTCCCGGCTTAGTTTCAAAATAATTTCATTATGGCTAATTTAGGCCCTTCTTTGGAAGATCTCCTGGCTGACCATCAAGACGGCCAAGATGAAACCATCCAACAAAAACTAAAAAATAAAATCAGGGAAATCACCCTGGAAGAAAAGGAAGAAGAAACCGCGGCCAAGGCCGAAGCGGCTGGTTTGCCTTATTTTAATCTGACCGGCTTGGCAATCGGCCCGGACGCCTTAAAAACAATCCCGAAAGAAAAAAGCCAAGAACTTGAAATAATCTGTTTTTTTAATAACGGCCGGGAAATCCGACTCGGAACCACCGATTACACCGAAAAAGTTAAAACCCTTGAGCAAGAATTGAAAAAAAAACTCCACGCCCAAGTCGCCAGCTATCTAATTTCAAAACACAGCTTTAACCAAGCCTGGAAACTATATCAAACCTTGCCGGAAATCAGAAAAACCGTTTCCGGAATTGAAATTACCGAGGAAAATCTTGAAAAATTCCAAAATAAGATAACCGATTTCAGAAAACTCAACCAAAAAATCAAGGAAGTTTCAGTAACTGAAATAATTTCTCTGGTCGCCGCCGCCGCCTTGAACGCCCGGGCTTCGGACATCCATTTTGAGAGTGAAGAAAAGGCGACTAAAGTAAGGTTTAGAATTGACGGAGTTTTGAACGATGTCGCCGAACTCCCAAAAGAAGCCGGTCCGAAAATCGCTTCCCGCATTAAGCATTTAGCCGGATTAAAAATAAACATCAGCGACAAACCTCAAGACGGCCGCTTTTCCATCCATCTCAGCGGCGGAGAAAAAATTGACGTCCGGGTTTCGGCTCTACCGACCGCTTTTGGCGAAAGTATTGTTATTAGACTGCTCCAGCCGGCAACCGCCGGACTGAAATTTGAAAATCTCGGCTTAGAGGGTCAGGCCTTTGAAATCCTAAAAAGAGAAATTAACCGGCCGAACGGAATGATTGTCACCACCGGTCCGACCGGCTCCGGAAAAACAACCACTCTCTACTCAATCGCCAAAAAACTCAACCAGCCGGAGACTAAAATCATCACTATTGAAGACCCGATTGAATACCAGTTAAAAGGAATCAATCAAAGCCAAGTTAATAAAAAATATACTTTTGCCAAAGGTTTGAAGTCAATCGTCCGCCAAGACCCCGATGTTATTATGGTCGGAGAAATCCGAGATCTTGAAACGGCTGAAATCGCCGTCCAGGCTTCGCTGACCGGCCACCTGGTTTTGTCAACCATCCACACCAACGACGCTTTTGGAACAATTCCAAGATTTCTATCAATGGGAATCAAGCCGTTCCTGCTTGCGCCGGCTTTGAATGTTTCAATCGGCCAACGGCTGGTTAGAAAAATCTGTCCCAATTGTCGAGCCGAAATTGAACTAGACCAAGAAACCAGAGACCGAGTCGTCAAACTTCTGGAAAAATTGCCGGAAAATCACCGTCAAAAAATAAATTTTGAAAAATTAAAATTCTACCAAGGAAAAGGCTGCTCCCATTGCCAAAATCTCGGCTACCACGGCCGAATTGGAATTTTTGAAATCGTCCCGATTGAAAGAAAAATTGAAGAAGCAATCATTAATCAGGAAATGTCCGAAAACAAAATTAAAGAAATCGCCTTAAGCCAAGGAATAATAACTATGGCCCAAGACGGGCTTTTGAAAGCTTTAAAAGGAATCACTTCAGTTTCGGAAATTTTCCGAGTGACTGAATAATTTTTAATCCAAAAACCGCCTTCGGGCGGTTTTTTTATTTTACTCTTCGGCTCCCCGGCGATATCTTCAGCCGACGGCGATTTTTACCTAAAAACTTAAAATCAATCAAAATTCTTCCGGCCGGCCAAACTTGTTTGAGCCGATCGGCCCATTCAATTAAGACAACCGAATCCGGCCGGGAAAAATATTCAGCCAGACCGGCTGTTTGAAATTCTTGAGCGCTCTTCAAGCGATAGGCGTCAATATGAACCAGCTTAATCTTTTTGCCGGGATAAATTTTCATCAAAACAAAAGTCGGACTAGTGACGACCGCCGAAACTCCAAGGCCTTTAGCCAGCCCTTTGGCAAAAACCGTTTTGCCGCTTCCAAGCTCGCCGACCAAACAAATTGTTTCGCCGCCGGACAGCCGGCCGGCGAACCGCTCGGCGAACCGTGTTGTTTCTTCCGGCGAATTGCTGATTATTTCCTTCATAACTCCCAATTAGGATCGGCAGCGATCTTCCGCCAATTATTTTTCAAAGTTTGTTTTTTCTGCTCAAGATAGCAGGCGGCCACTCCAACCATTGCCGCGTTATCGGTGCAAAACTTAAGTTCCGGGGCGAAAAACTCAAATCCGGCTTCAACCGCCCCGGCCTCAAGGCTTTTTCGAAGCTCTTGATTGGCGGCCACCCCGCCAGCCAGAGCAATTGTTTTGACTTTAAATTTTTCAGCCGCCTTGAGCGTTTTGGCCGTCAAAACTTCAACAACCGCCCGCTGAAAGCCGGCAGCAATATCTTTCTTAATCCCGGGAGTCAACCGACCAAGCTTTTTAGTTTGATAAAGAACGGCGGTTTTCAGGCCGGAAAAACTGAAATTAAAATTATCGGCCGTTAGCATCGGCCGAGGGAAACAATAGCGTTCAGAATCGCCAACAGCGGCCAGCCGAGCAATCACCGGACCGCCGGGATAGCCTAAATCAAGCAATTTGGCCACTTTGTCAAAAGCTTCGCCGGCGGCGTCGTCAACCGTCCGGCCGATTTTCCGACAGCTCCAAAAGTCTTTAAGAAAAATCAACTCAGTATGGCCGCCGGAAACCACCAGGCAAAGAGCCGGAAATTTGATTGGCTTAAGAAAATTTGCCGCCAAATGGGCGTAAATATGGTTGACAGCCAGTAAAGGCTTCTGCCAAGCCAGAGCCAGCGCTTTAGCCGTTTCAACCCCAACCATCAAAGAAGTGATTAAGCCGGGGCCGGAAACCACCGCCAAACCGGTAAGCCGCTCGGGAGTCAAGCCGGCCGTCCGCAAACTTTCTTCAACAGCCGGAATAACCGCCTCAAGATGGGCCCGAGCGGCCAACTCCGGCACCACTCCTCCGTATTTTTGATGAAGGGCGATTTGGGAAGAAACCTGGCTGGAGAGAATTTCAACTTTATTAGAATTAGTCCCGACAACGGCCGCCGCTGTCTCATCGCAGGAAGTTTCCAGCGCCAAAATCTTAAATCGGGAAAATTTTTTAACCATATTATTTTTTCTTATCCTTCAAAAGCTTCTTAAGAATGAGAGCGTCCTGAGCGGCATATCCTTTGAAATCATTATTAAAAAAAACATAAACATCCCGATTTTTCCGGCAGTCAATAATCTTGTCGCGCCATTTTCTCAATCGCCGCCGACCGTATTTTGAAGCGAATAATTCTCCCGGTCCGTGAAATCGGAAATAGGCGAATTTTTTGGAAGTGAGCGGCTGGCGTTCAGGATAAGGATATTTTGAAGAATGGGCGAACACCCAGGCGGCCCCCCGACCGGCCAAAACTTTTTCAATTTCTTCAGGGTCTTCAAACCAGCTTTGATGGCGAAATTCAAAAGCCAGCGGAGTTTTTAAATCAAGCGACTTGGCAACCGCCCGAAAATCAACCAAAAATTTCCTTAAAAGCCCGATATCTTTTTTCAAATTCGGCGGAAGCTGAACCAGAAGCGGTCCGGCCTTGGGAATAATCGCCCGATATCTTTTTAAAAATTTTCTGGCCGGGGTTTTAATTGAATCCAGACGCTTGATGTGAGTAAGATATCTTGAAAGCTTCAGGCAGAAAACAAAGTCGCCGGCTGTTTCAGCCCGCCATTTTTTCAAAGTGGCGGCCTTTGGCAGCCGATAAAAAGAGTAATTTATTTCAACGGCGTCAAAATGCTCGCTGTAGAATTGAAACCGCTTGGTTTTTGGAACTTGCTCGGAAAAAAATTTTTCCCAATTAAACGACCAACCCGAGGTTCCGAGATAAATTTTATTAACCATTAAAAACCGTTGTTTTATTGGTAGGGCCACGGGGAATCGAACCCCGGTTTTCAGGATGAAAACCTGATGTCCTAACCACTAGACGATGGCCCCGAATAAACTCCAGTCAAAATTATAGCCAATTTAGCCAAAAAAGTCAATTTTCAAATAAATTTCAACTACTCTTGACATAATAAAAATATCTGGTATAATGACAATCCAATCAAAAAAGGAGCAGTTATGACCAAAAAATTAACTGAACGGGAAAAAAGAACAATTTCCGAACGCGCGGCCGCCAAAGGCTGCCAAATAGAATTCCGAAAAGGAAAAATTATCTTCAGCTCACCAAACCATCCTGAAACCAGAGAGTATTCAGAAAGCGAAGTGGCCAAACTTTTTGACCTTTAACAAGCCCTACTTTAAAGCAGGGCTTTTTTTATTTAATCAGACGGCCGGCAAGCAGCCGCCAAAAGACCGTCCTTGGAAACAATTCCTTCGTCGGTCACTCCAAAATTTTCGCCTCCTGAACGGTAATTTTCCCACTGGTCGGAACTATTCGGCGAGCCTTCGGGATTAGCCTTGTCAAAATCAATCAGATAGAGCCGCCGGCCGTCGTCGGTGACCATTATGTTCCGCTCGTGGAGATCACGGTGATAAAAACCGTTTTTGTGAAGCCGAAAAATCACTTTTCTTAAATCATCCAAAAGCCGGGGCTCAACCAGATTTTTTCCCTTCAGAGAATTCCGAAGAAAAGTCGCCGAATCAAAATCACCCCGATAATTTTCAACCAAATTTTCCAGAATTTCCTGGCTGTTCAAACCGGCGAGATAATCGTCAAGAGAGAAATTTTCATCCGCTTTGATTCCCCTCAAAGCCCGGAATTCTTCTTCAAGATTATAAACTTGGGAAAAAAGCTCTTGCTCTTCCAGAGCAAGCGAATTCCAATGTTCCAAAAGATCGGTTAGCGGCCCTCGGGAGAGATTTCTGATAAAAGTCGCCGTTTTAATCACTCGGGCTCTTTCCTCGTCGCTTAAAAAAGCCGGGTAATAATAATCTTGGGCAATTTTAAAACTGATTATTTTATTGATTAAATTTATTTTTACTTCTCGAGGAGTGCCGTAACCTTCTTCCGGGTCGCGCTTAATAATATCTTTTAGAGCCTCCCGAACGGCCAAAGTGTAAAGATCAGTTCCGGCGATCCGCTCCATAATAATAAAATTGATTTCTTCTCCGAAAAAATTAAGCCGCAGCCGGTCTCGGAACTTCTCGGGATTACTCAGCTTAAGTTCATTGACTTTCCGATTAAAAATCTCCGGCACCCGAACCGATTCCTTTTCCGGGCCGTTGTTGACAATCTCGGCCGCCTTGATTTGATTGGTCGCTTCAGCCGCCGCCTGGCGGCTTTTAAATATCTTTATCAATTTAACGACGGCCGCCAATTGAGAATCTTCCCGGTCAAGAAAAACCTCAAACGATTTTTGAAAATCTTTCCTTAAATCAGGATTTTCCTCCAAAGCAAGAATAAAAGCATTCTTGCCTTCATTAATTTTCCGGCTGAATTCAATCATCAAAGATTCATAAATCAATGACAAAAATTCCCGGTCAACTTCTTGGACGCTTTCCGGATCTTGAGCGATTTTCTCCTCTAATTCAGCAAGTTTTTGCCGAAATTCGCTTTCAGAAGCGGCTGATTTTTCCGGACTGACCGAAAAGTCCGACTTTTTTTCAATCATAATTTGGAAATTTGAGATTTTCAGATATTATAACCTAAAAATAATTTTAAGACAAAAACAATTGTCATTTTCTTTTTTTTTCGCTATCATTAAAATCATGAAATTGAAACAGCCGCCGGAAATAGCGATTGTCGGCCGGGCAAATGTCGGAAAATCAACGCTTTTTAACCGGCTAACTGAAAAAAATCAAGCTTTGGTTTCGAAAATTTCCGGAACAACCCGAGACCGGCGCCAAGGAATAGTCCGCTGGCGGGGTCGGGAATTTATTTTAATCGACACCGGCGGTCTTGACATTGACAAAAAATCATCCGGAGAAATTGAGCAAAAAATCAGCGACCAAGCGACTAAAGCTCTCAAGCGAGCCAAGGTGATACTTTTTTTGGTTGACTTAAAAACCGGAGTTCAGCCGGCCGACAAGCAATTAGCCAAAGAATTAGTCAGAAAAAAATTAAAAAATAAAATAATCCTAACGGCCAACAAAGCCGATTCTCCAAAATATCAAATAACCAAAGAACTCTACCGATTAAATCTCGGCCAACCGCAGCTGATTTCAGCGGCCAACGGCTCTGGCTGCGGCGACCTTTTAGACCAAATAATCAGCCGGGTTTCTTGGGAAAAAGCGCCGAGCGAGCGATCGGAACCGGAGATAAAAATGGCAATCGTCGGCAAAACCAATGTTGGTAAATCAACTTTGGCCAACGCTTTAGTCGGCGAAGACCGAATGATTGTTACTGCTCAACCCCACACTACCCGGGAAGCTCACAATCTTGAATTTTCCTGGAAAGGCCGGCGACTGGAAATTGTTGACACCGCCGGCTTGAAGAAAAAAAGCAAAATTCCTCCGAAAAGTTTGGAATACCAAGCCGCCGAAAAAACCTTGGAAGCGATTACCCGGGCTGAAATCGTCTTATTGATAACCGACTTGACGACCGAAATAACCGTTCAGGACCGAAAAATCTCCCGAATAATCGTCCAAGAGAACAAACCGCTGATTATTGTCGCCAACAAATGGGATTTAAGAGATGAAAAAACTTCTTTGGAAGAATACCAAAAATACTATCGCGGCCAATTCCCGGATCTCTGGTGGGCGCCGATTGTTTTTCTGTCAGCGGAAAAAGGCCGACTGGCCAAACTGCTTAATCAAGTCCTGGCCGTCCATCAAGCCGCCGGCCGGGAACTTTCTGAAAGCCAACTTAATAAATTCCTAAAACAACAGTTGAAAAAATACCGGCCAACCCAGCAAAAAGGGAGAAAACGTCCTTATCTCTACCGGCTGTCCCAAACCAAAACCAACTCGCCGCGGTTCTCCTTGGAAATCAACGATCCCGAGGCTTTAAGCGACAATTATTTAAAATTCCTCCAAAAAAACCTTCGGCTGAAATTCAAACTTTTCGGACTGCCGATTAAAATTGAAGTAATAAAACGTCAATAATGAAATTAATTATCGGTTTGGGCAATCCCGGAAAAAAATACCAAAAAACCTGGCACAACCTCGGCTTTCTCACCTTGGAAAAACTTCAAGAAAATCTCGGACTGCCGAAATTCAAACCGGCTAAAAAATTTGAATCGGAAATTTCAACCGGCCGACTCGGCCGGGAAAAAATAATTCTGGCCAAGCCGCTGACCTTTATGAACAACTCCGGCCGAGCAGTCGAAAAACTTAAAAAATACCACCGATTAAAACCAAAGGAAATTATTATCATCCGGGACGACCTTGACTTGCCGCTCGGAAAAATCAGAATTGCCAAAAATTCCTCGGCCGGCGGCCACAATGGAATAAAATCAATTATTAATTATTTAAAATCCCAAAATTTCGTCCAAATAAAAATTGGGGTTAAAACCCCAAAAACCGAGAATCAACCGGCCGAACACTATCTTTTGGAAAACCGCCGATTATCCCAAAAACCGAAAATAAATCAAGTGATTAAAACGGCCGCTGAAGCAACCGAAGAAACCGCCGGCAATTCGCCAGAAACGGCGATGAACCGCTGGAATTAAAAAAACTGCCCCTTAAACTTAGGACAGTTTGGAATCTGGCGGGAGCTTTCGCCCAACTTTCAGACCTTCTCGCCTAAAGGCGCCAAAGCCGAGTTTCCGCTCCCAAAATTAAACGAACATAGTACTGTCTGTTAGTATATGACCTCACCTAAAAAAGATAAAGCCATAATTTAGTGACAACTGAAAAATTGTAGGAGGGGAACAATTTTCCAAATCATCAACTAACAGACAGAACAATACCCGCCTAAACTCAAGCTTCAGTAGTCTATCCTATCAAACCTTTTCTTTTTTGTCAAATTTTCTTTTCCATGATTGACTTTAACGGAAAAACCGATGAAAAAAAATATTGGCTGGGATTTTCAGCGGCCGGAATCCTAAAACCCTTGGAATTTCAAAAAATCCAGCGGAATTTTCCCAGCCTTAAAGCGGCCTGGCTGGCCGGTCCGGCCAAATTGGCGGCCGCCGGCCTTGAGAAAAAAACCGCCGCCGAACTAGCCGCTATTAAAACAAAAATCAATCTTGAAAAATATCAAAAAAAACTGGCTGAAGAAAAAATAAACTTTTTAACATTTTTTGACCGTCAGTATCCGATCCGGCTGAAACAAATCTATCAACCACCTTTTCTTCTCTACTATCAAGGTTCGCCGGAATGTCTAAATTATCCGAGTCTGGCGGTCGTCGGAACCAGAAAATCCTCAAATTACGGCGAGCGCCAAGCCGCTAAATTAACCGAAGAACTCGTCCGAGCCGGATTAACGATTGTTTCCGGACTTGCTTTGGGTATTGACACTGTCGCCCATCAGGCCTGCCTTCGGGCCGGCGGCCGAACCGCCGCCGTCCTAGGATCGGGACTCAGTCGCCAAAAAATTTATCCCAAAAAAAACCTCGGCCTGGCTGAAAAAATCATCGCTGCCGGCGGCTGCCTGATTTCGGAATATCCTCCAAATTTCCCGCCAAGCCAAAAAACTTTTCCGGCCCGAAACCGAATCATCGCCGGACTAACGGCCGGAGTCCTAATTATTGAAGCTCCCGAACGC
>CAZSPT010000022.1:12324-14410 GCA_964608895.1 uncultured Gammaproteobacteria bacterium | reverse complement strand
ATTATTTTTTTGGAATAAAAAAAGGGCTAAAAGAATTCCAATGGCAACCGCCAAAGCGATTAGCAAACCATACCACCTTAAATCAATAATCCCAAAATCCAGTAAAACCGGTTCGGGCGAAAATTTTCCCAGCCAAACCATATTTAAATCCGCTCCACTTTAACAAAGTTAGACTGACCTTTCCGGCCAAAGGGATGGCCGGCGACAATCACGATAATTTCATTCCTTTTGATTAATTTTTCTTTTAGAAGAATTTTCTTAACTTTTGTCGTCAGTAAGCTAAACGAAGAACTGAACTCGGTTAAATAAGCTTCAACTCCCCAACTTAAACTCAGCTGATTAACCGTCCTGGAATAAGGAGAAAAGGCGACAATCGGAACAGCCGCTCGAAAACTGGCGATATTCCGGGCAGTGAATCCGGAAGCGGTCGCCGAGATTAAAAGTTTGGCTTCAGAAATATCCTCGGCAAGATCTTGAGCGACAAAACTGACCAGTTGAGAGATTGATTTTGAATTTTTGAACGCCTGCTCGTTATTTTCCTGTTCGGCGATTTCCCGCTCTTCCAGCTCTTCGGCAATTTTAGCCATCGCCTCAACCGACTTTAGAGGATATTTGCCAGTGGCGCTTTCGCCACTGAGCATAATGGCGTCGCTGGCGTCCAGAACGGCGTTGGCAACATCGGAAACTTCGGCCCGGGTCGGAATTGGATTTTTAATCATAGAATCCAACATCTGAGTGGCGACAATCACCGGCTTGGCGACTTTCCGACACTTGTCAATAATTTGCTTTTGAATCAACGGCAGTTTTTCAAAAGGAATTTCAATTCCAAGATCGCCTCGGGCAATCATAATTCCATCGGCCACCTTTAAAATTTTATTGAAATTTCCAATTGCTTCCCGGCGCTCAATCTTGGCGATTACCCGAGTCCTTACTCCTTCGCTGCCGGCATTTTTTAATTTCTTATGATTTCGGCAATGTTTTTTTTCAAAAGTGGCAATCCGCCGCTTGAGTTTCAAAATATCGGCCTCATCCTTGACAAACGACAAAGCGACAAAATCAACTTCATTTTTAATTCCAAATTCCAAATCCTCAATATCCTTCCGGGTAATCGGAGAACAGGTTATCTTTGAATCCGGAAAATTCATTCCTTTATGGGATTTAATCACTCCACCGATGACAACTCGGCAAAGAACAGCTTTGCCGGTTATCTTCTTGACTTTCAGCTGAATTTTAGCGTCATTGATTAAAACCGATTCCCCGGCTTTCAGCTGACGATAAAGATCGGGATAATGAATCGGAAAAACTTTCCGATTGCCGGTTTTTTGAGGCTTGAATCCTTCGGGAGCCAGAAATATTTCTTGGCCTTTACTGACTTTAATTCCATCCGGTTTAATTTCGCCGATCCTAATCCGAGGCCCCTGAAGATCCTGAATTATCGGAACCTTCACTCCCTGACTCTTGGCCGCCCGCCGGATGTTTTTAATTAATTTAAGATGATGGCTGTAGTTGCCGTGGGAAAAATTCAACCGGGCAACATTCAAACCAGCTTTTATCATTTTTTCCAAAATCGCTTTGGTTTCAGAGGCCGGGCCGATTGTCGCG
Source organism: uncultured Gammaproteobacteria bacterium (assembly GCA_964608895.1). Classification (GTDB taxonomy): domain Bacteria; phylum Patescibacteriota; class Patescibacteriia; order 2-01-FULL-39-33; family 2-01-FULL-39-33; genus CAZSPT01. Next base: position 12,808 of record CAZSPT010000022.1, on the reverse strand, counting down.
ACCACTTTAGTCCGTTTCTGAAAATGCTTCATATTCGCTTTAATTTATTACAGTTTAATCGTCTTGACCAGCCAGTTACCAAACTTTTTAGCAATTGGACCGCCAAAAGGCAACTCCCAACGCTCGCCTTCCAAAGCTTTAACAATACCAAAAATTGCCACCACCAAAACAATAGCTCCAACTAAAAAGTTAATTAAAGGAAAAAACGCAAAAGCCAAGGAAATCACGAACAAAAGCAATCCTTGATTAGCGTGAAATCGAACAAATGAATTGTCTTTTTTCGCCGCCAGAGCGACTAAGCTTAAAATCCAAACATAAGCGACCGCCGCCCAGATTTTTTCGGTTTGATTTGGTTGTTTTTCCGCCATAGTTGTTATTCTTTATTTTTTAAAGAAAAAATTAAAATAATCAGAACAGCGGCCAAGGAACCACCGGCGACCGCCAAAACCGTTTCAGTAATCAGATTAAAAAATTTCCAAACGGC
>CAZSPT010000022.1:0-12314 GCA_964608895.1 uncultured Gammaproteobacteria bacterium | reverse complement strand
TTAAAAAACGAAACAAAGCGACCGCCAATCCGAGTAAAAATCCTCCCAAGCCGCCGGCCAAAGCCCCGACTGCCGGATTTGAACCGAAATTTCTAAAACTTCGCCAACCAATAAATCCAAAAATCGCCAGCCGAATTATCCAAGCGACCGACTCTTGATGTTCAAACCAAAATACCGTTCCCCAGCGGCCGGACCACAACCGCCAGCCAAGCTCAAGAATCAAACCGGCGACGACTGCTCCTTTAATAAAAGAAAAATAAATAGTGAAGTCAATCGGTTCCCAAATCCGGGGAGAATTTTCTCTACTCATATTTTTATGATACCACAAAAAAAACAACAATAAAAGCGGCGGAATTCGCCGCTTTTATTCGGAGAGGATATATTTCCTCCGCCAATAATCTTTTTATTTAAAATCAAAAAAGATAAATTACATCATCGGCATTCCGCCGGGCATTCCGCCGGGCATTCCTGGACCGCCAATCGGAGAATCGCCTTTGTTTTCTTTCTCCGGCAAATCAGTCAAAGCCCCTTCAGTCGTCAAAATCATCGCGGCCGCCGAAGCAGCATTTTGAAGAGCGCTCCGAGTGACTTTGGTCGGATCAATAATTCCCTTGGCAACCAAATCTTGATATTCTCCGGACAAAGCGTTGTAGCCAATATTGCCTTCTTGATTCTTAACCGCTTCAACAACAACTCCGCCATTCTGGCCGGCGTTCTCGGCAATTTGGGCCAGCGGAGATTCAATCGCCTGTTTCAAAATATCAATGCCGACTTTTTCCTCACCAGAAGCTTCAATATTATTCAAAGCCTTGGCCGCCCGCAGCAGAGCAACTCCGCCACCAACGACAATTCCTTCTTCAATAGCCGCCTTAGTCGCCGCCAAAGCGTCTTCAATCCGCAATTTCTTTTCCTTCATTTCAGTTTCAGTGGCCGCTCCGACTTTAATAACCGCAACTCCTCCGGACAGCTTGGCTATTCTCTCCCGAATCTTCTCCTGGTCAAACTCGGAATCAGCCGCCTCAAGCTGGGCTTTAAGCTGATTAATCCGCTTTTCAACTTCAGCTCTGTCGCCTTGGCCGCCGACAACGGTTGAATTTTCCTTAGTCGCGATAACCTTGCTCGCCGAACCAAGCATTTCCGGCTCAGCACTCTCCAACTTCAAGCCGACTTCTTCGGAAATTACCTTGCCACCGGTTAAAATGGCGATATCTTCAAGCATTTCTTTCCGACGGTCGCCAAATCCCGGAGCCTTAATCGCCAGAACATTAAAAGTTCCCCGAATTTTATTGACGACAAAAGTCGCCAAAGCTTCGCCTTCAACTTCATCGGCAATAATCACTAAATCTTTTTTTCCGCTTTGAGCGAGCTTTTCCAGCAGTGGAAGAATTTCCTGGAGTGAAGAAATTTTCTTATCGGTAATTAAAATTGAAGCATCATTGAATTCCGCCTCCATCCGCTCGCTGTTGGTAACCATATAAGGAGAAATATAACCCTTATCAAACTGCATCCCTTTAACAATTTCCTTTTCAGTCCCAAAACTTTGACCCTCTTCAACCGTAATGACCCCTTGGTTGCCGACTTCTTCCAAAGCTTCAGCGATAATTTTTCCAATTTCCGGATCATTGGCAGAAATTGAAGCAACCTGCTGCTTTTCTTCTTGAGTGGAAATCGGCTGGGAATTGTTTTTAAGCTCTTCAACCAAAGTATTGACTCCTTTTAGAATTCCATTTTTTAAAATAATCGGATTTGCTCCGGCAGCAACATTCTTCAAACCTTCAGTGACGATTGCCTGAGCAAGCAAAGTGGCGGTAGTAGTGCCGTCACCAGCGACATCATTGGTTTTGGAAGCGACTTCTTTAATCAATTCCGAACCGAGATTTTCAAACTTGTCTTCCAATTCAACTTCTTTGGCGATTGCCACTCCGTCATTAACAATTTGAGGAGAACCAAAACCTTTATCCAAAATAACATTCCGACCTTTAGGGCCAAGGGTAACTTTGACAATATTGGTTAGCTGGTCAACTCCCTGTTTAACCTTTTTTCTCGCCTCCTCGCTGAAAATAATCTGTTTTGCCATATTTTTAATAATTATTATTCAATAACCGCTAAAATGTCGTCGTGGTTTAAGATTTTATATTCTTTGTCGTCAACCTTTATTTCCTCTCCGGCGTATTTCCCGAAAAGGATTTTTTGGTCAGCGGCCAAACCCAACTTAGAAACTTTTTCGCCGCCACCGACGGCTAAAATTTTGCCTTCGGCTTTTTTTTCTTTGTCAACAGTGTCTGGAAGAACAATTCCAGACTCAGTGACTTCTTCTTCATTGACCGGTTTAACCAAAACCCGATCGCCGATTGGTTTAATCGCCATAATTTTCAAAAATTATTACTTATTTTTAATCAACTTAGCACTCTTATCAACAGAGTGCTAATATATTTTTATTACTCCATTATATCCCAAAGATTTTATTATTGTCAAGTAATAGAAAAAAAAACAAAAAAAACAGCCAAAAATTAGCTTTTTTTAGCTGTTTTTAATTTAATTTGATTAAAATTCTTTAAGATGAAAAGCCCAAGCCAGCCACCAAATCATAATTCCATGGTAATTAGTCCAAAAATAATGGTCAAAAAAACCAATTACTAAAAACCCTCCCAGCAAAGCCAATCCAAAAAGGCCATTTTTCCGACCAATCCAAAAAACCCGTCCGGCCCAAAACAACCAAACAAAAAATCCAACCAGTCCCAATTCAGCCGCCATTAAAAGATAAAGGTTGTGGACCGGCTGATAATCCCAAGCGGCCCATCCGGGCCAAAACCGATAAAGCCACCGAGTATAGCCGCCAACACCGGTTCCGGCCGGGCCGGAGTTGGTAATAATTTCCCGACTTTCTTCCAAATAATCCAAACGCCGGCTGACCGACTGCTCTTCCAGCCGGCCGCTGGAAAAAATCCTGGCCGCCGTCAAAGGCCAAAAAACCGCTGTCAGCAATCCGATAACCGCCGCCAGATAAAGGCAAATTCTGAAAAAATCCTTCAGCCGTTTTTTTTCAAAACGAAATCCGGCTACCAGACCAAAAAAGCAAACCGCCAAAGCGGCTGCCAGTCCAAGCCAGGCGCTTCTGGAAAAACTTAAAAAAAATCCAGCCGCTGTCGCCGTTAGCCCGGCGGCCAGAAAAACTTTCGGCCAGCCGGCCGGCCGGCCGAGATAACAAAATAAACCGGCTAAAAAAGCGATTACTAAAAATCCTCCGAGAATATTCGGATGATTAAAGCCGCCGTAGGCTCGGAGCCAGCGCTGATCGGCGGCCGCTACCACCGCCGTCCCCAAAAGCTCGGGAAGCTGACCGGCGATTCCCAACAATTTAGCCGGCAAAACCTTTTGAAATCCAAACTGCCAAACAGCCAAAATTCCCTGAAGGCCGCCGGCGGCAGCCAGAGCCGGAAAAAATTTTTTCCGGCTGAATGGCAAATCAACAACCGCTACCAAAAAAATCAGCCCGGCCGTCAGCCGATACCACCAGTACCAGCTTAAAAAATCACAACCACCGGTTAAAACACCAAGAGCGCTCCAGCCGGCCAGTCCAACCAAACCCCAGCTTAAACCGGGCCGACCAGCCCAAAAGCCCGGAACCCCGGATCGGTGGCGGCCAAGCAAAGTCAAAATAACCGCCAGCCAAAAAACCGGCTCCAGAAAATAAAAAGCAATTGTTCCATACTGCCACTTCGCTCCGCCGAGCCAACCGGTCTGATAAATTAAAACCGCCTGCCAAGGGAGAAAAAAAATGACCAGCCAGAAAAGTTGGAAAGCGGCTTGTTGGAGACGGTTCGGCCGCTCTGAAAATTGTCCTCTCTGAAAAATCATTTTTCAAAACCATTAAAATTAAATTCAGCCAGTCGAGCCGACCACTGACGGTCATAACTCCGGCCCTTTGGATTAAGATGAATTTTTATAAAACAATCGGAAAGAATCACTTCAGAATCGCCAGCGGCCGCCCGACGATATTCAGCCGGCATCACCGCCAGCTGAATCCTTTGAAAAAACTTTTCCCAGATCTTTCCGGAAAAAATAAATTCACCGGCCTTTTTAACGCCTTGACTAAAAAAAGTTTCTTTAATTTTTCGGCGCCCGGAATCTTCCGGCGGATAAAAATTAGGAAAAATTTCTTTGAGCCAGCCGTTCGCCCGAAAAAAATCCTCCGGCCGGCCGAATAAAAATTTAAATTGAGAAATCCAATAAGAAAAATGGCGACTTTGCCGGTAGTGGCTGATCGCCCGAAGGTCAAGGCAATTTTCAGCGGCGAAAAAACTCGGACAAATTTTATCCCGCTTGGCTTTTGGAGACGGCCGAAGCCGAAAAAGCTTTAAAAACCCGACTGTCAAAAACCGAGCAGTCCAAATTCGGCCGGGAGCGGCGATCAGAAAAAAATCAATATCGCTTTCCAAAGACGCGTTGCCGTAGCTAAGCGAGCCGCTCACCGCCAGCGAACGGATAAAAGGAAAAAATTTCAACAAGCCGGCAATCTTAAGGGCTCGACGGTATTTTTTATCAGCCAAAAGATAACGCCGCCGGCGTTCGGCCAAAAGCTCACGGCGGCCCTGAAAAAACCAACAGCCGCCGGAAAATTCCAAAAATTCAGACAACCGGCCGGTTAAAACCCGCCGGATTTCAGAAAATTCCGCCGGACGGTCAAGTGATCGGTGAATTTCAACCAAAGTCAGCGGATAATCAAAAAGGTCAAAATAACTTATTGCCCGAAGAATTGATTTTTCTAAGGGAGAAAATTCCATCGCCCGAACTAAATTAATTCTTGACTTAAAATTATCATAAAACTATAATTTTTAACATAACTTGACAATAATCAACTCTATCAGCCTTCAAATTAAAAAAATAACCGCCAAGCTGATCAGCTGGAATTTCCGATTACTGTTTTTCGGCTTAACTCAGCTAAAAAAAACCGTCCTAAAACTCCGCCGACCAATTGTCTGGACCGGCAGTTTTCTAATTTCAACGGTAGTTTTCCCGATTTTTGAAAAATATCTTCAACTAAAAAACAAACTTGATAAAAAAACCGTTCAGCGGAAAGAAAAAATCATTCTGGCGGCGACTAATCGCTATATCATCCATTTTTTAATCGTGATTATCACCTTAGGAGTCGCCAGCTCCAACTTACTCGCCTATGAAGAACGCAAAGATTACGGCCAAGAAGCTTTAGTTTATAAAATAGTCGGATTGGAAAATTTTGAAACAATTGAAAACGCTCCCAAAAGAGAAGTAAATTCTCAAACCTACAGCTATCTTGGCGAAGGATTCCGGGTTGAAAGCGGCCGCTACAGCCAAGCTCAACAACAGCAAGAAGAATTTCAGCGCCACCAGTACCAATCAGAGCTGGCGACAACCGAAGGCGGCAGCACTCTTTTGAAAAGCGAACTAGCAAGCACCGATGCCGCCAAAATCACCCGAAAAAGCGTCCAAGAATACCAAATTAAAGAAGGAGACACTATCGGCGGAATTGCCGAAAAATTCAATGTTTCAATCAACACAATTCTCTGGGCGAATAATCTTTCGGTCCGCTCGGTTATTAAACCGGGCAAAAAAATAATTATCCCTCCGGCCAGCGGCGTTCTTCACACGATTAAACAGGGCGATACTCTTTCAAAAATAGCCCAGAAATACCGGGCTTCGGAAGCAAAAATTAAAAATTTCAACAATATCGGAAGCAGCAATCTTTTAGTTGTTGGAGAAACATTAATGGTGCCGGACGGCCAAATCGTCTACACTCAACGGCCCCGAAGTTATACCTCAAGCTATCCCCAAAAACAATATTCTCCTCCCCAGACCACCAGAAGCGAAAAAATGTACTGGCCGAGCTCCTGCCGCCGAATCACCCAATACTACCTTGGCTGGCGCCATACTGGAGTTGATATTGCTTGCGGCTGGAGTAAGCCGATTCGAGCGGCCAAAAGCGGAGTTGTTTCCCGAACCCAATATATTTACTACGGGTACGGCTTCAATATTATCGTCAACCACGGCGGCGGTGTCCAAACTCTCTACGGCCACCTTAGCCGAATCTACGTCCAGCCCGGAGAAACCGTCCAAAAAGGCCAGGTAATCGGATTGGAGGGTTCAACCGGCTACTCAAGCGGCCCCCATCTCCACTTTGAGGTTCGCATTAACGGCCAACGGGTCAATCCGCTCGGCTATATCAGATAATCAGCGGCTTTTTTTAAGCTCCGGCCAAACAATTATCACCGCCGCTCCAAATAGCCCGAGAACAATCATCGCGTCGCCAAGATTAAAAACAAAAAAATACTTCAAAAAAAGATAATCTCGAACTTGGCCAAGCAACCAGCGATCAAGAAAATTTGAAAAAGCGCCACCGGCCGCCAAACTGAAGAAAAAAACAAGCCAGCCAAGCCGGCCGCCGGCCAGCCAGCGCCGGTAAAGCTTTAAAATCAGCCAAACCAAAGCGGCTAAGATAAAAAACTGAAGCAAAATCAGGAGATAAAAATTCATCGGCAAACCAAAAGCGATTCCGGAATTATAATTCAGCTTAAACTCCAGCCAACCGAAAAAAAAAGAAAATTCTCCGCCGGCAACGGAGAAAAAATATCTTAAAATCCGATCAAGAATAAAAAGAGCGAGAACAAAAAAATTAATTGCCGCAATTTTTGAAAATTTTGTCATGGCGATTTTTCGGACTTGCTTTTTTTACATTCAAGACAAACAGCCGACTGCGGCCGAGCTCTCAACCGATTTAAACTAATTTCCCGGCCACAGAGCTGACAGCGGCCGTAATCGCCCCGGACAATTCCTTCCAAAGCTTGGTTGATTTCAGCCAGCTCTTTTTCCAAATCTTTTTCAAAGGAAAGATTTTTGGAATAATCAGCCACTTCAATGGCGTTGTCTTCGGCAGAGTCCCCATAATCCGGAAAGTTGGCGTCAAAATCAGGGTTCTTGCCGTCCCGAACTTGATGGCCAACGCTTTCCAAGCCATTGAGAATCTCTTTTTTTCTCTTCTCCAACCTTTCTTTCAACTCTTCTTGAATTTTAGCTTTCATTTAATTAGGTGATTCAAACTTTAATACCATTATTATAAAGAAAAAAATAAAATAAAAAAAGAGGCGCAAGCTTTCACCCCTTAAATATTATTTCAGTGGGATTCTTGCGCCTCAGAGCTCTCTTAAACCGTTCTGACAGTCGTCCAACAAGGACAACTGACAAAAAGCGAAAAGAGAGATTAAAAACGCTTAATTGGGCGGTAAGCACTCTTTACCCCAAAAACGGACAGAACGCGAAATAAAACTCTCTTTGGTATTGCACGCTCGTGCCTTGCCTCAAAAACATCGGAAAAAGAGGTAAGCCCATTGTTCCTCCGACTGTTTCAAAATTTTAAAGTAAAGAGCAGAAAACTGTCATAAATTACTGGATTGTGATTTATGGCAATTTTCTGTTTTTTTATTCTAATTTAAGGTTCTGTAGTTATTATATCACATTTTTTTATTATTTTCAACAGTCAAATATCGCTAAAATAAAACAATTTTTTAAAATATACCCAAGTTTTCCTAAATATTTTCAAGAAAAAAATAATAATTTATACACTATTTATCCACAAATAAAAAATAATACTAATTTTAGCTAAAATATTACCTTAAAACAATTAAATTATTATTTACTTCCAAAGTTTCAAAGTTTTTTAAATAATTCCAAAATTTTCCTTCAGGCAAAAAATCAGTTTTTGTTTTTAAATAATTGTTTTGAAATTGTATTTTTTGTTCAATCGTTAAATCAAAATTATTAGTGATTGTCAGCCAGCCATTTTTGTTTTTCCAGCCCAGCCAGGATTTTTTGTCGGGTGAAACAATAACTTGAAATCCGTTTTTTTCAATAAACTGAAATTTTTCCAAATTTGGAATTAATTCAACCACTTTGGTTTGATCAGAAAGATGGAAAATTTTAGTGTCAGGAAATTTAAAAGCAAAAATCAGCTTAAAAAAATTTTTTAATTCTGTAATCTGCTCTTTTTGAAAATTTTTTTTGATTTTTAGACAAAAATCATATCTTTCTAAAAACCATTTTTCTTGGCCGTTCTTTTTTTTATTAAGAAAAACAATTGATTCACTTCCTAAAAACTCGTTAAAAACGCTTTCTTTCAAAGGTAAACCATATTTTTTTCTAAAAAAATCAAAAAAATAGTCAAAATCACGGCTTGATTCAGAAAATTTTTCCTTCCAAAGTAAAAACATCCCAAAAAAATTCTGAAAACGGCCCACAAAATGATAATTTTCAACTTTAGAATTTAATATTGGCGCGGAAATTTTTAATTCTTCCAAAAATCCAGAATTACCGGCTTGAGATATTTTTAACCCGTTTCTTTTTAATTGAATATTAAGAAAAATTCCTGAACTGTCTTTTAGAAAAACATTGATGAAACTGCTTAAATCCCTATTTTTAACCAAATATTCACCAGTATTTTGAGAAACAAAAACAGAAACAGTGTTAAGAAAAGAAAATTTTCCTTTAATTTTCTGGATTAAGTTATTTTTTGAATTTTTAACAAAAAAATCGGGGTTTTTAGAAATTACCGCTGTATTTCCATCTAAAAAATTGTAGTTTAGATTATTTTTTAAAAAATATTCTTTGGCTTTTATTGGATTTTCAACTTTTAGTAAAACATCCTGGTTTAAAAAATCTTTTTTTAGCCAAAAAACAAGAGCTAATTCCCGTTTTAACCATTGAGGATTAAATCCTTTTAAATTATTTTCAGCTAAAATTTGCCTGAAAAAACTATTAAATTCAGGAGAATTTTTAGTATTTGGAAGGCTAAAATGGACATAAGCGACTGTTTTTGAAGGAGCGTATTTTGCTAAATTATCAGCAAAATACTGATTCCAAATTGAAAAAAATAAAAAAAATAAAAAAACAAACCCAATAGCCGCTAAAACAATAATTTTAAGCGGAATAGGAATGTTTTTTTTCTTAAAAATATTTATTCTGCCAAACATTAATATAAAATACGGTTGAAAGGCAGTTAATCGGGTAAAAACTGAAAATTTAATAAAATAAACCAACTATACCAATAAAAATACTTTAAAAAAACAACAAAATCAGTTTAAATTGCCCAAAAAACCGTCAACTACCCTATCTTAAAACCTTTATCTGACTAAAACCGGCTTTTTACTGCTGTTTTTTATTTTTGAAACGGTGGTTGTTATCCCGAAAATTATTATTCCGACGGTTATTGTCCCGGTGATCATCCCGGCGATTGTCCCGACGGTTATAATTTGAATGCTTTCTGGAATCATTTCCTGCTTGATAATTAGGGTTGGCCTGCTTAACTGACAAATTTATCCTTCCTTGATCGTCTATTTCAATTACTTTAACAGTTAGCTCCTGGCCAATCTTAGCGACATCGGATATTTTATCAACATGTTCTGAAGAAAATTCCGAAATATGGACCAAACCTTCCCGGCCGGGAAGAATTTCAACAAAAGCCCCAAAATCAAGAGTGCGAGTGACCGCGCCGGTGTAAATTTCTCCAACTTGGACTTCCTTGGTTAAATTTTTGATCCATTCAAGAGCTTTGGAAACTCCTTCAGAATCAGTGCCGGTAATCATTGTCAGACCGTCATTTTCAATATCAATTTCAACCTTGCAGGTTTCAGTGATTTCAGTGATGATTTTTCCGGCCGGCCCGATGACATCCTTAATTTTTTCAGGTTTAATCTTGATTGTAGTGATTCGGGGAGCATAAGGAGAAAGCTCGGCCCGAGGTTGGGCAATAACCGAATTTAAAAATTCCAAAATTTTTAATCGAGCCTTTTTTCCCTGTTCCAAGGTTCGGCGGCAAACTTCTAAGCTTAATCCCTCGGTCTTGGTATCCATCTGAATCGCGGTTATTCCCTCGGCAGTACCGGCTAATTTGAAATCCATTCCACCGTCGCCGTCTTCAAAATCTTGCAAATCAGTGAGAATTTTATAACTATCCCGATCAGAAGACATTCCCATGGCGATTCCGGCAACCGGCTTTTTAATCGGCACTCCGGCGTCCATTAAAGCGAGGCTTGAACCACAGACCGAAGCCATTGAAGAAGAACCGTTTGAGCCCATTACTTCAGAAACCGCCAAAATAGTATAGGGAAAATCTTCTTTTTCCGGCAAAACCGGCGCAATTGCTTTTTCAGCCAAAGCTCCATGGCCAATTTCACGGCGACCAACGCCCCGAAAAGCTCCCGGTTCTCCGAAACAATAAGGCGGAGAATAATAAAAATGCATATAACGCTTGTGGGTGTCGTCTTCTGTCATTTCGTCAAGAATCTGGGCATCCCCGGGCGAACCCAGAGTGACTACTGTCAAAACTTGAGTTTCGCCTCGGTTAAATAAAGCGCTTCCATGAGTTCGGGGAAGCAAACCGACTTCTCCTTGAAGCGGTCTGATTTCTTCCAAGGTCCGGCCATCAATTCGGCGCTCTTCGGAGAGAATCGCCTCGGTAACTTTTGATTCAAGATAGCCTTCAAATTTTAATTTAAGATAATCAACAACTTCTTGGGGAAAATCCTCTTGAGCAAAAAAATCCTTTAACAATTTTTCAGCGACTGCCTTGCGCTCCCGCTTGGTTCCTTTTGGTTTGTCAAAAAGATGGTCAGCGACCCGAGTGGAAAAAAACTCTTTCGCCCGCTCCCAAATCCTCTCCTTTTCAGCTTGGGAAACTTCCTTTTTTTCAACGATTTGAGCAAGAAGTTTTTGTTCATCCTGTTTTGGTTGGCCAACCTCTTTCCTTAAAGAATCAATAAATTCCAAAAGCGGTTTGGCCTGATTAACTCCAAATTCAAACGCTTCAGCGATCTCTGATTCTTCCGCCTCGCCGGCTTCAGCGTCAATCATAATTATTTTATCTTGGCGGACCGAGAAAGTGAGCTTTAGATCGGATTTTTCCAGCTCTTCCAAAGTCGGATTAAAAACCAAGCGACCGTCAATCCGGCCGACTAAAACTCCGACCAAAGGACCATTCCAAGGAATATCGGAGATATGAAGGGCGATTGAAGCAGCGGTAATTCCCAGAACATCAGCCGGATTATTCTCATCATACGACAAAGGAACAACAACCACCTGGACTTCATGGCGAAGCTCTTGATTGAAAAGCGGCCGAAGCCCCCGGTCAATCATCCGGGCGTCCAAAACCGCGTTATCGGTCGGTCGGCCTTCCCGTTTAATAAACCGCGAACCCTTGATTTTTCCGGCCGCGTACATTTTTTCCCTCATTTCAACTGAAAGAGGAAAAAAATCAATTCCCTCCCGGGGTTCTTTACCTATTGCCGCTGTCGCCAAAACAACCGTCTCCCCGCAGTAAATTAGACAAGAAGCATTGACTTGAGCGGCCATCTTACCGATTTCAACGGTTATCTTCTTACCGGCAAATTCGCACTCAAATTTTTTCTGAAGATTTTGAGAATTGCCACCTCCTTGAAATTGAGAAAAATTCTCCATAACTATTTTCCTTTTTTTTGCCAAAGTTAGGAGATTCAAGTTTATTTGAAGATAATTGGATTCTTTTAGAAAAATCCAGTTATTTTCAAATAAACAAAACCTAAATTTAGCAAAATTATTTATAAAAAAAGAACAAGGAATTATTCCTGATTCTTTTTATCGCTTTTTTCGGTTGTTGAAGAATTATTTTCTTGATTGGCTTCAACGGCATTTTCCAAACGCTCTTCCAAATCTTCGGGAGATTTTTCAGATTCAGCTTGCTGAAACCCTTTTAATTTCAATTTCTTGACTAATTCTTTAAAACCTTCGGGATTTTCCCGCTGAAAATACTTTAAAAGCTTTCTCCGTTCAGCAACCTTTTTTAATAATCCCCGGCGAGAAGAAAAATCTTTTTTGTGCTCTTTAAGATGTTCGGTGAGATTCTTAATTTCCTCCGTTAAAAGGGCAATTTGAACTTCAGCCGAACCAGTGTCGTTCTCATGAGCAGCAAATTTTTTAATAATTTGCTGTTTCTTTTTTTTATCAAGCATTTTAAAATCCTTTGGCAGATTTTCCTAGCCGCCGTCCCACTTTACCTTAAAACCGCCCGGCAACAGCCAAGAAAATCGCTATGAATTATATAATTATCTTATGAAAAAAGCTTTTTTTTGTCAACAACAAAAAATACCAACTCGTTGGCTCTTAATAAAAGCAAGCAAATCTTTCATTAAGCAGCAGTCAAAACTTGGACGCTGGGAATTGGCTGGCTGTAGTAATAAATAACAACTGACCAGCAAACCAAAAAAAACACTATTAAAACCCCTAGCATTGCCCAATCTTTTGGCCTCATCACC
>CAZSPT010000021.1:4326-14989 GCA_964608895.1 uncultured Gammaproteobacteria bacterium | reverse complement strand
AGAATCAATTGTCAATTATAAGTTATCAACAAGGAATATAAATTATTTATTGTTAAGTTTTTAGAGATATAAACTACTTATTGTTAAGTTTTTGGAAATATATATAAATTTTTATTACTTTTTATAATTATTTTTACTTAATAATATAGTTTTTTACTAAAATTATATAATAATTATATTGTTTTAATATCTAATAATATATTTTTAGTATTAATATATATTCATTTGTAAATAAAATTATACTATTTGACTATCTATATAACTAAAAATATAAATTACTGTCCTTAATTGTCCTTAATTGTCAAATTATCCAAATTTATCCTCTTTTAGAGGAGTTAATTTTTGCCCTGACCGTGAAGTCTTGCGGCTGGCTGTTTTTTTTCTGTCAAACGCTTTTTTCACCTCTCGCTCTTTAATTTCTTCGGCTTTTTCCTCTAAAAGAGAAGGTTCTTTTTGAACCTTGCGAGGAACGCCCGGAACGACTGATTTTTCTTTAACCGCGCTTGAAACTTTGGCGGCTTGGCTAATCATTGAGCCGGACGAGCGAGCTTTGGCAGAAACCGGCTGAAGCGGAATATCGCGGGCAACGACTTCCCGGCCTTTTTTTTCGCTTAAATCAATCGTATCGGTCTTAAAGGAAAGATAGCCGTTTTTGCCAGCAGTTAGATAGTAATTATTGTTTCCGGCAAAAAAACCATAACGACCGTGGCGGTCGGTTATTTGAGTCTCAAGCATTCGGTCATATTCCGGAGAAAATATCCTGACAATCGCTTTGTTGATTGGTTTGGTACTCTCTTGATTGAAAACAATTCCCCAATTCCTCAAATTATGCTGTTCAGCCAGGCGCTGAAAAAGGTGAAATAGGCTGAAATGAAACAGAAGAAACCCGGCGGTCAGCCAGCCGGGCGAAACCGCGAAAGAAATAACCGAAAAAACCGGTCCGACCACGCTGATATTTCGCCGGATGTTATAATGGAAATGCTTTCTTTTAATTTCCCGATCTGAAGCTCGGCAGTCTTCGGGATCCAAAGGAATGTTGGCGGTGATAATCCCCTTTTCACCCTGACGAATCTTAATTATTCCGCCGGTATAAACGTCGGAATATCTTTTATCTTCTTCCTGATTTTTTAAAATTTCCGAAGGAAAATCCATTTTTGGCTTGCCAACTTCAAGATAATATTCTCCTTGGTCAACCAAAAAATTATAGCGGCCCTGGCGGTCGGTCACTTTTGATTTTAAGAGTTTTTCCTGATTTTTGTCATAGAGCCGGACAACCGCCAAATCAAGTGGCTCTTTGGTAATTGAATTATAGACAACTCCCCAGCCCTTTTTCTTTCTTCGGAACAGCCAGATAAACGGCTCGGTAAAAAGATAATGAAGATAACGGAGAAAACTCCACCAAGGAATTCCGGTAAAAGTGCTTGCCAAGGCGATTATTCCGGCTCCCGGAGCGGCATATTTGACATTGGCTTCCTCAATTTTGGGATTATCTAAAATTTTCCGAAGAAACTCGCTTGTCTTTAAAAAAAGAGTTTCTTTCCCGGTCAACTCAATCCAACGGTTGACTAAATTGTCTCTAATCGTTAAAGGAACGGTTTTCGGCTGATAACCCGCTTTTTTCACTTCCAAAAAATAATCGCCATTCGGAACCATTAAGCCGTAATAGCCGCGGGAATCGCTAATAGTCGGATTAACCGCCCCAAAACCAAAGAACCGCTCTTGATTTTTGTCCAGCAGAGTGATTTCAGCTCCGGAGATTCCTTTCTCCAACAAAGGGTCAAAATAAATTTTTCCCAAAGGAGCGGCCCGCAACGGCCAACTCTGGACCGACTTAGTGCCGTCGCGATAGACGGTCGTTAAAGTAAGAGAATAGTTTCCCGACCGGCCGGGAACTTGAAAAACCGCCTGATAAGCGTTTTGAAGATTATCCAAAGCGAGAAAATACTTTTTGCCGTTCATTTCAACCGCCAGTAAATCAGCCAATTTCGGAAGCAAACTCCGAACAACCATAACATTCAGCCGAGTGCCGGCCAAAACCGCCAATTTATTTTCAGAATCGGGATAAATTTCCAAAGCGTCACCGTTAACTAAAAACCTTACCAACGGATGTTCGTCACTTAGCTGACAGCCCGGACAAAGTTCCGGAGTCTTTCCGGCTTCCGAAGGAATCGCCGCAAAACAACCGCAGCTGTCAGTCTGCCCGTTATGGTCAACAAAACTGCCGTAGCGATAGATTGAATCATTTTCAACCTCAACATCTTTGAAACCAGTCCCCAGTCCTTGATAGACTCGGCGGCCATCGTTTTTTCCGGCCGGACAAGTCAATCCCCGCTGCCAATAGATATTTTCCAAAACCGCCTCTTCGGCCGAAGGATTTTCCCAACTAACGGCGACTTCTTGATTCCCGGCTTCCAAAGAAACATTTCTCGGACAATAATTAAGCGGTTCAACCGTTGGGACGCCGGCGATGCAGATGCCCCGGGAATATTCTCCATAACTGTTTTTGACAAAAACTTTGTAATAATATTGACTGCCGTTTTCCAAATCTAAATCAAAAAATTGGGAGTTGGAAATCTCCGCCAAAACAGCTCCTTGGCCGGGATCGGCCGCCGAACAATCGCCGCTCGGCCGAATAATTCTAATTTCGGAAAAATTAAAATCATGGTCTGGATTATTTGAAGGATTGGACCAAGAAAGATTCAGCCGGCTGTCGCCGGGCGTCGCCGCCAAGCCGGCAACTTCCGGAATCGTCCGTTGAGCCTGGTCATAAGAACCGCTTGAACAATTATTATTTTCATCGCAGACAAAAACTGAATACCATTGGACAGTTTCTTGAGTGAGTTCTGAGTCAAAAAAATCCTCTATTTTTTCGCCCTGATACACTTCTTCCCCCTGAAACGGAGAATTCGGCGGACTGGCTATTCCTTTTCGGATAACAATCCGAGCCGGTTCTGGTTCATCAGGAGAATAATTTATCTTCAGCTCCACTCCCTTTTTACTCGGCCGGGCTTCCAATTCGGGGTTGGCCAACTGGCAATAAACAGTAAAGGTTCCGCCGGTATTTTTCCGGCTATAACTGCCGTCCGACGATTTTAGATAATACTTGTATTCCTGACCGATAATCAAATCTTCCAAAACGACTTGGTGATTGACCCCGGAATCGCCGAAAACCACCTGTTCGCTGTCGGAATTAATTCCCCAACCCAGCTCAGTGGTCGCCGAAACATCGCTGACGGTGGTGCCATTGGAATCAGTCGTCACCAACTCGGTCTTCCAAGTAATCGTTACCCGGCCGCAGTCTTGGGCAAGATTACCAAGAACCGGCGAAATTTGAAGAATAGTAGTCGGCAAAGGCTTTTCCGGATTAGTTCCTGGACTGCCTCCTCCCTCTTCTTCCTCCTCTTCCTCTTCAGCTTCGGGAATATTGGCATTAACATTCAAACTGCCGGACTGACTGGCCGCCAAAACTCCGGAGGCGCCGATAATTCCGGCTAAAAACAAAAATAAAATTATCGCTTTCTTCAAACTCATAAATTATCTTTTTTAGCAGTCCGAACAAACAAAAATCTCAACCCGAAAATTATTATTAAAACAACGGCGGCCAGTCCGAGTAACCGCCAAGGAACAACCCAAAAAACAATCTCTTGGGAAGAAAATCTCTGGCTGGCTGAACCGTATTCGGCCTGAACCTGAGCGGTTATCCGGCCGATTCTGAAATTTTTAAGCTCTCTAACCAGACCGGAGCCGAAAAAGGACGCTTTTTGAGCTTCAGCCGGCCAAAACGTTGAAAGCCGGCCAACACTGTTCGGGAGAATTTTCCGGCCGCCGGGATTAAGGTTAAGCGATTCAACCGGCCGGCCAAAAATATTTTTAAAAACAATCTGACCGCGGGGCTTTAGATGGACATTGCCTTTATTCTCCAGCCGGACTAAAAACTCAATCGGCCGGCCAAATCCAAAAAATCCCTTTTCCGAAGAAGAAAATTCAACAATTTCCAGTTTTTCTTCAACTTCTCCCGCAACCGTCAGAAAAATCAAAGCGCCAACCCGGCTGGTTATTTCAATTTGAGAAATATTTTTTTTCGGGCCGGCGGCGGTTTCCCAGACCGCCGCGAGATAATAACCTCCGACATCGGCCGTTTCAGGAACTTCAAAAACCAAGGGGGCGTTAACAAATTCTCCGGGTTTCAAGGAAACAGAGTTTAACGGGAGTTTTAGCCAACCGACTGCTTGATTGCCAATTTCCGGAGGGAGAATTTTCGCTTGGCCTTCCTCGCCCCGAGGTTGGAAAATCTCAATCACGCCGGAAAGATAAATTTCTTGGTCAGTTTCATTAAAAAGTTTCAGCTGGCGCCGGGCGGTCTCCCCGGGCTCAAGCTCCAGCTCCAAAACCGCCGGAGAAATTCCCAAGCCAAAAACAGCCCGGGGCAAAAAAACCCCTAAAATGAAAATTAGAAATAGAATGGTTGAAAATCGTTTCATAAATTAAAAACTGGCGGTGGCGGTATAGCTGACGGCGGTGCTGTAATTTCCCGAAGATTCGCTTCCGCTGATATTGGCAATATAATTAACATTAAAAACAGCGCTTGACGGCATTGCTCCGGAAGCACTGACAATCTCATCACCGCTGTTAAAAGCATAACTGGCCGAAGAATTATAAGGGGTTTTGGCTGAAGCGGCGGTACTGCCGCTGCTGTAAACAACATTAAAGCCGAACTGGCTGGTTCCCGGCGAAGAAGCGGCCGCCGAACTGCCGATGGCGCTGATAGTGTTGACTCCGCCGCAGCCGGAGCAGGTTAAAGTCGCTCCGCTGAAAGTGACGCTCAAACCGTTGGTGCAGTCGCTTTCAACCGTCAAAGTGTGGGAATCACCGGCCGCCTGACCGGTTGAAAGCTCCCCAAGCTCCAGAGAATTGGCGCTGATACTTAAAGTCAAAACCTGATCTTTAATCATTTCTCTAAAGCCGGCCCGCGAAGAATAATTAGTTGAACTTGACCGCCCGATAATTCCTTCACCGGCCGTTTCTTTAAGCTGATAATTGTTAGAACTGGAATCCTCAACACCACCGGTTGAAATAACATCGGCCCAAATTTGATAATTACCGGAATCCATCGCCGCCGAAATAAAACCAAAAACCGAACCAAGGCCGAGAACCGTCAGAATTGCCGCCGTTGTTATTTTTAATTTAGACATATAAAATCAGTTTAATTATTATTTTACCAGCCGGTCAATACTCCCTTTAGTGAGAATCCGAGCAATCGCCGCCAAAGTCGCCAAAGTCGGATTGGAATTCAAACCGCTTTCCAACTTAGCCAAATTGGAAAGCTTTAGATCGGTTTTTCGGGCGAGAAGCTCTTGAGAAAGATTTTGCCGGCCGCGGTAGCGTTTGATATTTTCACCCAATTTTTTCGTCCCAATCGTCATTTCTTTAATATACTGATAGCTATTTATTGCTAGCTATTTAATAAAAGCTATATATAGTATGCTGTTTATTGAAATTGTTCTTATTATACCAAAAAAGAAAGAAAGATAAAATAAACCTTGTGGATAAATTAAAAAATCAAAAAGCCGGCCGAAAGCCGGCTTTCTCTCTTGAAAATCTTTGAAAAAAGTCTATTTTGAAAAGTGAGTTTTTTCTTTAAAACCGGTGCCGGCCGGAATCTGCCGGCCGATTATAATATTTTCCTTCAAACCGCTTAAATTATCGGTTTTGCCGGAAATGGCGGCGTCAATCAAAACTCGGGCGGTTTCTTGGAAGGAAGCGGCCGCCAGCCAACTCCGGGTTGACAAAGAAACCTTGGTAATCCCCAAAAGCAGCCGTTCAAAAACCAACGGTTTTTTCTTGGCTTTCTTTAACTTCTGATTGGCGGTGACAGCATCCAGATATTCCATTACTTCGCCGGGCATGAAATCGCTGTCGCCGGCGTCCTTGATATAAATTTTTGAAAACATCTGACGAATAATAATTTCAACATGCTTGTCGTTGAGCTTCTGGCCTTGGGAAGAATAAATATGCTGAATTTCCTTAAGGATGTATTTTTCAGTCGCTTCCCGACCTTTTAAGCGATAAAGCTGGAGAAGGTCCAGACTACCCTCGGTCAGCTGATCACCGGGTTCAACTTGATCGCCGTCCTTAACCAAAATCGTCCGAGAAACCGGCACAAGGTATTCTTTAACGGCCAGCTCTTCACCGGTCAAAGCCAAACTCTTTTTGGTCAGTTTGACTTTTCCTTCAATCGGACTGGCAACCGTTTCACCGGCGACGGTAAAAATCGCTTCACCAATTTTGACTTCATCTCCGTCTTTAACCTTTAATTTGGGAGCTTCTTGATAGTCGCCAAAAGAAAATTTCTTTTCAGCCGCCTGCTGATGACGAATTTGAATCAATTTTTCCCGGCCGACTCCCGACTCGGCCGTCCGACTTTTTGGACTCTTTAAGTCCTGGCCGCCATCCTTGAGAGAAACTGTTCCGGCAACTTCGGAAATAACCGCCTTGGCTTTTGGAATCCGCGTTTCAAAAATTTCTTCAACCCGGGGAAGGCCTTGGGTAATGTCGCCCTTGGCGGCAACTCCTCCGGTATGAAAAGTTCTCATCGTCAGCTGGGTACCGGGTTCGCCGACACTTTGAGCGGCGATAATTCCGACTGCCGCTCCCGGCTCCACCAATTTGTTGTAAGCGAGATTGTAACCATAACATTTTTGACAAAGACCCCAGGGGTTTTTGCAGAAAAGAACCGAGCGAATGACAATTTTATCCAAATCAAGCTCTTTAATTTTTTCAAAATTGTCTTGGTCAATCACTTCTCCTTTGGCAACGATTGTCTTGCCAGTTTTGGGATGCTTAATTTCCTCGGCTAAAAACCGGCCAAAAACCCGATCAGCCAGGCTTTCGCCCATTGCTTCGCTTTCTTCGCGGGTCAAAACCGTTCCTTCAACATCGCCGCAGTCTTCGGCGGTAATAACAATATCCTGGGCGACATCAACCAGCCGACGGGTCAAATAACCGGCTGAAGAAGTTCTTAAGGCGGTATCTGTTAAGCCTTTCCGGGCTCCATGGGTTGAAATAAAAAATTCCAAAACATCAAAACCTTTCTTGAAATTTCCTTTAACCGGCAGTTCAATCACTTCATAAGTCGGGTTAACAACCGAACCTTTCATTCCAATCATTTGGCTAAGCTGACCCCAAGAGCCCCGGGCTCCGGAATCAATCATTGAAAAAATCGGATTATCTTTAGAAAGAGTTTTTTTGACTTTTTCCAAAATTTTATTGTTAACGCTCAGCCAAAGCTCAATAATTTTTTCATGACGCTCCTCTTCGGTTAAAAGGCCGTTCTGGTATTGATTTTCAATTTCGTCCAACCGGCGGTCGCCCTGGTCAATCAGCTCTTGACGTTCCGGCACTTCTTTCAAATCGTCAATACTCAACGATTGAGCGGAATAAGTCAAATAGCGAAAACTTTGACTCTTAAGCTCGTCTAAAGTCTTAATTGTTTCCTGATTTCCGAATCGATAAAGAATCTCACTTAAAATTTTGGCAAGAGTTTTGTCGCTAACCTGCTGATTAACAAAAGGATATTCTCTCGGCAGAACCGAATTGAATAAAATCCGGCCAAGGGTTGTTTTAATGATTGGCACATCCTTGGGGGTTTTTTTGCCTTTGAAATAGCGAATTTTTATCTCATCCTGAAAAGTCAGAATATTTTTTTCCCAAGCCAAAAGAGCTTCGTTCAATGAACCGAAAATTTTCGGTTCGGGATTTTCTTTTAAGCCGGTCAAATAATAGCAACCCCAGACAATATCCTGATTAGGAGTAACGACCGGCTTGCCGTGAGCCGGCTTTAAAAGATTATTGGAAGAAAGGATAATATCTTTGGCCTCGGCGATCGCTCCTTCGGTCAAAGGAACATGAACCGCCATCTGGTCGCCGTCAAAGTCGGCGTTAAAAGCGGTGCAAACCAAAGGATGAATCTGAATCGCCTTGCCTTCAATTAAAATTGGCTTAAAGGCCTGAATGCCGAGCCGATGCAAGGTCGGCGCCCGGTTGAGCAGGACATAGGCGTCTTTGGTAACTTCCTCCAAAATATCCCAGACATCTTCATGGCTGCCGGCTTCAATATAACGATTGGCGCTCCGGACATTGTGAACAATTCCCCGTTGGATTAATTTAGAGATGATGAACGGCCGGAACAGCTCCAAAGCCATCACTTTTGGAATTCCGCATTCATTGATTTTTAGCCGCGGACCGACAACAATAACGCTCCGACCGGAATAATCAATTCTCTTACCGAGAAGATTCTGACGAAATCTTCCCTGCTTGCCCTTTAAAATATCAGCAATACTTTTAAGCATCCGTTTCTGACCAGTTGAAGCGACAACCGTCTTGCCGTGGCGGGCGTTATTGTCAATCAAAGCGTCAATCGCTTCTTGAAGCATTCTTTTCTCGTTCCGAGTGATAACTTCAGGAGCGTTCAAATCAAGCAACTGCTTCAACCGATTATTCCGATTAATTACTCGGCGATAAAGATCGTTTAAATCAGAAGTGGCAAACCGTCCGCCGTCCAGCGGAACCATCGGCCGGAGATCCGGCGGAATAATCGGAATAGTCGTCAAAATCATCCATTCCGGTTTGATTTCATTCTTAATCAAATAATTGAAAAATTTGAGTCGGCGGAAAAGCTTATTCTTTTTGGTTCCGGTTGATTTTTCCAGCTGACCTTCCAATTTTTTAATCTCCTTTTTCAAATCAATTTTTTTTAAAAGCTTTTTAATCGCCTCGGCTCCGGTACCGGCTTCAAAAATATGGCCATATTTCAAAGAAAGATCGTGAAAAATGTGTTCGGAAATAACTTCTTTCACTTTTAATTCCTTAAGCTCCTTTTCAGCCGCCGTTAAAGTGGCTTCAAGCTCTTTGAGCTTTTCATCCCGCTGGCCGGCCAACTTGGTCTTTGCTTCCAAAGCTTCCTTGGTTTCGCCGGCGATTTGATTGATTTTTTGTTCAAATTCATTTTTAATCTGCTTCTGATATTGCTTATATTCCGCCTTTAATTGATCTACGGCCTCTTTCTTCAAATCCTCGTTAACTTCGGTGACAATAAAACTGGCGAAATAAATCACTTTTTCCAAAGATTGGATTGACAAATCAAGGGCAAGGCCGATTCGGGAAGGAACACCCCGAAGGAACCAAATATGAGAAGCCGGAGCGGCCAAATCAATATGACCCATGCGCTCCCGCCTGACAATCGCCCGGGTGACTTCAACTCCGCACTTGTCGCAGACAATCCCTTTGTAGCGAATTTTTTTGTATTTTCCGCAGTAACATTCCCAATCTTTAACCGGACCGAAAATTCGTTCGCAAAACAAACCGTCTTTTTCCGGCTTTTGGGTCCGGTAGTTGATTGTTTCCGGCCGAGTAACCTCTCCCCGGGACCAATTGTGAATATCGTCCGGCGAAGCAAGCCGAAGTTTAATCGCGTCAAAAACCAAACCGCCTTCTTCCCGATTTTTTTTCCTTGATTCAGCCGAGGAATCTTTTTCTTTTAATTCCCGGTCTGTTTTCAAAACTTCTGTTTTTTTCGGCTCTTCCGCCATAATAGTGGTTATCTTATTAAAATTATTTACCGCAATAGCGCGCTATTCTTTAATCAATAATCAGTCTTGGCCGCCGGCTCCAAAAGCTGCTCTTTCTTATCTAAATCAATTTTTTGGCCATCCTTGAGAAGCTCAACATTTAAAGCAAGCCCTTTTAACTCTCTTATCAAAACATTGAAACTTTCCGGAATATTTAAATTAGTAATCGGCTCGCCCTTAATGATTGATTCGTAAGCTTTTGAACGACCGAGAACATCGTCTGATTTAATCGTCAAAATCTCCTGAAGAGTGCTGGCCGCTCCATAGGCTTCCAGAGCCCAAACTTCCATTTCGCCAAACCGCTGACCGCCGAATTGAGCCTTGCCGCCGAGCGGTTGCTGAGTAATTAAAGAATAAGGACCGATTGACCGCTGATGTATTTTGTCTTCAATAAGGTGGTTAAGCTTCATCATATAGATATAGCCGACGTTTGTCTGATAATCAAACTTTCGGCCGGTCCGGCCGTCATATAACTGAACGTCAGTTCGTCCGGTCAAGCCGGCTTTTTCAAGCTCTTCCCGAATTTGAGCTTCAGTCGCTCCGTTAAAAACCGGGGTGGCCACTTGATAACCGAGCATCTTCGCCGCCAAACCCATCTGGGTTTCAAGAGTTTGGCCGAGGTTCATTCGGGAAACAACTCCTAAAGGAGAAAGGATAATGTCAATCGGAGTGCCGTCCTTGAGATGAGGCAGATCTTCCACCGGAACAACTCGGGAAATCACTCCTTTGTTGCCGTGACGGCCGGCCATTTTGTCACCAACTTGAATTTTTCTCAAAGAAGCGACTGTCACTTGAATCGTTTTTATCATTCCGGCCGTAAGTTTGTCGCCGTTTTCCCGAGAAAAAACCTTTATATCAATCACTTTTCCGGAAGAGCCATGTTCAAGATAAAGGGAAGAATCCCTGACATCCCGGGCTTTTTCTCCGAAAATCGCCCGAAGAAGTTTTTCTTCGGCTGAAAGTTCAGTCTCGCCTTTGGGAGTAATCTTGCCGACCAAAATATCGCCGGAGCTTACATTGGCGCCAATTCGAACAAC
>CAZSPT010000021.1:0-4316 GCA_964608895.1 uncultured Gammaproteobacteria bacterium | reverse complement strand
ATTCCTTCTTCATCCAAATCTTTCAGCTTCTCTTCAGAAACATTGGGAATGTCGGAAGTTACCACTTCCGGACCAAGTTTGGTTTCCCGGACCTCGCAGACGTAATTTTCAATATGAATTGAGGAATAGCGGTCTTGATGAATCAGCCGTTCAGAAATAATCACCGCGTCTTCATAATTATAGCCATGCCAAGGCATAAAAGCGACCAGAATATTCTGGCCAAGAGCCAGTTCTCCTTGATCGGTTGAAGGACCGTCGGCCAAAACATCGCCTTTTTTAACTTTATCGCCTTTTTCAACGACAATTCGCTGATTGATGCAGGTTGAGGCGTTTGACCTGACAAATTTGTTAAGCGGATATTTTTTAAGCTCGTTTTTTTCGGTTAAAATTTCAATCTTTTCACCGGAAACTTTTGCCACTTCACCTTCTGCTTCGGCCAAAATAACATGGCCGGAATCAACCGCCGCTTTTCTCTCCATTCCGGTTCCAACCAGCGGCGCCTGGGGTTTAATGCAAGAAACCGCCTGCCGTTGCATATTGGTTCCCATTAAAGCCCGAATAGCGTCATTATGCTCAAGAAAAGGAATCAGCGAAGTGGCGACCGAGACAACTTGATTTGAAAAAACATCCATATAATCAACCCGATCAATCGTAGTAATCGTCGGCTGGAGCTTAACCCGAGCCTCAACTTTTTCTTCCAAAAAATAACCGTCTTTGTCCAGCGAAACAGTAAAAGGAACAGTAGTCGCTTGGCTTTCCTGATAAGCGTCAAGATAAACTATTTCATCGGTTACTCGGGGCCGGGCGGACCGGTCTTTTTCAATTTTGTAATAGGGAGTTTCAATGAAGCCGAATTCATTCAACTGACCGAAAACCGCCAAATGGCCGACTAAACCGATATTCGGCCCTTCAGGAGTGGCAATCGGGCAAATCCGGCCGTAATGGGTTGGATGAACGTCCCGGACTTCAAAGCCGGCCCGCTCCCGGGAAAGCCCGCCCGGACCCATCGCCGACAGCCTCCGTTTGTGCTCAAGCTCGGCTAACGGATTAACTTGGTCCATAAATTGAGAAAGCTGACTGGACATAAAAAATTCTTTAACAGTGCTCAAAACCGGCCGAGCGTTGATTAGCTTGTTCGGAGTCAGGTGAGAAATATCCAAAGTGCTCATCCGATCTTTAACGATTCGCTCCATTCGAGCCAGCCCGATTCGAAACTTATTCTGAACCAGCTCGCCGACCGCCCGAACCCGGCGATTGCCAAGATGGTCAATATCATCACTTGGCTCCTGAGTGTTACTCAGCCGAATCAGCTCTTTAATAACATTAACAACGTCTTCCTTTTGAAGAACTCTGTTTTCTTTGGTTATTTCGGCATCAGGCCGGCCAAATCTCTGATTAAGCTTAAATCTTCCGACTCGGCCGAAATCATAACGAACAAAATTAAAAAACATATTATTAATCAGCTGTTTGGCGTTTTCCGGAGTAACCAAATCGCCCGGTCGAATCCGCTTATAAACCTCAACTAACCCCTCATTTTCATTGTGGGAAATATCTTTTTTAAGAGTCGCCTGAAGGTAATTTATTCGAACACTGTTATCAACCTCCGGAAACAAATTGAGAATTTCCTCGTCGCTTGAATAACCAAAAGCCCGAAGCAGGGCGGTTACCGCAACTTTGCGCTTCCGATCAATCTTAACCCAAATCACTCCGTTACTGTCAGTCTCAAATTCCAACCAAGAACCCCGGTTGGGAATTATCTTGGCGGTATAAAAATTCCGGTTGCCGGACCGCTGACTGCCGAAAAAGACTCCCGGCGAACGAATCAGCTGGGAAACAACCACTCGCTCAATTCCATTGACAATAAAAGTCCCTCGATCGGTCATCAAGGGAAAATCTCCTAAATAAACTTCTTGAGTAAGATTTTGGCCGGTTTTATTGTTAACTAAAGTAATATTTACCCGCAACGGCGCTTCATAGGTTAAATTTTTCTCTTTACTGACAACTTCGTCAAATTTTGGCTCATCCAAAAAGTATTCACCGAAATTAGCCTCAAGATCCCGGCCGATAAAATCTGAAATAGGAGAAATTTCATCAAAAAGTTCGACTAAACCTTTATCCCAAAACCATTGATAAGATTCTTTTTGAATTTTGATTAAATCCAAAATATCACAGCCAAGAGGTTTTTTGGAAAAATCTATTCGCTCTTTTATTTTACTTTTTTCAACCATATTTTTTTCAAAATATCCTAAAAAAGCTCATTTTTTTTGAAGAAAACAAAAAATGAGTTTTTGGTTAATTGTTTTGTTTTAATTTTTTACCCACTATGCTTAGAAGGTTATCCACCCAATGACTTTGGAATAGCAGGGTTTGTAATTAAAATAAGGCACACTTCAGCAAAAACGCCTTGCGGCTATCCTAGAGCTTAAGCAAGGTTTTTGCCTAAGACAGGACTAATTTCGCGAAGCGGCTCTGGAAACAAAATCTCGCTAAATTTAAAACAGATAGTTCTATAATAGCACAAACAATTTAAAAAAGTCAAGATTAAATTGTTAATAATTTATTTTTAAGAAAAAATAGCTAAATTTAGCAAAAACTTAACTAACAAAATAATTTTTTAGACAATTTATCAACAACCGCTTAATTATTTATCTTTATTTAACGCTTTTTTTGCTTCTTGGCGCTCATCCCAAGGTATTTTTTTACCTTTAGCTAGACAAATCGCCTGCTCGCAACCTTTGCCGGTAAGCAAAACAAGATCATCTTTTTCCGCTAAACTAAAGGCTTTTTCCATTGCTTTCCGGCGATCAGTGATTTTAAACAGGTTATTATTAAGTTTTTTCCCGGCTTTTAAGGCTCCGCCAGCCACTTCATTAATAATTTCCTTAGGGTCGTCATCATAAGGATCTTCATTGGCAATCACCAAATAATCGGCGTTTTCAGCGGCCAGCCGCCCAAGAACCGGGCGCCGGGCCCGATCGCGTCCGCCACCGCAAGAACCAAGCAAATGAATTATCTTTTTCCCCTCTTTAGCTAAGTGATGGCGCCGAATGGCCTGATAGAGATGATTTAGACTGACTGGCTCGGGAGCATAATCAACAATCACCTGGAAATTCTGGCCGGCTTTGATAAATTCCATCCGACCGGGAATAACTGAAACTTTTTCCAAGGCCCGGCGGCAGACCGCCAATTCAATTCCCCGAGCTTGAGCGACGGCAATCGCCGCCAAACAATTATAAGCGTTAAATTCTCCGAAAAGCTTCAAATTAAACCGCTCTTCTCCGACCTGAAAAGAAATTCCTTCCGGCCGAAAATCCAGCCGGCGGCCGACGATCAGCCGGCCATCAGCTGAAAAATCCTCCTTTAAGCTAAAAAGATATTTTTGGTCGGCTTGATATTTCAAAAAATCCCGACTTTTGGAATCATCGGCATTGGCAATAATCGTCTTCTTAATCAACTTTCCAAAAAGGTTCTTTTTTGGATCTTGAGAAAGCTTGGCAAAGAGCTTTTCTTTAGTTTTTTGATAATTAAGAAAACCGCCGTGAGCTTCAAGATGCTCGGGAGTCAGATTGGTAAAAACCGCCAAATCATAATTAACTCCAAGATGGCGGAATTGTTTAATTCCTTCTGAAGAGGTTTCAATCACCGCGTAACGACAGCCGGCTTTAACCATTTGCCTAAGAAGTTTTTGGAGGGCCAAGCGGCCGAGCATTGTCATTTTCTCGGCATTAAGCCATTCCCGGCCGGCCACCTTGAACAAAATTGTAGAAGCGGCTCCGACCGGCTGGCCGGCGGCTTCAAAAATTTTGGCTGTCAGCCAAACAGTTGAAGATTTTCCATTGGTTCCGGTTACTCCAACAACAATCAGCTTTTCGGAAGGATTTTGATAAATTAACTTGGCCAAAATCGCCAATCCCTGATGATAGCGGCTAACCACCCGGACCGGAATAATTTTTTTTAAAAAACTTTTCATATTATTATTTTTTTCCGGCCAGAATTTTCAAAGCCTGCTTCACTTTTTCTCCGGGCTCTTCAACCGGACATTTTGCCAAAGCCTGGCGGGCCTGAACACTGGAATAACCGAGTCCGACCAAAGCTTCCAAAGCATCGCTAAAACCGCTTCCCCAACCTTCGGCCGGCTCTTCAACTTCCAACTTATCTTTTAAGCCGGCGACTACTCGCTGAGCGGTCTTCGGACCGATTCCGGAAACTTTGTTTAAAAGCTCAACTTGACCGGAACTGATTGATTTTTTCAAATCGGAACCAGCCGTGGCGAGGCGGTTTCAGCGGCCGTGCGCCACCCGCAATTGCTGGATGCC
>CAZSPT010000020.1:0-15037 GCA_964608895.1 uncultured Gammaproteobacteria bacterium | reverse complement strand
ACTTTTTGCCCGCTCTTTGAATTTTTCCTCTACCCGAGGACTGGGATTCTCTCACTCTGAAAGAATATATTATTATATCACCATTATATCCAAAAGTCAAACCCAAGATAGTAAAATTGATTTATTTTAGCCTATTTTAGCCAATAAATTGTTTTATTAAATCTTAAGGATTGTTTATTTCAAATCTTGAATCATTAGAACGTATTAATAAGGCAATTCAAGCAGAAGTTGATGTGGCCATATAAGGAAGCAGAGGAAAAGGCTGAAAAATTATCCCAAGATAAAAACTAAAATTATCACAAACTGTTCAAATTCTCTCAATTTTTTTTAAGAGTATCAATCTCTTATTTCCTCCCAATCACTCGCCACAGGGGCAAACAGGGGTAGAAACGGGCAACAAATCTCAGATCGTCTAATTAGCCGGATAATAGTTGTATTCTTTCTAATTTTCTTGATTACTGCGATTTTTTCCTTTAATATGATAATATAAAGATGATTTTTAAATATAGCAAAAAAGGTGAAAAATTTATTTCTTTATACGGATTTTATTTTGTTAATTTAATAAAGTGTAAATAAATTACCGCGTATTTTGTACGCGTTATAAGATAAAATATTGATAAACCATTTATAATAAAAATAAGAGAGTTTAAATAAAATTTGTGAATTATAAACGTCTTGCAATTTCTCTTTTACTGCCGCAGTTGGCCGGCATGGTTGGTTTTCTTTTTACTTCGTCGGCGATTCCTAACTGGTATATTGATTTAATCAAGCCAAGTTTTAGTCCTCCAAACTGGCTGTTTGGTCCGGTTTGGATTATTCTTTATATTTTAATGGGTATCAGCGTTTATTTAATTTGGCAGAGATTAGTTGAAAATAAAGAAGCCGAGGCCGCCTTCCGGCTATTCTGGATTCATTTGTTTTTTAACGCCGTCTGGTCAATATTTTTTTTTGGTTTTAAAAATCCCGGTCTGGCTTTCGCGAATATAGTTGTCATCTGGCTGTTAATCGCGATTTTAATGGTTAAGTTTTGGAAAATAAACAAATGGGCGGCTTATCTTTTAATACCTTATTTTTTATGGGTCAGCTTTGCCGGTTATCTTAATTATTCCATTTGGATGCTTAATTAAATAAAATCGGCGGCCCGCGTTGAAGCGGTTCGCTTAAAAATAAGAGCGGCGAGTTTTTTCGGCGGGTTTTTAAAGAAAGTCTATTTGTTTAAATAAACAAGAAGGATAGGATAAATAAAATATGGCGGCTCAACCAACCAATCAAATAGAGTGGCTGATTGATATTCAGCACTCTTACGATCGGAAAGAAACTCCAAAAGACGTTCCAAAGATAAAGCTTAATCAGTTTGTTTCAAAGCTGGGATTTTTTTATGAAAAATTTCGGAATGTTATTGATTATAATGAAGAGCATTTAGTCCGGCGGAACAGTCTTGCTCGGCTTTTGAAGCGGGAGATTCTTTTTCTTCAGGAATCCCGGCCGGCAAAAATCGGCAAGAATATCGTTTATGAATTTATTCGGGCAAAATATCTGCCCAATAACACTCTTCCGGAAACAATTATCGGCGAAATTGCCGAAATTGTTGAAAAATATCTCGCTGTTCTTACCCGACTCCGGCAAGACACCCAAATACAGGATGACAAGCTGGCCGATTGGCTGATTAATTTGGCCTCCTGTGAGATAAACGAAAAACTCGCTCCAACTGTCAAGCAGAATGCTATGGTTAATTTAATGTATTCTCATTTAAATCAAGTGATTCAATTTGTCCAAGCCGACCACATTGACGGATCTGACCGCCAGCTTCAAATTTATATCGCCTGCCTGAAAAATTTATTTAAGGCTGATCGAATTTCAATTCACTATCAGCTTTTGAAAATTTATTTTCCCAATTGGACCAAGATTGATGCCTCTCGGGCGGCCGAGCTGGTTCCTCAATTACTGGCGATTAAAAAAGTCATTGATCACCATCTAAGACATCCGCTTGGATTTGAGTTTGGCCGAATTGTTCGGCCGCAAGCGGTTTTTTTCGCGGTTATTCAAGAAATTATCAGCTCAACTGATTCTGACAAACTTAGGGAGGTTTTCAGCAACCCTGATTTACTGGAGGAAAAAATTGAAGAAATTGTTCGGGTTAAGAATTATCAAACCAGAAGCCGGTTGATTGGAACGATTTTTCGGGTAATAATTTATATCCTTTTAACTAAGACAATTCTCGCTTTTGTCTTTGAAATTCCTTATGAATATTTTATTCTTGGAAAAGTTGATTGGGCGGTTCTGGGAGTTAATGTTTTCTTTCATCCGCTGTTAATGTTTGGAATTGCCGCGACTATCAGAGTGCCGGGCGTTAGAAATACCAGAATAATCACCGAAGAAATTAAAAAAATTGTTTACGGCCGGGAAAGGAAGATTATCTTTAAGCCGAAAAAGTCGCTGGCAAAAGGCTCGTTCAGTTATACTGCTTTTAATGCGGTTTATTTGGTGATGTTTTTTATTTCCTTTGGTTTGGTTGTTTCAATTCTTAGATTTTTGAATTTTAATTTGGTCAGCAGTGTTTTGTTTATTTTTTTCTTATCAGTGGTCAGTTTTTTCGGTTTTCGGCTTCGTAATCTCGCCAAGCGCTATTCAGTTGTTCCCCGGCGGGACAATTTTATCAATTTTTTGGTTGATTTTATTACTTTGCCGATTATTCGGGTTGGCCGGTTTTTTTCGGTTAATTTTTCTAGAATTAACGTCTTTTTATTTATTCTTGATTTTATTATTGAAACTCCGTTTAAGATTTTAATTGAATTTTTGGAAAAAACCGTTTCTTTTATCAATGAAAAGCGGGAAGAAATCATTGAATGATTTATGATTTCAAAATCAGCTAATTATCTTCAAAGCAATCGGATTGTCAAGGTCGCTTTTTCGCCTTCCCGGCCGGCGGCCGTTCTGGCCGGTAAGCTACTAAAGTCTTCAACCGCTGACAATCGCCAACGGCTTGGAAAGAAATTTCTTGATGAGCTTTCCGCTTCAGCCGGCGTCAAGCCCGTCAAGTTGAAAGTTTCTGATATTCGTCAATATCACCGCCGGGCAAATAATCGGGTCGTTTTTCGGCAATATGGTTATTACCGACCGGAGACCGGATATATTTATATCCAAAATCGCACTCCGGTCAGAGGCGAAGTTTTGGCCGCCCGGACTTTTCTGGGCACCCTGATCCATGAATGGCTTCACCATTATGATAGTTATTTTCTCAAGCTTGTTTCAATCCACACCGCCGGATTTTATAGCCGGCTGAAAGATCTTAAAGAAAAATTGAAAATTTAAAAGAGCGGTTTCCCGCTCTTTATTTGTTTAGGCCGATTAGAATTGAAAGAATTCCCACAAAGTATCCAAAAGAAGCGATTTTTTTTCTTTTTGGATTTTCGGTTTCTTCCAGTTGGGCGCTTATAGCGGTTAGAAAAATTCCGCTGGAAACTAAAATCATTGAAAAAAGATCCATTATTTCCTTCCTGTTCGTTGGCAATCAATCGCTGGTTGTCACTTTGGCAAAATGCCTTTTTCCTTTTTGAAGCTCCAAACCTTTTCGGGGTATTTTAAATTTCAAATTCGGATTGCTGATTTTTTCGTCGCTCACTCTAATCGCTCCTTCGGCAATTAGTCGGCGGACTTGGCTGTTGCTTTCCGCCAGTCCGGCTTTGACGAATAATTCTAGAATTCCGATTTTTTTATTTTTTGAAGATATTTTTATCTCCCGGATTTTAGTTGGTTTTTGTTTTTTTTGGAAAATCCGGCTGAATTGCTCTTCAGCTTTTTCAGCCGCTTTTTGTCCGGCCAGGCCGGAAACAATTTCAAAAGCGAGTTTCATTTTCAGATCCCGAGGATTAATTGATTTTATTTCAATATTTTTTTTGATTTTTTTCAGCTCACGGTCGGGTATTTCGGTTAAAATTTCAAAACCAGAAGCAATTAGCTCGTCGGGCCAGCTCATTATTTTGCCGTAGATTTCCTGCGGAGAATCGTTTAAGTTGACGGCGTTGCCGGCGGTTTTGCCCATTTTCTCTCCGCCCGGAGATTCAAGAAGTTTGGTCGCCAGGACAAATTTTTCCCGGCCGGCGGCTGTTTTAGCCAAAGTCCGGCCGGCAAGCATGTTAAAGGTTTGGTCGTTTCCTCCGATTTCCAGGTCAACTTCCAAAGCAAGGCTGTCATAAGCCTGCATTAGCGGATAGAAGAATTCATGGAGGTGAATCGGCCGGCCGGCTGTTATTCTTTTTCGGAACATTTCCCGTTCAATCATCTGCTGAACAGTAAAATGGGAAGCGGCTTCAACCAGCTCCTTAAGGTTAAGTTTGGCCAGCCAGCGGGAATTAAATTGGAAATCCAGTTTATCGGGATCAATAATTTTTTTAAGTTGTTTTTTCCAATTTCGGAGATTTTTTAAAACTTCTTTTTTGGTTAAGGGTTTTCGGGCTGATTGTTTGCCGGTTGGATCGCCGATTTGGGCGGTAAAGTCGCCAAACATAAAAATTACCTGATGGCCGAGTTTTTGGAATTCAGCCAGCTTTTTGATAGTGATGGTGTGGCCGAGATGAAGGTTTGGGCTGGTTGGATCGTAGCCGGAGTAAAGCCGGATTTTTCGGCCGCTCAAAAGAAGTTTCCGGAGGGATTTTTTGTCAGGATAAACTGTTTCAACCCCTCGGTCGAGTAGTTTATCTATTTTTTTTCGGTCAGTGATTATTTTAGCCATTTGTTTTTTTCAATTGTTTGAGTTGTTTTTTTAGCTTGGTCAGCTTGGCTTGCTGTTGGGTTTGTTTTTGGCGTTCTTTAACAACCACTGTCTCTGGAGCTTTTTCCAAAAATTTTTGGTCATTAAGTTTTCCGGCGATTTTTTCAAGATAATCTTCAAGCCGCTTGATTTCCTTGGTTAATCTCCGCTCTTCGTCTTCTTTATCAATTATACCAGAAAGTTTGAGATAAATCTCAGCTTCTGAAATCACTTTGACGACGCTTTCGGCGGGTTTTTTTCCGGCCGAAGTAATGGTCAGCTCCCGGCAGTGGCCGAGTTTTTTAATCAATTCCCTGTTTTTATTGATCAATTCTGTTTGGTTTTTGGTTAGAATTATCGCTTCAACTTTTTTTTCAGCCGGAATTTTGTTTTCACCCCGAAGCCCTCGGATGGCGGTAATGATTTCTTTCAAAAATTCAAAATCCCGCTCTTGATTTTGGAGCGCGGCCGAAGTTTTTTTCGGTTTTGGCCAAGATTCAGCTATTAAAATCCGGTTGCTTTGGAAATTTTTCCAAATTTCTTCGGTAACGAACGGACAGAAAGGATGCCAGAGTTTTAGAATATTACCGAGGAGGTAAAGAAGAAATTCGTCTTTGGAGCCTTCAATTTTCGCCGTTTCAATATACCAGTCGGCAAAGTCTCCCCAGCTGAAGCGCTCCAGGGCTTCGCCAGCGGCTGAAAATTGGAATTTGTCTAAGCCGGCGGTCGCTTCGGCGGTTAGCCGATTAAGTCGAGCAAGAATCCAGCCGTCGGCCGGAGTTTTTGGCTTTGGCGGTTGTTCAATTAATTTTATTTTTTCAGTTTTTTGAAAAACAAATCTTGAGATATTCCAGAGTTTATTGACAAAATTTCGGTAACCGGAAATTTTTTCGTCATAAAGTTTGAAGTCGTTGCCTGGAGAGACCCCGATTAACATACCTAACCTTAAAGCGTCGGCTCCGTAGCTTTTAATTATTTTAAGCGGATCGGCGGCGTTACCCAAAGATTTGCTCATTTTCCGGCCTTTTTTGTCTCGGACTAGTCCGTGAAGATAGACGGTTTTGAAAGGGATATCGTTCAGGCAGTAAGCGGTCATAATAATCATCCGAGCAACCCAGAAGAAAAGAATATCGTAGCCGGTTTCCATAACCGAAGTTGGATGGAAGTTTTTTAAATCAGCTGTTCGGCGCGGCCAACCCAGGGTTGAAAAAGTCCAGAGAGCCGAAGAAAACCAAGTATCAAGAGTGTCCTGGTCTTGGCGCCAGCCCTGGCCGGCCGGTTTTTCTGTTCCAACAACGACTTCTTCGCCTCGGTACCAAGCCGGAATTTGGTGTCCGTACCAGATTTGCCGGGAAATACACCAGTCATGAAGGTTTTTAATCCAATGGAAATAAGTTTTTTCAAATTGTTTTGGAATAATTTCAATTAAGCCGCTTTTAACTGCATGAATTGCCAGTTGTTTCAAGCTGGCCTGGGCCTTTGGCCATTTAAGTTTGCTACTGTCCTTTAAGGTAAATGGCTGGTCAACCGCCACAAACCACTGGAGAGAGGGAAGAGGTTCAATTGGAGCGCCGCAACGATAACATATTGAAAGATTGTTTTCAATTTTTTCAGTTTTTTCCAAGAGTTTGTTTTTTTTAAGTTCGGCGATGATCATTTCTCGGACTTTATCTACCGGCTGGCCGGAAAATTTTCCAAAACCCGAAGTGATTTTTCCTTGCTTGTCAATCACTTCAATTATTTCAAGTTTGTTTTTTTGGGCAAGCTGATAGTCAAGCTGGCTGTGGGCCGGAGTGATTCCGACCGCTCCGGTTCCAACTGTTTCGTCTATTTGGCGATCGCCGATTATTTTTAATTTCAAAGGGATTCCGCAAAAATTAACCGATAGTTTTTTTCCGATATATTTTTGGTAGCGGCGATCTTTGGGATTAACTGCGATTGCGGTATCGCCGAGTTTGGTTTCCGGCCGGGTTGTTGAAATAGCAAAAGGAAAGTCCGACCCGTATTTAAAGGTGTAAAATTCGCCTGTTTGAGGCTGGTATTCTATCTCGTCGTCGGCCAAGGTTGATTGGCAACGGGGACACCAATTAATTACCCGTTGGCCGCGGTAGATTAGGCCGTCTTGACGCATCTGAATGAAAGCTTTTTCAACCGCTTGGCTTAAGTTTTGGTCAAGAGTAAATTTTTCCCGGGACCAGTCGCAGGACGAGCCCATTTTTCTAATTTGGCTTTTGATTGTTTTTCGGGATTGGGCGACATAATTGTCTACTCGGGCAAGGAATTTTTCCCGGCCGAGTCGCCGGCGGTCCAGCTTTTCCTTAGCGAGTTCTTTTTCAACCTTTGTTTGAGTGGCGATGGCGGCGTGGTCGGTTCCCGGCAGCCAAAGAGTTTTCCGTCCGGTCATTCGGCGGTAACGGATGATGAGATCTTGAATTGTCAGCATAGTCGCATGGCCGGTGTGAAGAATGCCGGTGGCGTTTGGCGGAGGCATCGCGATACTGAAAGGTCGGCCGGATTTTTTAAGGTTGTCCGGATTAAATAAACCGGATTTTTCCCATTGTTGATAGATGGCGTCTTCAACTTTTTCCGGCTGATAGGCTTTTGGAATGTTTTTTTCAGCCATAATTAAAAATAATAATGCTTTTATTTTAATAAATCAACCGGTTTTTTTCAAGTTAATTGACAGTGGTTAAATTTTTAGATAAAATGAAATACTAATTTCTTCTTTCTTTATATGGCTTTATCGGAATTTCAGCAGGCTCAAAAATTGCTTGAACGCCATCGCTCAATTTTGATTGTTACTAAAAAAGGCTGGACCGGAGATTCTTTGGCTGGCGGACTTGCTTTGGCTGAAGCGTTGGTCAAAGCCGGCAAAGAAACCGAATTTGTCTGCCAGGATTTCAGACCGCGGGCGGATTTCGGCTTTCTGCCGACGGTGAAAGTCAAACCTCGGTTGGATAATAATTGTCGTTTGGTTATTTCAATCAACACTCAAGAGTTTCCGGTTTCCGAGTTTTCCTATGAACGTCTGCCGGAAAAGCTGAATATTTATCTTAATTCCGCCGGCCGATTTAAGGAGAAGACTTTAACGACAACCACTTTGGGATATCGCCATGATTTAATTATTGTTTTTAATTCCCCGGATTTGGAATCTTTGGGAGAGCTTTTCCAAAACCACCGGGATTTTTTTCAGGAAACAGTAAAAATAAATATTGATCACTCCAGTCAAAACGAATATTTCGGCGAAATTAACTTAATTGATTTGACCGCCGGCGCCGCCTCCGAGGTCGGTTGCCGACTAATTGAAGAGATTGACCAGCGGTTGATAGATGAAAAAATCGCCAGTTGGTTTTTAACCGGAATTATCGCCGCGACCAAAAATTTTCGTTCGTTTCGGCTTAATCCCCGGACATTGGAAGTTGCCAGCCGATTGGTCGCTAAAGGAGCTCGGCGGGAGGAAATTGTCAATCGTCTGTATCAAAACCGATTCTTATCCACTCTCAAACTTTGGGGAAGGATTTTGGAAAGATTGAATAGCGATTTGGAAGAGAGGTTGGTTTGGTCGCGTTTGGCTCAAGAAGATTTTTTGGAAACCGCTTCAAGCCCCGGAGAAATTTCCGGAGTGATAGATGAATTGATTGTTTCAGCTCCGAAATCCGAAGTAATCATTATTTTTTATCAATTGAAAAACGATAATTTTTCCGAAGTCAAGGCGATTATTCATTCACCAAAAAAAATCAATGTTCTTCGGCTGGTTAAAAAGTTCAATCCCCGGGGAAATCCAGAAACAGCCAAGCTAAATTTTAGCGGCCGTTCATTGGTTGAAGTTGAAAATGAAGTTATTATTGAAGTAAAAAAGAAGATGGTCGCCGATTGAAAAAAGTCCGCTTTTTTAGTATCATAGAAACAGATTTCGGCGCCCATAGCTCAGTTGGTTAGAGCGCAACGCTTATAACGTTGAAGTCGGTGGTTCAAGTCCACCTGGGCGCATTAAATTTGGGCGTTTAGCTCAGTTGGTTAGAGCGCATCCTTGACGTGGATGAGGTCAGAGGTTCAAATCCTCTAGCGCCCACCAAACAGGATTTTGCAAATTTTCAGAAGCGGAAAGAGAGGTTTGCTTGCCGCGCCTGCTGGCGCGGCTCGCAAGGAATTGTGCGGCAAAATCAAGCGGCGGGACGAAATCAAAAGAAACGGTTTTTTCGGAAATGAGGCGGTTCGATCCAGCCGCTCATCCGCATTTGTCTAAGAGCATATTTTTCACCTTTCAGGGTGATTTTTTGTTGGACAAATTCTTCCTTTTTTCGTTTGCAGGTTTCCTCGTCAATCAAGTTATTAAGATAACCCTCAAGCAGTTTGTCTAATTTGTTTTGGACAACGATAATTTTCTAATTTATCTTTTGGACAAAAGCATCTACTGATTGGGCCCGCTGTTTTTCTTCTTTATTCAGATATTCCAACATCTCTTTTGCCCAATCAGTTAGCAAAGCAATTGTTTGCGATTTTTTAAAAAGTTGCCGCGCAAGTTCTTGTTCTTGGATATATTTTTCGGCGCAATGTCCGTGTTTTCTTGTACATCTGTAATAGCGATAAATTCCGCCGTTGCCTTTAGCGTATTGAGCCGTAAACATTGCGTCGCATGAGCAACGGAATAATCCAATAAACGGAAAGTCATGTTTTTGCTTTGTCTTGCGCGGCTTTCCTCTTTCGCTTCCCGAAAAAACGCGGCGAATTAAAGGAAAAGTTTCTTATTTTTGCTTGTTACAGAAATTCTGACGAATTTCTGTTTTTTGTTTTAAACTTTGACTTTTCTTTAATTAAATGTAGTATACGGATTAGAAGGGTTAAGCATAGTGTTTAACCCAATCTGTACCTTGAAAATTAAAGAGGAGGTTCTGACCATGAAAAGAAATTGTGGTTTTCCCGATCCGCTTAAACCGGGTAAATTCGGTTTAATTGGCCTCACTAGTTTATCGCTTTATAACTCAAGATGGGCAAGCAACAATGAAGTTGTTGAATTAGTTTTGGCTGGCAAATATGATCGTTTGACGCCAGTTTTTAGCGAGTTCATGCCAACTCTGCGTTGTCCTTTCCGTTGCCCAACCTGTCATTACAGGTCGCCAAAAGAGCGTGCAAGTGTTTGGCAAAACAAATCTGTTATTGATCGCCAAGTCGAGATGAGTATTGACAACGCGCGTGAGTATTTAGATAAGTTAGCTGAAGGCGGTTGCCAGGCAATTCTTCTCACTGGCGGTGGCGAACCGACTTTTCACCCCCATTTAGGGCAGATTGTAAGGCATATTAAGTCACGCGGCCTTTCTGTCAGTATATCAACTAACGGCACGTTTGCAGGCGGTGATTTTGAGCCAGAAGAGGGAATTGAATTTGGTTTTACCAATGTTAGAATTAGCCTTGATACTATCAAGGAACATGCTTCTTTCCACGGCTATAACAAAAGGAAAGTTGATTGGTGCAAAGTCGTTCTTGAAAATATTGGCCGGATAACAAAGGTCAAACAAGATGCAGAAACCAAGTTAACTATTTGCATAATTTTTGACCAAAGAAACTATCAGGAATTGACTGAACTTGGAAATACAATAGCGAGTTTCAAAGGAGTCAATTCAATAGTAGTTCGGCCAGTAATTGATTACTATGGAAATAATCAAGTTCCTGATTCTATTGTTAAAGAAGTGAAAGAATTAGTCAAAACCAAATTTCGGCCAGCTTTAGCCAAGAGCGGCATAGCAGTATTTTTCCCGGAATACCGCCAAATTTCTTTAGGCGGTGCCCGGAGGCATTATTCAGAGTGTCGAGCTTGCGGTTTGATTGGTGGGGTTTGGCCGGATGGACGGATGTTCATCTGTACTGAAACCAATGGCCTTGATGACTTTTGTATTGGCGATCTTTCACAGCAAACATTGAAAGAGATATACGCTTCAGAACGCTATCAAAATGTTCGTCAAAGCGTAGCCACAGATTCTTTTACTCGGTGCCCGGCTACCTGTCGGCCACTAACTCTTAATATGATATTCGAGCAAATTGAACAGTTTCGGTCTGAGGATGTTAGTCAGTTAAGAAAATGGGTGAGAGCTTTACAAAACCAACATATTAAGCCTTGTCCTTGGATTCAGGCTTAATGGAAAGAAAGGAAAGGAGTAGAAAAATGAAGAATAGCGATATTGCTAGAATGTCTTCGCTTAGTTTCTATTCAGAGGCTTTGAGGTTGAAGTTGGGACACGAAATTTCGCCCCGGATGGCGATAATTCACCCAACAAACAGATGTAATCACAACTGCACTGGCTGTGAATATGCGAATATTCACAAAAGATCGCCAGAATTTGAAGCTGGAAGTCTGCGTATTATTGATGAAAGTTGGCTGGCGGCCGAAATAGAAAGTACAAGGTTGCTCGGGTTAATCAACGAAATAGCTGACTTGGGGACGACTTCAATTCTTTTCTCTGGCGGTGGTGAACCAACCCTACATCCCTCGTTTGATAAGGCGTTAGAAGAGGCAAAAAAGCGAGGATTACTTATTGGCATATTTACCAACGGCACTGCTGTTAATCAACAATTAGCCGAGGTTATTGCCCAAAACGCAACTTTTATTCGTGTCAGTATTGATGCTTCAACTGCAGAAACTTACGCGGCAATCAGACAAGTTAGTTTATCTGCCTTTAATCAGCTTAAGTCAGCCGTTGGGAGGTTAGTTGCAGCCAAAGCCCATTCGGGCTCAAAGCTACAAATTGGCCTGAAGTTTTTGATTCGGCCATGCAATTTAGAAGAGATAATCTCTTTTGTTGGGCTGGCTAAGGAACTTGGCGTGGAAAGCGTTCAGTACAAACCTATTCGAAATACAACCAAGGACAAGGAACTGAATTCCAAAGAAGTGCAAACGGCTCAGAAACTTATTGAACACGCTAGAAGTGCGCATCCCGATATCAAAGTTCAGGGGGGAGTGTCAACTGAGATACGGGTTAAAGTACCCTGTTGGATTACTCCCTTGCGGGTAGTTGTTTCTGCTGAGGGCGATATTCATCTCTGCAACTACTTTAATCATCGGCGCCAAACTCACACCTTTAGCAACATTAGCCATAGTTTACTGAAAGATATTTGGTTCAGTGATGCTCATCGGCAAGCATTGGCTAATATTAAATTGTCAGAGTGCGAGCTTTATGATTGCCGGTTTCACAAGTTGAATGTAGAATTATCGGATTTGGTGGAAAACCATCGTGACCAACTAGATTTTGTCTAGTTGGGCCCCAAGCAAAATGAAAGGAGAGTAAGATGAAGATACTTATAACAGGAGGCGCTGGATATCTTGGGTTCAGAATTGCGGAATGCTTGGGGTCCCATGGTCGTTTCAGCGCAAATCAGGTTACGATATTGGATAGTATTGATCCAGATAAGGATTTTAACTGCCAGTTTGTTAAAGCGGACATCCGCGACGCAGAGGCGGTCAAAAGAGCCATTGAAAACATGGATGCCGTAATTCATCTGGCGTTTTTAGTCGGAGGGCCTGCCTGCAAAAAAGATCCTGATTCGGCAAGAAGCATTGCTCTACAGGGAACTGAAAATGTTCTGAGAGAATGCGAAGGAAAGCAAATAGTATTCGCCTCATCAGACGCAGTTTACGGAAACAACGCCACTGGCTTGTGTGATGAAAATACTATTTGTGCCCCTTCTGCTTTTTATGGCCAATTGAAGCTTGAATGTGAGCAAATGGTTAAAACCAATAAAATGGCCACTATTCTTAGATTGCCGACCAATTTTGGTTATTCGCTCAAAATGAGATGGGATGTTCTCGTCCATTATCTTGCCAAAAAAGCGCATACTGAAAAACAGGTGCCTTTGTCGCAAGGTGAGATAATTAGAACATTGGCTTATGTGGGAGACACGGCAAGGGCTTTTCGCTTGGTAGTAGAAAAGCCAAAGATGTGTTACGGAAGAACTTTCAATGTCAGCAGCGGCGCATGGAAAAAGCAAGAAATTGTAAGCCGTATAGCAGAAATGTTTGGCAGCAAAGTTTTTGTTGATAACTGGAAGGACCCAGACGCTCGCGATTTTATTCTTGACTGTTCTGAGTTAGGAAAAATCGGCTGGCATCCATGTCTTGATGCGCTTGATGTTGGATTGAAAGAATTAAAAAGTATTTTAGAAGGAGGCAAGTAATGGCGATTAAAGGAGTGATTCATCGGCAATCTAAGTTGGCCAATGAAGATGATAGGAGGTTTTTGTTTTCTATCTTCAACGGTGATCTTGGAGATTTTCGAGCCGCTCAGCTTAAATGGTTTGAATTCAAGAAAGATTCCTGGGTGGGTGGACACTACCATGAATTTGCCGAAGTTTTTTGCATCGTTAGTGGTGGCGGTACCTACGAATTAGTTAACGTTGATCACCCAGAGCAACGAGAGATATTTAGGATGGAACGAGGCGATATCGTTTTGATTCCTAAACGGACAGCTCATCGGGCTCTAGTTGAAAAAGGCTCAGTTATTATCGCCGCTAACAGCGAACCATATATTTCATCTGAAAAAAGCGACTTTTCTTTTGACTTCGATATTGGTCTTTCGGAAGATGAAAGATTAAGAAGAATATATAGTGATTATACTTCTGACCTTAGAGATTGGTAGATTAACAATGATTATTTATCAGGTCCTTTGCGAAACTTTTCGCCGAGGACTTTTTTTTGTAAAGGTACTAAAAGAATTTGTCGCCAAACCAGAAAATTTCGGTTGAAAATTTTTTAAAATGAGTTATGATTAACTCATAGTTTTTGATTGTCAAAGTTCGCCGCGAAATTTTTTCGGGAAGCGAGGGCGGGGCGGGAATTCCCTTCCCTTTCAACCCCTTTCCTTCCCGCCCCGCCCGAGCGGTTTGTGCTTTTAAGCGAAATGCCGCAGGCGTTTCGCTTAAAAAAGGTTCGCGCGTTTTCAATTATAGGCCACCAGAACAAAAAGTTCTTTTTGAACAGAAAAAATATCTTCACTCTTTCAATTTTCAGGAGTTTTTGCTAAAATAGATTTTAGCGGAGTTGTATAAATATATATATTGTTATTTTGCAAATTATTCAGACGGGATGGAGAAAAAATAAGAATATGGGAGAAGAATTCTTATCCCGTTCTCGCTTAAAAAATTGTATGAATATTTTTTAAAATATATGTATTCTAAATTTCCTAAACCATTACCAAAAGCAATAATTTACAAGGATCAATTTTTGTATGTTTGCCTTGCGACATATCCCATCACTAAAGGACACGTGGTTATTGTATGGAAAGAGAAGATATCTGATCTGCGACAGTTGGCTGAACGTGATTATGATTTTTTAATGGATACAGTCAATGCGGTGCGCAATGCCATATTGCGAACATTAAAAATCAGAAAAGTATATTTGATTTACATGGATGAAGCGCGTCATGTGCATTGGCATTTAGTTCCTTGTTATAATGAAAAGGGTTACGACGTGTTTTTGCATAAACCCGTAAAAATCAGCGACTTTTCTCTGGCACCAAAAATTAAGCGTCATTTGGTATTTAGATAAAAGATATGGATAACTTAAGACAGATTTATTATACTTTTTTAATTTTGATGAATTTTTTGCTTTTTTTTGTTCCGCTTGAATAGTTTGTGAAAAGTTCGCGCGTAGTTTAGTATATTCCACTATTGGAAATTTGGAGTTTTTGTGAAAATTAGGGGAATTTTGCTGAATTTGGGAAAAGCGGCAAATTTGCCGCTTTTTGATTTTAAAAGTTCTTGACCTTTAAAGCTGTTTTTGATATATATTGAAACAACAGTTAAAACAATTTTTTTATATACGCTTTTTAAGAGCGAAGTTAGGAGGAGATTAATTCATAAGATTTTCAAATATGTCGCAGGAAAATCAGCCAGAAGACAATAAATTTGATTTTTCCGGCCAAAGCCAAGTTGGCTCTCAAGGAAGCTTTCCTCAAAATAAAAATTTTTCCGAATCGCCGGAAGCTCCCCGAGATAATTCCGGCTTTGCCAGCCAACCGTCGGAACCTTCTCCGATTCAAGAAGCTTCTGAACCTCCAAAAGAAACTCCGAATTATCCAATCGCCGATGAACCTTCGGAAGCTCCCGGCGGTTCCGGCCCGGAGAAAAAAGAGTCAAACGCCAGTACTGTTATCGCGGTGATAATCGTGATTGTTTTGGTCGGCTTGGGTATTTGGTATTTCAACCGGGAAGAATCTGGTTCGGAAAATATTGAAAATCCCGAACAAAATCAGGAAGCGATCAATAATAATTCCGAGGCCGGCTCTGAAACCTCTGAAG
>CAZSPT010000019.1:0-15186 GCA_964608895.1 uncultured Gammaproteobacteria bacterium | reverse complement strand
GAGGAAGAACTTCAGGAAGATCAAGACTTTCAGGATTATTCTGAAGAAGAATCTGTTCCGGCTCCCCGGTCCGGCGGGTTTTGGAAGATTGTTTTGACGGTAATAATTATTTTAGTTGTTTTAATCGGCGGTTTTTATTTGGTCTCCCGGTTCACTTCTCTTGAAATTCTGCCTTTCAGTTCCCAAGAAAAAACAGCCGAAGAAAATTTTGATTCCGAAGGTTGGCAGGCGGTTTTTCTGAGTAACAGCCAAATTTATTTCGGCCGGATTAACAAATTAACCGAGCGCAATTTGATTTTGACCGACATTTATTATCTCCGGCTGGTTGATCAGCCGCTTCAGGAAGGGGAGGAAGTGCCGTTTGAAGGTCAGAAAACCAATCAGAAACTTACCTTAATCAAGCTTGGCGGCGAGCTTCACGGCCCGACCGACAAAATGGTTATCAACCGGGATTTTGTTATTATGACTGAACAATTGAAAAAGGA
Source organism: uncultured Gammaproteobacteria bacterium (assembly GCA_964608895.1). Lineage (GTDB taxonomy): Bacteria > Patescibacteriota > Patescibacteriia > 2-01-FULL-39-33 > 2-01-FULL-39-33 > CAZSPT01. The sequence continues at coordinate 14,701 of CAZSPT010000019.1, read as the reverse complement.
TTCTGATTTAGTTAAAGCGATTAAAAATTTTATCGCTCAAAAGAATAATTAATTAAGGATTTTAGACTTTAAAAGCTCCTCCGGCCGGAGGAGCTTTTTTAAACCTTTTTTTATGATATAATATAAGGAAAGAAGACGAATTAAATTGTTAAATGGAAGGAGTTAAAAATTTTTCAATTTTTGACGATTCTCAATATCTTCCCTTGAGGCGGCTGGCCGGAGAAGTTCCCTACAGTTATGATTTTTTATTGGCGGCTGTCCGGAGCGGTCGGCTTAAAGCTTTTAAATCGGGCGACCGCTGGTTGACCAGTTATCAGTGGTTTAATCAGTATCATCAAGCCCTTCGCCGAGAGATAGAGCAGGCGGCCGGCGAGCCCGGAGACGGCTGGAGCGAACGGTTGCCGAATCGGCAATTTTCTTTAAAGCCGGCTTTTGGCTATTCTTTGGCGGTGATTTTAGTTATGGTTTTGATTAGCGCGGCGATTCTAACCCGGCTTTCAATAATTTTGCCGGTTTCGGATGAGCGGGTCACTTTGATTTGGCAAGATTTGGTCGCTTGGAGTTTGAGCCGTTTAAATTAGGGTTGATTTGCCAAAATTTTTTTTTTAACTTAAAATAGAGCCAAGTTAAAATCTAAAAATGTTTTTTAATAATCATGGCGAAAAAACAAGACAGTCTAATGCCCAAGTTGATTTCCCTGGCCAAAAGAAGGGGTTTTATTTTCCCTTCAGCCGAAGTTTACGGCGGTTTAAACTCTTTTTATGACTACGGTCCGCTCGGGGTTGAGTTGAAGAATAATATTAAACGGGCTTGGTGGAAGGAAATTGTCCGGAAGCGCAATGATGTTGTCGGTTTGGACAGCGCCATTTTGACTCCAAGAATAGTTTGGGAGGCTTCCGGCCATTTAGAAAGTTTTAGCGATCCTTTAGTTGAATGTCAAAAGTGTCATCGGCGGTTTCGGGCCGACCAACTGGAAGCCAAGGAATGTCCCGACTGCGGCGGTCGGTTGAGCGAGCCTCGGGAATTTAATCTTTTAATGAAAACCCATCTCGGTCCGGTTACTGACCGTCAGAGCGAAGCTTATCTCCGGGGAGAGACTTGTCAAGGGATTTATCTCAATTTTTTAAATGTTCTAACGGCGGCCAATCAAAAGCTTCCTTTTGGAATCGCTCAAATCGGCAAAGCTTTTCGGAATGAAATTACTCCCGGAAATTTTATTTTTCGGACTCGGGAATTTGAGCAGATGGAAATGCAGTATTTCAGTTCGTCGAAGGAAATTGGCAAACATTATAATTATTGGAAAGAATGGACAATGGATTGGTATTTGAAGTTTATCAACCAGCCGGATAAAATTCGCTGGCGCCAGCATCAGCCGGACGAGCTTGTCCATTATGCCAAGGAGGCTTGGGATGTTGAATATCAGCTTTCGCTGGAGAAAGGCGACACTTGGATGGAGTTTGCCGGCGTCCATAACCGGGGTGATTGGGATCTTTCCCGCCACGCCGAATACAGCGGGGTTGACTTTCGCCAACTTAACGAGGAAACCGGTGAAAAATTTATTCCTTGGGTCGCTGAAGTTTCAATGGGAGTCGGCCGGACCCTGCTTTTGATTTTAGCCGACGCTTATACTGAAGTCCCGACTCGGAGCGGCGCCGAAGAAGCCAAACATCAGTCTGAAGTGGTTCTAAAAATTCATCCAGAGCTCGCTCCGATTAAGCTGGCCGTCCTGCCGCTTTCCAAAAAGCCCGAGCTTTCAAAACTCGCTTTGGAAATTCAAAAAGAGTTTGCTCCCCGCTATCAAACGGTTTTTGACCAAACCGGCTCAATCGGCAAGCGCTACCGCCGGCAGGATGAAATCGGCACCCCCTATTGTTTAACGGTTGATTTTGATTCTTTAAATGACCGGGCGGTGACTGTTCGGGATCGCGATACCATGGAACAGGAGAGAATCGCAATTGCCGAACTTGCTGATTATTTTCAAAAAAAATTTTAGTAGAGAATGGTTAAAAGATATTTTTTAAAAAACCGCCAGCCGGTTATTTTAGACCCCTTGAAAGAAACTAAGGCAGTTGGAGTCCTTGCCCTTGCCCGGGCCGGCTCCCGCTATGAACAGCTGAAATTTCTCGGCTTGTCGCATTTTCTTGAGCATCTTTTGTTTAAAGGCACTAAAAAGCGGCCAAGTTCGCTTGTCTTGGCAAAAGAGCTTGATCGCTACGGCGCCCTTTACAACGCTTATACCGCTAAGGATCATACCGGTTATTGGATTAAGATCGCCGGCGAACATCTTGAATTCGCTTTGGAGCTTTTATCTGATATGTTGTTTAATTCTCGTTTTTTGGCTGATGAAATTACTCGGGAAAAAGGGGTAATTATTGAAGAAATTAATATGTATCGGGACAACCCCATGCTTTATATTGAATCTTTGGCCGAAGAGCTGGTTTTTCAAGGCCATCCTCTCGGCTGGCTGATTGCCGGCAGTCCGGAATCGGTTCGGGCGGTTTCCCGGAAGGAAGTGGTTGATTATCACTGCCGCCGGTATTTTCCCGGCAATATGCTTTTAAGCATCGCCGGCCGGATTGACCCCGAAGAGGCCTTAAAACTGGCTGAAAAATATTTTAGCCGGCCGAGAAAACAGTATTCCAAACCAAAAGTTAAGAATTTTTTGATTAGCCAGAAAAAACCCCGGGCGGTTTTAATGAAAAAGGAAACTAAGCAAGTTCAGCTGGCTCTCGCTTTTCCGGGGCCCGGCTACCGCCAGACTCGAAAGATTCTTGCCGCCGAGCTTTTGTCGGCGATTTTGGGTGGTTCAATGAGCTCCCGGCTTTTTATTAAAATAAGGGAGCGTCAGGGTCTTTGTTATTATATTCATTCCGAGTTTAATCCTTATGCTGAAGCTGGCAGTTTTTTGGTTCAGGCCGGCTTGGATAAGCAGAGGATCTTTCCGGCAATTGATTTAATTAGCCGGGAGCTTAGAAGAATTAAAAATAAAAAAGTCGGCCGAGCCGAACTGACCAAGGCTAAGGAAATGCTTCGGGGGAAAATTATTTTAGCCTTGGAAGATTCTTCAACAGTCGCTCAATGGCACGGCCGGCGGCTGTTTCTGGCCGGGCGGTTAGGTTCTCCGGAGGAAAAGATTAAAGAGCTTGAGACGGTTTCAGCCGAAGAGATTAAAAATTTGGCCGAAGAGATTTTTCAACCGGCTCGAGCTAATTTGGCGATTATCGGACCGTTCAATGAAAAAGAAAAATTTTTAAAATCTTTAAAGATATAGCATATTATGAAAATCGGAATTGATTGCCGGACTATTCTTCATCCCGGAGTCGGCGAGCACGCCGGAGTCGGCTATTACACTGATTATCTTGTCAAAGAATTGCTCCGTCAAGACAAAGAAAACGACTATGTGCTTTTTTTTGACAGCCGGTTTAAGCAATTTTCCAGGTTTCGAAAGCCAAATGTTAAAATTGTTCCCTTCCCTTTTTATCAGTATAAAAAGTATCTTCCGGTTACTTATTCACAAATGCTCATCAGCGCCATTTTGAATCGGGAAAATCTTGATGTTTTTCATTCTCCGGCCAATATCCTGCCTCTTCCTTACAACCGCCCGGCGGTTGTTACGGTCCATGATTTGGCTATCTATAAATTTCCGGAATTTTTCCCGCCTCAGTTTTTGAATCGCCAGCTTTTTTCAACTCGGGTTCTTGTCCCCCGCTCTCTTAAGAAGGCTAAAAAGGTGATTGCTGTTTCCAAAAACACTAAAACTGATATTATTGAGCAGTTTAATCTTTCCGAGGATAAAATTGAAGTCATTCATGAAGGAACTGCTTTTTACGATCAAAAATATCTTAATCAGCTTGATATTTCGGCGATTAAGAAGCGTTATGGCATTATGGATAATTATATTCTTTTTCTCGGAACGGTTGAGCCTCGGAAAAATATCGTCACTCTAATAAAAGCTTTTCGAAATCTTCGGTTGGTTTATGACTCTCCGGCCAAAGATTGCCAGCTGGTGATCGCCGGCGCCCGGGGTTGGAAAGATCAGCCGGTTTATAAGGAGATTGCTCAAGTAAACGCCGCGATTCTCGGTTTGGACAAGCGCCGGAGCGGTCGGGAACGCCGGAGCGGCTTGGATTTTCGGAATTCGGCGGCTAAAAAAAAGCAGGGTGAGCGCCGGAACGGCCGGGAACGCCGGAAAAATCAGCCGATTAAGCATATTGGCTATATTTCCCATAACGAAAAAATCGCTTTGCTTATGAACGCTGTCTGCTTTGTTTTCCCCAGCCTTTATGAAGGTTTTGGACTGCCGGTTTTGGAAGCGATGAGTCTGGGAGTTCCGGTAATTACTTCAAAAACCAGTTCGCTTCCGGAAATCGTTGCTGAAAAATCCGGCCTTTTAGTCAATCCGGAAAAAGAATCCGAATTAATTGAAGCTCTTCAGCAGATTCTAACCGATGAAGGCCTGCGGGAGACTTTAGCGGTTAACGGGCGGAGCCGGGCTGAAAATTTCAGTTGGAAAAAGTGCGCTTTAAAGACTTTGGAGGTGTATCGCCAGGCGGCCAAAGGAAAATAAAAAAATCCCAAACAGGAATTTTAGAGGGGTATTTGTTTTTTTGGTTGGTTAGCCGCAGTAGATTGTTAGAATTAAGACTATCATAATGGTGATTTGCATTAAAATCCCGGCTTCTAAGGAGAGATCAATTTCAAATTTTTTAATTAAAAAGCCGTGGATTTCTTTGTGGAGTTTGTAGAACCATTTCAAAGGAGGAAATTGGGTCAGTTTGTGAATAACGACTATAACATCGGGAAGAATCGCCCCGATTATCGCCCAGATGGCGCTGTCAGTGTCGGCGAATTCAAAAGTTCTGAACAGAAAAATTAAAAAAACGGCCAGAAAAAAAGTATCCAAGCTTCCATAAAGAGCCATTGTTTTGAAATCGTTTTCTTTTCGGAGTTTTTTAATTCGCAGGCCGAAGAATTTTTTACCCAGATGTTGGTCGCCGTGGGGAATAGTATCCAGAATAAAGTGGGAAATTAGGCCGAGCAGGAAGGCAAGCAGGCTGGAAGCTGTTTTTTTGCCGATAATTGCTCCGGCGGCAGCGTGAATAGTAATGAACATTTGTTTTTTTTAAAGTGTTTTTTTAATTATAATTTAAAAAGAATTTTTTGACAATTAGTTTTTTTTTCTTTATAATCTCAAGAAGTTTTAAGTTTAAGCCGAAGTGGCGGAATTGGTAGACGCGCTGGACTCAAAATCCAGTCCGGTTCACCCCGGGTGTGGGTTCAAGTCCCACCTTCGGCACCTTTGGGGCCAGTCGGTATTTTGCCGATTTTTTTGTTTTTTTGAAGCGGTTTGTTACTTATTTATTTTTTTGCGTTGGTGCGTTTTGTCTTTGATAAGCGGACGATTTTTTAATAATTATTTAAAATTTAAGCTGAAATTATTGACAAAGATATTTTTTTTTGCGATAATGGCAAATGAATTGAAATGACGCGGGGTAGAGCAGTTGGCAGCTCGGCGGGCCCATAACCCGCAGGTCGCCGGTTCGAGTCCGGCCCCCGCAACAATTAATTTCCAGCCAGGGTAGCTCAGTGGTAGAGCAGCGGACTCATAAGCCGTTAGTCGTGGGTTCAAATCCCACCCCTGGTACGTTTACCCGGCCGGAATTTTTACCAAAACCCTGTTTTTCAGGGTTTTTAGTTTGGTTATTTTTAGAAAAATTTGGTATAATTAAATTTATTATGGGGCAAGTAATCTCTATTGTTAATCAAAAAGGCGGAGTCGGCAAAACAACTACTGCTGTTAATTTAGCCGCTTTTTTAAGCAAGCTTGGAAAATTTGTTCTGCTGATTGATTTAGATCCCCAAGCAAACGCCACCTCCAATTTAACTGGCCGTTCTTCGGAGGAGGGTAGTTTGGGGATTTATGAAGTTTTGGCCGGTCGTTATTCTTTCAAAGACATTCTCGCCCCGACCCAGCATGATTTTTATCAGCTTGCTCCTTCAACGGCCGCTTTGGCCGGCGCCAATGTTGAGTTAGTCAATTTGGACCGCCGGGAGTTTCGGCTTTATGACAACTTACTGGAAATCAAGAATGATTTTGATTATTTAATTATTGACTGTCCTCCTTCCCTTGGTCTTTTAACGGTCAACGGCCTGGTTGCTTCGGACCAGATAATGATTCCGGTTCAGGCCGAATATTTTTCTTTGGAGGGGCTTGGTCAGCTGATTTCAACCATTGAATTGCTCCGGAACAATCTTAAGCCGGAATTAGAAGTTTTGGGAGCGGTTTTAACAATGTACGACCCTCGCTATAAGCTGTCCAATGATATTTTGGAAGAGCTTTATCGTTTTTTTTCGGAAAAAATATTTCGCTCGGTCATCCCCCGAGATATTCGGCTTTCAGAAGCTCCAAGCTACGGCAGAACCATTTTAAACTACGACCCGAAATCAAAAGGAGCCCGAGCTTATGAACGGCTGGCAAAAGAATTCCTTTACCAAGCCGTTTCCAATATTAATTGATAAAATTATGGAAAAACAATCCGGCCTCGGACGGGGATTAAGCTCCCTGATTCCTGATAAAAAAAACAGTTTTTCCGCCGCTCCAAAAGTCGCCAAATATCCGGCTGATTTTCAATCAGACGAAAATTCGGGTGTTTCTGATTCAGAAGCCAATAAATTATTTCAAAGCGAGGAGATAGCCGAGCTTCCGGTTGAAAAAATTTCCCCAAGCCCTCATCAAGCTCGTCAGGATTTTAGCTGGGAAAGCTTGTCCGAGCTGGCCGGTTCAATTAAACAGCATGGAATCGTCCAACCACTGGTTGTTTGCCCGAAAGACGGCGGCTGGGAATTGATTGCCGGAGAACGCCGGCTTAGGGCTGCTAAAATAGTTGGCTTGAAAAAAGTCCCGGCGATTATCCGTGATTGGGATGAACAGAAAAAAATGGAAGTTTCTCTGGTTGAAAATCTTCAACGCCAGGATTTAAATCCCTTAGAACGGGCCGCCGGCTACCGCAAGCTGATTGATCAGTTTAATTTGACCCATAATCAGCTCGCTGCCCGGCTCGGCCGAAGCCGGGAAGGAGTTACTAACATTTTGCGGCTTTTAGAAGCTCCTGAAGACGTCAAAGAAGCGATTCGGAAAAAGGAAATTACCGAAGGACACGCCCGGCCTCTTTTAGGGCTTCCTGAAGCCGCCCGCTCTCAGGTGATTTCAGCGATTAAGAATAAGAAATTCAATGTCCGGCAGGCTGAACAGCTCGGTCGGGAGCTGGCGGTTAAGAAAAAACTTCGGTCGGCGCCTCCGACTCTTGAAATCAAGGCAAAGGAAGAAAAGCTGGCTGAATACCTTGGAACTCGGGTAGCGGTCAAAAGCACTGGCCGGACCGGTAAAATCGTTATTAAATTTTTTTCTCTTGACCAGCTTGACCAGCTTCTAAAAAAAATTTTTGGTCAAGAATAAGCCAAGACGGCGGCGGTTAGCCGCTGTCTTTGGTTTTATTTAAAGCGGCTCTGATTTTGCTTTTAGCCATTGAAGTTTTGGCGATTTCCAGCCAGTCGGGGTTTGGTCGCTGCCGGTTTTTGTCAACAATAATTTCAACAATATCGCCGTTTTTCAATTCAGTGTTTAACCGCGACATTTGATTATTGACTTTTGCGCCGATGCAGCGGTCGCCGAGAAAAGTGTGAACCCGATAAGCGAAATCAATCGGGGTTGACTTTTCCGGCAGACTAATAACATCTCCTTGGGGAGTGAAGACGAAAATTTGATTTTGAAAAATATCCAGCTTGACTTCCTGTAGGAATTGTTTATTGCTTTGGATTTTTTTCTGCCACTCAACCAGTTCGTTGATCCATTTCAAGTCCTGCTTTGACGGCCGGCTGTTATTTTTTTTATAACTCCAGTGGGCGGCGATTCCAAATTCCGCTTTTTGATGCATTTCCGGGGTCCGGATTTGGAATTCCATGATTCCGGCTGTCTTGGTGAAAACAGTCGTTTGAAGGGACTGATAGCCATTCGGTTTTGGCTGTGCGATGTAATCTTTAATGCGGTCGGGTATTGGTTTGTAAAGTTCATGGAGAATTCCCAGGATTGAATAACAGCCAGCAACAGTTGGAGTGATTATTCTCAAGGCGATTAAGTCGTAAATTTTTTCAAAATCTTGGTTAATTTCTTTTTTTTGGAGTTTTTGGTGCAGGCTGTAAAAATGCTTAGTCCGACCGTAAATTGTCATTTTATTTATTGAAATCTTTCGGTCAGTCAAAGCTTTGGCGACTCTTTTTTTGATTTTTTCCAGTTGCTTTTCTCTGATTTTGTATTTTTCCGGAAGGATTTTTTCCAGTTGGCGGTATTCTCGGGGCTTAAGATATTTGAATGAAAGGTCTTCAAGCTCCCGCTGAATTTGACTCATTCCGAGTCGGTCGGCGATCGGAGCGTAGATTTCCAGTGATTCCTTGGCAATTCTAATTTGTTTTTCCCGAGGCAGGGCGTCCAAGGTTTCCAAATTATGGAGCCGGTCGCTGAATTTTATCAAAATTATTCTAATATCGTTACTCATAGCGACGAACATTTTCCGAAGATTTTCAGCATAACGTTCAATCCCCCGGTATTTTAAAGTGCCGAGTTTAGTGATTCCGGCGACCAGTCCGGCGATTTCCGAGCCAAGTTTTTTTTCAATGTCTTTTAGAGAATAATCAGTGTCTTCGGGAACGTCGTGGACTAATCCGGCGGCGACGATTGCCAAAGGCAGGCCGAGTTCGGCCAGTTTTTCAGCGGTCGCCAAAGGATGAGTGATATAGGGTCGGCCGGAAATTCTCTTCTGGCCTTGGTGGGCTTTTTGAGCCAAAATAAAAGCTTCTTGGACAATCATTAAATCCTCAGCCGAATAATTGTTATTTTCCAGGGTTTTTAAAAGTTTTTGAAATTTTTCTTCAATTAATCCAGAGGGCATTTTCCACAGTTAGATTTTTTAGACTTAAAAGATTATTTTGTGCTATAATATATCTAAATAAAACTATTCTTGATTATTTTAACAAATAATCTGGTTTAAATAAATAAAAAACAATAATTTTTTAGAAAATTATGCCTAAAGCTAAAAAACAAACTCCGACTGCCGTTAAAACCAAAACTGAAGTGGTCGGCGCCCTTGCTTTGTCGGTGCTTATCTTGACTCCGGTTATTTTAGGATTTTTCTCGGTTAACTTTGCCATTGGAATTTCCAGATTAATCAGTCCGGATATTTCCGACTATCAGTATTTTTCCGAATTAGACGATAAGCAGATTTTAATCGCCGGAGACGTTTATCCTTTTGATGAACAGGTTTTGCTTTGGAGTAGACAGAAAGTTTCTTCTTTTAACGAAAAAAACAAAACTTGGAACAATTTGACTTCTCATTTTACTTTAAGGAACACTGACCGTCCGATTTTGGATGTTTTTAATCCGGTCGCCATTCATTACTATCCTTTAGGCGCCAAAGGAAGAATTATTCTTTGGGATTCTCAAGGCCGAAATTACGGTTGCCACCCTGGAACCGGTCAGTGCTATTCTTATGAAAATGTTTTTAATAACGATGGTTTGCCGCTGAAAGGAGGAAATCAGGCGAATCTTTTCAACGGCCTGGTTGCTTATTATCCTTTTGACAGCGATTTTAACGATTATTCCGGAAACAACCGCCACGGATTTATTGATTCCGACGCCGGCCGGCCATTTGGAGAATCCGGACGCACTTTCCCCCGGGAATCTAATTTTCTCCGCTATCTGAATTTTTCCGGCGGCCAAAGAGTTGTTTCGGTCAATTACCGAAATGATATTGATTTCAGCGCCAGTTATCAGTTCACTATTTCGGCCTTTCTTAAAAATGACAAACCTCAAAAAAGAAACGAAAGAATTATCACCAATATTGCCGATCATGATTACAGCTTCCAGCTTTATAACGGATTCTACAACACTTTAAATTGTTTGGTTAAAGGGCGAGACGACAACAATTATGTTTTGCGGGGGCCTCGGTTAGCGCCCGACCGCTGGTATCACGCCGCCTGCGTCTATGACGGCCGGAGTCTTAAGCTTTATATCAATGGAGAAGAATCCGCCTCAAGAGCCGTTGATTCGCCGATTAAAAGTTGCCAAAATAATCTGTTGATCGGCGGGGTTCCCGGCACTAAAGCCGGTTATAACGGCTATCTTGACGAAGTGAGAATTTTTAACCGGCACCTTTCCGCCCGGGAAATTTCCGTTCTTGCCAAGAATCGCAAAATAGAGGAATTTGAAAAGTTTATTCCAAAAGTCGGCTATTATCATCCTTTTGGCGGCGGCCGGGTTGTTCTTTGGAACGAACAAGGACGCTGTTTTGTCTATAACAAAAAGACCGGGAATTGGAATGAATACACCGCCGACCAGAAAAAGGCCCAAGGTCTGCCGGAAAAGTTTATTCCAAAAGTCGGCTATTATCATCCTTTTGGCGGTGGCCGGGTTGTTCTTTGGGGTAAAAACGGGGAACTCTATGTTTATAATCCCGCCCAGAATCGTTGGTCTCGCCGAACCGGTTTAAAAGAAGAAATAGGTTTGTCTACTAATTTTATTCCAGACCTTGGATATTATGACGAGAATTTGGCGAAGATAGTTATTACCAAAGGAAATAAAATTTATACTTCCGGCCGGGAAAGCGGCTATAAGTTTAAACTGGTTGAAAAAGAATTGGCTTTGCCAGCCGCGACTGATGAAAAAACTGGCTGCGGATATCTCTGTATTGAGACTTTGAAAAAATGGGGCGGCAGTGAAGATTTAGCTGAACTTAACTTTATCCCGACAAAATCCGCCGACGGAGTCAGAGGAGACATTAACGGAGACGGCAAAGTTGACGCGGTTGACATTCAGAAGATGATTAACGCTCTCAGTTATCTCAAAGGCGACACCAGCGCGAGTTACAGTGTTGAAGACGACGGTCTGCTGGACGTCAATAAGGACGGCTTTATCAACCCGGTTGATTTTAGAAAACTTGTTAATATTGTTCTTAGCAAAGATTCTCCTTGGGATTTTATCACCAATGAATCACTCACTAAATTCTTAGTTTTAAAGAATGGCCAAAAATATGGAGAGTTCGGCTTAGTCGGCGATCCTGAGTTTACTCTTTTGCAGGATGAATATTATCAAAGCGATCCTAAGGCGGTTGTCGCTAAAATCCCCTCCCATCTTCATAATGGTGATATTATTACCCTGAAAAACGACGCTACCGGAAAGTTTTTGTCAATTATTAACGGAAAAGACGGAAAAGGCCTGGGCGCGACTGCTGATGAAGTTACCGGGAATGAACAAAAGTTTAAAGTTATCGCTGATGATGAAAATGTGGATATTATTCGGCCGGGAGAACATAAGATAAAACTTCAATCTTTGTCGAATAACAGGACAGTAGAGTATCGCGATTGGAATGTTCCTTTTTTTCCTGATTTAGATCTTGAATGTCCGTTTGGGACCGGCTTTTGCCAATGGCTGGGAATTCCGTCGCAAAAATCAACTGTTAAGGTTTTCAAACCAATGTTTTATAAATATAATAATAATAATTCTTCTTATTATAGAATTATTCCTTGCGGAGGAGGAGTTTATTTAGGTGATATTTCAGGCGACCAAGACACTTATATGGATGTTTTTAAGCAAAAAGAAAATAATCCGGCCCATCGGGCTTTTGCAAGTCCCAATAACATTGATAATAAGTTTCAAATTTGCGACCAAAACGGTGAGTGTGAAATTGGTAGCTGCGTTTTTAAGACTTCAGTAATTGGCGAAGCCGCCGTTAGTGTTTCTCCGATTAATCAAGAAGACCCGGCAACAATATTGGGATATTGCGAAGAACATGCTGATTGTCTGGGAGCAGAAACTCCTTGCGATTTTGAAACCAATACTTGCGTTGGTTGGTCTTATTATGACAATAGTAACGACATTGGCGTACCAATAATTGAACAGCTTCCCGCTCCTGAAGTTCTTGATGATTGTCCGGTCGGCGATCTTAACGGAGACGGTAAGTTTAGTCCTGAAGATACGCTGATTATTAATGATATTTGGGTCAGATCAACTACTGCCGCAGATGACTCTAATTATGACTGCCACGCTGATTATAATCATGACGGCTTCGTTGACGCCGCTGACGCCGTTTTTGCAATGCGAGCCTATTTAGGGACATATGAACTTTCTAACAATTGTAACTAAAGATTAAGGTAAAAATCCCCGCTTTAAAGCGGGGATTTTTTATTTCGCTGATTTTTTTTCTTCAATTGTTTCCGGAGCATTCTTTGTTGGCGCATTTTTCTCCATTTTTTTGAATTATCATTGGATAGCCGCATTCCGAACATTTATTTTCACTTGGTTTTCCCCAAAAGGCAAAATCGCATTTTGGATACTGGTCGCAGCCGTAAAAAGGCCCTTTTCGGCTGCGCTTCAGGACTATTTTTCCGGAATCGCATTTTGGGCATTTTAAATTAAGGTCGCTGGTTTCTTTTTTAATGTATCTGCATTTTGGGTAATTGGAACAGCCTTTAAACTCTCCATAGCGGCCTTTTCGCAAAACCAAGTTGGCTCCGCACTCCGGGCACTTTTCTTCCAGAATTTTCGGAGGATTAACTTGGTTGTTTTTTGAATCAGTAAGTTTTTTGGTGTTTTTGCATTCGGGATAATTGGAGCAGGCGAGAAATTTTCCAAACCGCCCGACTTTTATAACCATCGGACTGCCGCATTTTTCGCATTTTTGATTGGTTTGTTCTTCAGTCAATTCTTTTTTGGTTATTTCTTTTTCTTTGGAAGTGAGGTTTTTTTTGAAGGGGGCGTAGAATTCCTTGATGACCGGCCGCCATTTCTTTTTCCCCTCGGCTATTTTATCAAGGTTTTCCTCCATTTCAGCGGTGAAGTCGTAGTCAATAATTCGGGAAAAATGTTTAACTAACAGGTCGTTGACAACCATCGCGATTTCAGTCGGCTGGAGCTTTTTTTTATCGATTCGCTCAACATAACCTCGGTCAATGATAGTGGCAATGGTCGGGGCGTAGGTTGACGGCCGGCCGATGCCTCTTTTTTCCAAGGCTTTGACCAGGGCGGCGTCGCTGTAGCGGGCCGGAGGCTGGGTGAATTTTTGAATTGGTTTTATCTCCAAACAATTGAGAGAGTCCCCTTGGCTGACCGCCGGCAGTAGCTCGTCCTTAATTGAGGCCGGATAGATTTTCAAAAAACCGTCAAATTTTATCACCTGTCCGGCCGCTTGGAAAGTTTGGCGGTCGTCGCCGGTGTTGATTTCAATATTGGTCGCTTCCAGTTTGGCGGCGGCCGCTTGGCTGGCCACCGCTCGCCGCCAAATCAGCTGATAAAGTTTCAACTGATTGGCGTTCAGGCAGGTCGCTAGCTTTTCCGGAGTTTGGTCCACTTCAGTCGGCCGAATCGCTTCGTGCGCTTCCTGGGCTCCCCGGCTTTTAGTTTGATAGTTTTTGGTTTTGGAATATTCCGGGCCAAGGTTTTGTTTGAGATATTCAGCCGCTTCAGCCAAGAATTTTTTTGCCAGATTGACTGAATCAGTTCTCATATAGGTTATTAAGCCGAGAGATTGGCCATTGGTTTCAATTCCTTCGTAAAGCTGCTGAGCAATCATCATTGTTTGTTTGGCCGAAAAATTCAGCCGGCGGTTGGCTTCCTGCTGAAGGGTTGAGGTGGTGAAAGGAGGGAGAGGGTTTTTCTTGACTTCTTTTTTTTCAGCCTTGGCGATGTAAAAGTCGGCTTTTTCCAGTCGTTCGGTTATTTCTTTGGCTTCTTTTTCAGAACCGATTGCCAGTTTGTCTAGAGTTTTTCCTTTTATTTTTTGAAGTTTTCCTTGAAGTTTTTCTTGAGTTTTGGTTTGAAAATCTCCGAAAATTTCCCAGTATTCTTGAGGTTTAAATTTTCTAATTTCCCGTTCTCGCTCAACAATTAGCCGGACGGTGACAGACTGCACTCGGCCGGCCGAGAGTCCTTTGGCGACTTTTTTCCAAAGAAAAGGAGAGAGTTCGTAACCAACCAGCCGGTCAAGAATCCGTCGAGCTTGTTGGGCATTAACCAAGTTGGTGTCAATCGTTCGGGGATTTTTCAAAGCTTCTTTGATTGCTTCCGCGGTGATTTCATGAAAAGTTATTCTATTGGTTTTTTTCGGTTCAAGGCCGAAGATTTCGGCAAGATGCCAGGCAATTGCTTCTCCTTCCCGGTCTTCGTCAGTGGCGAAATAAATCCGGTCTGCTTCAGCGGCTGTTTTTTTCAACTCTTGGACATTTTTTTTGCTTTTGTCGGGGATAACATATTCCGGCTGAAAGTCGTTGTCAACCGATACTCCGAGTTTTTTTTTCGGAAGGTCCCGAAGGTGCCCGAAAGAGGATTTTATTTTGAATTTTTTTCCAAGGAATTTGGAAATGGTTTTTGCCTTAGTCGGCGACTCAACGATCACCAGATCAGACATATTTTTAAAAGCGGTTATTTTTAATTCTAATATTTAGTTTAACGGGTTTTAGGATTTTGTCAATTTTAGGTTAATTTCAAAGCCGGCTGTTCCGGTTTGATTTCTTCAAGAATGTCCTCAATTTTTGAAACAAGTTTAGCGCCCCGCTGGATTAGCCGGTTGGTTCCTTGGGAGCCGGGGCGGTCAATGTTCCCGGGCAGAGCGAAGACTTCCCGGTTTTCTTCTAAAGCCCGCCGAGCGGTAATCAA
>CAZSPT010000018.1:0-15850 GCA_964608895.1 uncultured Gammaproteobacteria bacterium | reverse complement strand
GTATGCTTTGGGATTGTTTTGGGAGAGCGCTGGGAATTTGTTGTCAATCACTTTAATAAGCCAGGGTTGTTCGGATTTTTCGGCCGGGACGGTTAGTCGGCTTCGGCCGGCCGAAGCGATATTGGCCGGGCAGAAAGGACAGTTTTTCTTAATTGAAACTTTTGGTTGATTAGTCCCGGAAAGGCCGGTTTTACCCGGCCGGCCCCCTCTTTTAGGAGCGATTAAGACAAATTTTTTCTTAAAAAAATCTCCCCGTATTTCCGATTTCATATATAATTAATATAACATTATTTGTTGTTTTTTTTAAGTTGGCTTAAAAGATGGTTCATTTGGATTTTTCTAATGTCGCGGCCGAGTCGCCGGGCGCCGGCGACTCCGAAATTGCAGGAAGACTCCAGACAAAGCAGTTTTCGATCGGCGGTGATAAAATCGTAGGACATCCAGTGGTAGTTCATTTTTCGGGATATTTTTTTTGAAATTTTCAAAGCCTCGGCCGGCACTTTTTCAGTAGACACCCGGCCACTGCCGGCGTTGTGCTTCCAGTCGCTAACTTCGCTGGTTCGCCAGTAGCCGAAAATCGCCTTCGGGCCGACAGTAATTACCCGGAGGCTTTTTTCCAGCCCGGGAATAAATTCTTGAGCGTAGAAATGGCTAAAAATTGAATTCCAGCCGTTCGGCGAAAATATTTTCCGGACAATTTTTTCAGCTTGACTTTGGCTGGTGATTAAAAACACTCCCAAACCGGAGGCGCTGTGAGCGTCTTTCAAAATAAAAGGATATTTTGTTTCTCGGCAGAATTTTAAAGCTGATTCTTTTTGGTAGCTGATAAAAGTTTTTGGTTGAGGGATTTTTAGATATTTGAAAATATCAAATTGTTTAATTTTGTCGTTAAAGGAAAAATATTGTCTAAGATTGGGAAAAACCGGCAGTTGAAAAATTTTTTCAATAAAAAAAATTCGGTCGTGGATTTCTCGGTAGTATTTTCCTTTATCATTGGAATGCCAGACAACCGCTTTAATCTCTGGAATGATTTTTTTTAATTTTTCCTGCCAGTCAACCGGATTGATTTCAAAGAATTTTGTTCTGGCTCCCAACGCCCTTAAGGCTCGGCCGTATTTTAGATGGATTTTATTTGGAGCTTTTGCTAGAGCGATTTTAATCATTTTTTTTAGTTTGATTATTTTTTTTCGCTTTTACTTGCTCAATCGGCTTCAAGAAACTTTCTGAAATTATTTTTTCCAGCCGGAGATTTTTTTGAAAAAATAATTCCGGAGAAAAATTCCGATAGTGTTTTTTTAGCCAAGAGATTCCTTGGTGAAATTGATGGAGTGGCCGGCTGATTCCGGTTTTTGAGTTGATTAAGTGGCGACCGCCGGTAATATCAGAGTTAATCAGAACCGGAATTCCGCAGGCAAGGCTTTCAGTTAAAGCACGCGGGTTGGCGTCAAGCTCTCCGGGAAAGACTGAAAATTTGCTTTGGCGGAGATAGTCGGCGACTTTTCGGGAGCCGAGAGAGCCGGTCCATTTAAACCAGACTTTATATTTCCAAGAAAGAACCCAGGCGATTCGTTCTCGGTTAAAAGTATTGCCGACCAGAACGGTTTTTATTTTCCAAGGTTCGGGCAGTTTGGCGATTTGAGAAAAGAGTTGGTTGTGATTTTTCCAAGGTAAAAAACCGGCGACATAACAAAGGTCAAATTTTTTAGCGGTTTTTTTCGGCTTAAAGATTTTTTCATTAACCGCTTTTTCAAGAATCGGGGCGGTCAGCCAAGGATATTTTCGTTTCAGCTCCCGGCCGTATTTTTTTTCGTCGACAAAAACAATGTCAATTTCTTTGGGATTCCAGAATCGCGGCCAGAAGTCGGAATCAGCGGCGTAAAACATTTTAATTTCAGCTGAAATTTTTTTTAGAAGCGGTTGCCATTGGGAGTAATTGCCTCTTACTAAAACAAGCTCCCAGGGCTGTTGGATAATTTTGGCCGCCGCCGCCGGATTTTTAAAAAAATGAATTGTTATCCCCTTCTTTATCTGAATGCTTTGGTTGGTTAGTTTTGGACTGAGATAAATAATTTCAGCTTGGTCAATCGCTCCGGCCGCCAAAAGCCCCTGGGCGTAGATTGAATAAGTGTCGTTTTTCAGGGATTCAAAATTACTCTTTGGCCTCTGGGGGGATTTTAAGATTAAAAATTTTTTCAATAAAGTTTTTTTAACCATAATATTTCCAGTGATGAGTCCAGACTTTTTTCATAAGTTGAAAATATATTTTTTCCGCCCGGAGTTTTGTTTTTTTTGGAACAGTTTGGATGGTTCGGACGGCTTCAATCATTTCTTGGGCGTTTTTTTTGATTTGTTCGGGATTCCAGGCGATGTTTGAAAAAGCGCTTGGTTTTTTTTCCGAAGCCCACCACCAGCCACAACTTGCCTGGGCCCGATCCAACCGCTGTCGCGCTTGGCAGTGGTTTGGATCGCCGGAATTTTTTTCAATAGCCGCTAAAGCGAGCCGGTCCAGCCGCCAAAGCTCTTTTTGGATAAAATTATCCGGATTATTCCAAAGAGCGTAGGGATTTTTTCGGCTTAATTCTTTTGGCTGAGACTCCCAGCTGGCCGGTCGCGGGGAAATTTTTTCAATTAAAGTGAGTTTTTTTAGATATTCTGAAACAGTCAGAAAGTTTATTTTTGGCGACTGGAAAATTTTATCGGAAAAAACCCGCCAATTTCGGTGATGATGGCCGTAAAGCTCGCCGTCGTGGGCGGTAACAAGAAATTTTTCCTGCTTCAGCCGGTTGAAGTTTTTAATTATTTTTTCCGGAGGAAAAGATTTTGAATACTGCCGGTTTCTAAAAACAGCTTTAAGGTCTAGGCCGTTGATCAAATAGCCGATTTCCGGCCGGACTGTTTTTTTTCGCAGATGGATTTCGTCCAAGGCGAGCCAGTCAAAGCCGGCCGTTCGGATGATTTTTCCAACCGGCCGGCTATAGGCCATTTCCGGAAGAAAAAATCCTTTTGGCCGATAAAGCCGGCCGAAAAATTTTTTAGCCGTTTGATCATTTAATTTAATTTGCCGGATTATTTCGGCTGCCGGCAACAGTGGCAGAATCGGGTGGTATTTGGCCGTTCCGGTAAGTTCGATTTTTTCGGCTTTTATCAAAGAAATTAATTCTTTAATAAACCGATGCTCCCGGCCGAGCTGTTCCAAGAGCGAGCCGGAAATATTTAAAGTGATTTTTAAGCGAGGGTATTTTTTTAAAAGTTTAATAATTAAAAAATAACTTTCTTCGGTTACTTTTTTAAAAATTTCCGGTCGTTGGCCGGGCGGTTGGTAGATATGAAAAAGATTGATCCAGTTCATATTTTTTTTTGGTTGTTTTTTTCTTTGATTTTAACAGCGGTTTTGTAGAGCTCAAGATATTTTTGAGCCGGAATTTTCCAGGAATTGGCTTCGGTCATTCCTGAAATAATCAGTTTTTCCCAGGTTTCCCGGTGTTTGTAGGTTTCCAAGGCTCGGATAATCGCGGCAAACAAGTCAAAAGGGCGATATTTTTTAAAACTAAAGCCGTTGCCTTTGCCGGTTAGAGGATTGAAATTAACAATAGTGTCGGCCAGACCGCCGATATGATGGACAATCGGAATACAGCCGTAGCGGAGAGCGATTAACTGATTAAGGCCGCAGGGCTCAAACCGGGAGGCAAGCAGAAAAAAATCAGAACCGGCGTAGATTGAAGTTTCTTTTTTTGAATTAAACGGAATTAGAACGAATTTTTTTGGATGTTTTTTTTGAATTTTAGCTAGTTCGGCGGCGATCTCCTGGTCGCCGCTGCCCATAATCACTATTTGGACGTTTTGCCGGAGGAGCGGCTCGGCGATTTTTAAAAGCAGTCTAAATCCTTTTTGCTCGGCGATTCTGGAAGTGCCGCAGATAATTGGGGTTTTGGGGGAAATTTTTAATTTAAGATACTTTTGAAGCGCCTCTTTATTGGCTTTTTTTCTTTCTGGAGATTTAAAGCTGTAGCGTTGTTTCAAGCCGGGGTCGGAAAGCGGGTTGTAGTCTTGGTAGTCAATTCCGTTGATGATTCCAAAAACCTTTTTCTGCCGGTTTTTTAGGACTCGGTGAAGATCTTCTCCAAAGTCTTTGGTTATTATTTCTTGGCGATAAGTTTCTGAAACAGTGTTAATGACTTCGGCGTTCATTATCGCTCGCTTGGCAAAATTAATTCTTTTGATTTTTTTAATTTCTTCGGCCGCCGGTAGCGGACTACTGCCGTCGTCTCTAAGGTTTTTTCTAATTGACCACCAGTTTTGGCCGAGCTGGAAAGTGAGATTATGGATAGTAAAGACTGTGGTGACTGGCCGCCAGAATTCGTCATTCTTGAAGCGATTGTTTAAAAACCAAGGAATTAAGCCGGTGTGCCAATCATGACAGTGGATGATATCTGGCTGCCAGTTGAGGTATTTAAGGAAGTTAAGAGCAGCCAGATTAAAGAATAAAAATCGGAGGTTTTCAAAATTGGAGCCATAGATGCTTTTCTTTTGTCCAAAAAATTTTTGATTAGCGACAAAATAAATTGGTAGGTCGTCGTTAAGATAGCCTTGAAGATAGTCGGCTTGACGGAAATTTTTTTCGTCCAAAAAAATTTTTTGATTAGTAGTAGTGGTTTTTAGTTGGTATTTTTTTTTGTTTATTAGCTTTGAATAGAACGGAGTAATTATTAAAACTTCGTGGTTTAGGCGTTTAAGAGCTTTTGGTAGCGAAGAAGCGACTTTACCAAGTCCCCCGGTTTGAGAAAATGGAGAAACTTCGGCGGCAATTTGAGCGATTTTTAATTTTTTTCTTTTTGGCATATTAAATTAGTTCTTGATTGCAGCCGGCGGCGTAAAGAGCGACAGCCAGGGCGTCGGCGGCATCGTCCGGCTGGGGAATCTCTTTTAGTTTTAAAATAATTTTTATCATTTTTTGTATTTGACGTTTTGGAGCCCGGCTGTAGCCAGTCACTCCCTGTTTGATTTGGTTCGGGGTAGGCTCAATTATTTTTAGCCGGTGCTTCGCGGCTGCCGCCAGAACAACCCCCCGAGCTTGACCGACTGCCAGAGCGGTTTTGGTATTTTTGGAAAAGAATATTTTTTCAATCGCCAATTGTTCTGGTTGGTGTTTTTTAATTAGGCCGGTAAATTCTTTTTCAATTGTCGCCAGCCGTTCGGCTAAATTTTGTTTTTTAGGAGTTTTAATTGAGCCATAGT
This sequence comes from uncultured Gammaproteobacteria bacterium, assembly GCA_964608895.1. Classification (GTDB taxonomy): domain Bacteria; phylum Patescibacteriota; class Patescibacteriia; order 2-01-FULL-39-33; family 2-01-FULL-39-33; genus CAZSPT01. The sequence goes on along the minus strand of CAZSPT010000018.1, from coordinate 10,615 downwards.
CAATAACATCGGTTTGGTTTCCTTGGACGGCGATAATGCCGTAGCCGGTGTCGGCGACTCCGGGATCTATACCGATAATAATTTTTTTTGGTGAAGTTTTAAGCGACATTGGTAAAAATATTGCTGACATCGGGAGATTTTTCCAAAGCCTTGATTAATTCGGCTATTTTGTTTTTAACGGCCGGATCGTTAATTTTGATTTGATTTTCCGGCTTGGCTCGAAAAATCAAAGCCGATTCTTTAGTTTCCATGCCTAAATTTTTTTGGATTTTTGTTTCAATTTCTTGAAGTTGATCAACTGGAACCTGAATTTTCCAGCTGTTGTTTTTGGCGATTTCTTCAGCCCCGGCGTCAATTAAAGCAAGCTCCAGCTCTTCGGGATTTTTTTGTTGGAGAGATTCTTGGCTGACGATGATTTCCCCTTTTGGCGAGAACATCCATTTAACACTGCCTGAACCAGCTAGTTGGCCGCCGTTTTTGGTTAGAATGGTTTTTATTTCGGTAAGAGTTCGGTTTTTATTGTCGCTGACCGTCTCAATCAGTAAAGCGCTTTTAGCCGGTCCAAAAGCTTCATAAACAGTTTCTTCAATAATTTCGCCTTCCCCGGCGTTTCCGGCGCCTCGGGTAATTGCTCGTTCAATATTATCTTTAGGCATATTGGCGTTTTTCGCCTTTTCAACAGCTAGTCTAAGTTTAAAATTGATTTCTGGATCACCGCCGCCTTGACGAGCGGCAAGAGTGATTAGATTGCCTAATTTGGTGAAAATTGCTCCCCGTTTAGCGTCGCTAGCCGCTTTTTGACGGTGAGTTTTTGCCCATTTGCTGTGTCCAGACATAAAAAAATCCCATTAATTTTAGAGAGATTTAGTTTTTATATTATACAACAATCAGTTAAAAAAAATCAATTAAGAAAACTTGACTTATTTAATGGTTTTTGTTTTAAGGGAGATTGGAAAAATTTTCGGATTTTTGGTAAAATACAACTAATCTTGATTATTAAAAAAATTTAACGGCTATATGAATATTTTGGATGACGTCAAAAATTTTTTTAAATTTCAGCAGTCAAAAGTTCCTGAATCAATTTCTCGGCTGCCGGTTCAAATTTTTGAAGGTTGGGAAAAAGCCGGCGAATTAAAGCTTTCCACCCGGAAAAGTTTTGAAAATATTGTTGTTGTCGGAATGGGCGGTTCAAATCTTGCTTCGGAAATAGTTAGAAGTATTTGGGCGCCTGAATTAAAATTGCCGCTGATTCTGGTTAGGAGCGGCCGGTTGCCGGGTTTTGTTAATCGTCGGAGTCTGGTGGTTGTTTCAAGTTATTCTGGAAACACCGCCGAAACCCTTGGCTGCTTTTCCGAGGCCCGAAGTCGTCAAGCAAAGATAATTTGCTTGGCCGGCGGCGGTCAATTGGCTGTTTTAGCCAAAAGGAACGGAATTTCTCTAGTTGATTTAAAATCAAAAAATAATCCCTGCGGCCAGCCCCGTTACGGCCTTGGTCTCCAGCTCGGTGCTCTGCTTGGAATTTTTAAGAAAATTAAGGTGATAAATTTAACAAAAGTCCGATTTAATCGGGCTCTTGAACAGGCAAAAATCGCCAACAGCTTGTTTAACCCGGAAATTTCCAGTCGGAAGAATTTAGCCAAACTGTTTGCCTCTCGGTTGGCTGGTTTTCTTTCGGTTGTTGTTGCTGGAGATTTTCTTTCCGGCAACGCTCGGGTAATTCAAAATCAACTTAACGAAAGCGCCAAAAATTTTGCTTTCGGTAAATATCTTCCTGAAATCAATCATCATCTTTTGGAAGGGTTGAGTTTTCCAAAGCCGGTTGCCCGGCAAACCAAATTTTTTTTCCTAAGCTCAAATCAATATCCGGCCGAACTTGGCCGGCGGGTTGAAGCTACTGAAAAAGTTCTTAAAAAACAAAAAATCAAAGCTCTTGAGTATTCAGCTGAAGGCGACGATCGTCTGGCAATTGCTTTGGAAGTTTTGCTTTTCGGCTCTTGGCTGAGTTTTTATTTGGCTATTCTCAACAATCAGAATCCGGCGGCTGTTCCTTGGGTTGATTTTTTAAAAAAAGAGCTTAAGCGGAGAGTTTAAGATAATTTATGATTTTTTGGCAGCGGGTGGACAATTGGCTAAAAACCAACCGGCAATTAGCTTGTTTGCTGGTTTTTTTAATTTCTTTGATTATTTTTTTCTGGTTTCAAGCGGCTCCGGTTTTTCCCGGTCCGGACGCTTTTTATCACGCCAAGATGGCAGAATTAACCGCTCAAGCCGGGCCGGTTAGAAATTTTTCCTGGTTGCCGTTCACCGTCTTGGCGGAGAATTATGCCGACCATCATCTTCTTTATCACCTCTTAGCCGCTCCTTGGGCGGCTGTTTTACCTCCGTTGGCGGCGGTCAAGATAGTTCAGGCAATTATGGCGGCGGCGGTTTTGGCGGTTTTTTGCTGGCTGCTTGGCCGGCTTGGAGTTGCCCGCGCCTTTTATTACAGTTTAGCGCTTTTTGTTTCTCAAGGGTTGGTTTTTCGGCTTAGTCTGGTTAAAGCTCAGCCGTTTTCACTAATAATTTGTTTTTTAGCCGTTTATGCTATTTTAGCGAAACGATATTTTTGGTTGGCAGTCCTCGCCTTTTTTTATGTCTGGAGTTATGGAGGCTGGTTTTTGCTCGGAATTTTTGGTTTTTGTTATCTTCTGGCGGGCGGTTGGGAAGCGGCGTCTGAAAAAAATCGTTTGGCCGGAATTAAGGAATTGGTTGGTGTTTTTTTAAGAGGCGTTTTTTCAGCCGGCCGGCTGAAGGTTTTGGCGGCAATCAGTATTGGTTGGCTGTTCGGGTTGATAATTAATCCTTATTTTCCGAATAATCTTAATTTTTATTGGTTTCAGGTTGTCCGGGTCGCTTGGTTGAATTTTTTAAACAGTCCGGAGGTTGGAGTTGGTGCCGAATGGTATCCTTACGGCTTAAAGGCTTTTTTCGTTAATAGCTGGTTTGGTTTGGTTTTTTTTCTGCCGGCGGTTGTTTTAGGCTGGTATTATCGTCGGCGGCTGGCCGAACCGCTTAAGTTTTTGTTTTTGCTTAGTTTATTTTTTCTCGGGGCGCTGGTTCTTTCCCGTCGAAATATTGAATATTTTATTCCTTTTGGAGTTCTTTTTGGAGCGGCGGTTTTTTCCGCCCTCGGATCACTCGGCGATTTTCAGTTAAAACTGCGTCGGCTGGCGGTTCTTTTTTGGCCGCCCGGCCATTTTCGGTTGGCTGTCAAACTGACGGTTATTTTGCCGGCGGTTGCCTTAGTTTTCGGAATTTTAGGAATTCTGATTTCCGAAAAAAAAGCTCTTTCAACCGGTCTTGGTTTAAATTATCTCAAGGAATCTTCCGAATTTTTGAAACAAGTCAGTCAGCCGGGCGAAATTGTCTTTCACAGTGATTGGGATGATTTTCCGGCCTTGTTTTATTATAATTCCAAAAATCGTTATTTAGTCGGCCTTGATCCCCGGTTTAGTTATTTCTATGATCCGGATCGTTATCAAAAATGGCGGGAAGCCACTCTGGGCGGTCGGGCCGAACAGCTCTATCAAATCGTTAAACGGGATTTTCAGGCAAGTTACTTAGTGGTTACTAAAGATCATCGGTCGTTAATCAAAAATCTTGACGATAATTTTTATTTTCAAAAAATTCATCAAGATGGTCAGGCGATCGTCTACCGGGTTAATTGATTTAATCGGTTAATTATGAAAATTTTAATTACTCTTCCAAGCCATAATGAAGAAAAAACAATTACCGAAAGCGTTAGTCGGCTGGTTGATTTTTGCCGGTGGAATTTTCCTCAAGATTCGGTTAAAATCGTCATTGCTGACAATGGCTCTAATTTGGAGGCTGAAGGCCTTGGCCGGGAATTGGCCGAGCGGTTCAAAGAAGTTGATTGGTTCGGCCTAGCCGAACCGGGCAAAGGAGCGGCTGTTCGGGCGGCCTGGGAAAAATATCAAGCTGACTGCTATATTTTTTTGGATGCTGATTTGGCGATGGGTTTGGAGATTCTCCCCGAGCTGGTCAAGGAAATTAGTCAGGGAGCCGATTTAGCAATTGGTTCCCGGTTTCAAAAGCAGTCAATAGTTGAGCGAAGTTTTGGCCGGAAAATTATTTCTCAAGGTTATCGTTTTTTAGTTAAATTTCTATTGGGTTTAAAAACCAATGATCTCTCCTGCGGCTGTAAAGCAGTCAACCAAAAAGTAAAAACTGAATTGCTTTCAAAAATCGCCGATAATAGCTGGTTTTTTGATTCTGAGTTGGTGATTTTGGCTGAAAAATCAGGTTTTTCAGTGGTTGAAAAACCGCTTAACTGGTCTGACCGGAAGAATCAATCTCGAAAAAGTCGGGTGAATGTTTTTAAGGTTGGTTGGGAATATTTTAAGAAAATCTTAGAAATAAGGAAAAGACTAAAAAAGGAATAATTTCTTTTATTTTAGTAAAATATTTCTTAAAAATTAAAAAAATAAATTATTAGTATTGACAAAAAAGAATTATTTTGATATTATAATTTGTTGAAGCTTTGAAATCGCGAGTTAAAAGAAAAGAAAGGAAAAGGAAGGAAAAGGAAGGAGAGGAAATGAAAAAGATTGTTGTTGTTGGATTGATTTTGGTCGGGGTCGGTTGTTCCAGTTTAACCACCACTGGCGGATATTTTCACGGCCGAGGTGGCCGCGAAGGGTTAGAATATCTTGACCCCGGAAAACCGATTCCTACTTCCCAAGTCGCCTTAAGGGCGGTTGGCGGCGGCTATTACGGAGACTATGGCGCCGCTCTGGCTTTGGGGGATATTTCCGATTCAGACGCCCGAGAGGACGCCGCTGCGGCAATAAAGGATATTAGCCGGAGTCGGACTTTTAACTACGGTGGCCGCTGTCAAGTTGGCCCTGGTTCGTTCGGCCAAGCGGTTATCTTGATGGAAAACCCCCGGGAAGTTTCTTTAAAGCCGAGAATTCTCGGCTTTCGGGAGTTAAATGTTATTATCCCTCCGAAAAGCTCCCGGGAAGTCTACCTTCCCTGGGAGCAAAGCTACAAAGTAAAAATTTATCATGGGGCCACTGGCAGGTTCCTTGATGAAGAAACTTTCAAAACAGGGAATAAGGCCATTAAAAAGAAAATTAATGGCGAAGAAAGGTATTATGATGCCATTGTCAGTTTGGATGGCATCTAAAAAAAACAAGCGTCTTGAGTTTCAAGGCGCTTTTTTATTTTTATTTTAATTAAACGGCTATTGACTGCCGCCAATCGCCGTTTTTAAAATATCAGTAATAAAAATAGCCGAGGTGTAAGATAGCAAAGTAATCGCGATTCCGATAACCGCGGCCAAGATTATTTTTTTGGCGGTTGCGATTCGGTCGGTACTGCCGGCGGCGGTCATCCAGATAAAACCGCCGTAAAAAAGCAGAACAAAGAAAATAACCCCAATCACTCCAAAAACTCCATCGATAATTTTTTTAACTACCGTAATCAAGTTTGATTCAAAACCCACGTCCATCTCTTCAAGATTTTCTAAAAGGCCGTTAATTCCGGGGGTGAAACCTTGACAAGGTTGGGCGAAAAAAAGCGAAAAAACTAAGCCGACAGTTAAAATTACTAAAAAATTGATTTTTATTTTTTTTGAAAATCTGGTCATAAATAAAAATTAAAGTTTCTACCAAAAAGGGGCAACTGCCCCTTTTTGGTAAAAAAAATTATACTGAAACACCGGTAGCGTTGGAAAGAGTTCCAACAATAAATTGAGCCAAAGCCCAAGAAAGGAAGATAATAATTAATCCGATAACCGCGGCCAAGATTATTTTTTTGGCGGTTTCCACTTTGTCGGGATTGCCGGCGGCGATCATCCAAGTAAAACCGCCGTAAAGAAACAGTAGAACAGCCAAGACTCCAAGGAGCCCCATTAAGATATTGATAACACTGGCGATTATATCTAGAAGATTGTCGTTTCCCCAGCCAGGATCAAATCCTCCAAAAAAATCAGCAGAAGCGGCCAGCGGCAAGATAAACAGAGAAATTCCGATTATCCCGGCTAAAATTGTTTTGTGTTTTTTCATTTTTGTCACCTCCCTTCCTATTAGTCGCGTTAGACGCGCTTATTTTTATTTTATGTCAAAATTATAACATTTTTTGGAAATCAGGCAAATTTTGTTATCCACCGCTATTGACAAAAGCCGAGACAATAAAGTTAACAATCGCATAAGAGCTGAGAATGGTGGCGATTCCGATAACTGCCCAGAGCATTGTGTTTTTTCCTTTTTCAATTTGATTAGTGTTTCCCCGCGAGGTCAGCCAGAGAAAACCGCCGTAAACAAAAGCGACTAAAGCGAAAATCCCGGTTATCCCGATGAAATAGTTGATTACTCGGGAAGCCAAAAGAGGGATATTTCCATGAATTTCCAAAGGGTCTTCAATGCCAAAAACAGGATTAATTGGAGTTAAAAGGCTGATTATTAGGAGACTGAAAATTATTTTTTTGGCCATTTTGAAAAATTAATTTATTTTTAACAAGTGACTTCCCACCAATTATTAAAATCACCGCCGGTGATTGATTGAATAACGATATGGACAAAAGTCCAGGCGAGCAAAACTATGCCAATTCCAATAACCGTTGCTATCAGTATTTTTTTGCCTCTTTCAATCAGTTGTTCGTTGCCATAAGCGATAATCATCGTAAAGCCGCCATAAACGAACATTACAACCGCCATAATTCCGGTCAAAGCCAGAATAATGTCGCTGGCGTTAATAACTGTTTGAAAAAATTGGCACAGACCGCATTCTCCACCTTGCCGGCACTCTTTGGGAATAAGTTCCGGAAGAGGAAGAGCCAAACAGGTTTCAGCCGTCAACAGGCCAACTAAGATGAAAAATATTATTTTTTTCATTCTTTAATTGTTTGATTTATTTTTTCAACCGCGGTTTCAAGGATTTCCTTTTTTTCTCTTTCGTCAACAGCGTTGTTAAGTTGACTGATCATTTCTTTAAATGTTTGTTCGGCGGCTAGAGGCTCCCGGCCCTGGTACCAATTAGTGGCGGTTAGAATTTGAACGACTGAAGCGTGGAGATATTCATCTTCCATTTGGCTGGTAATGAGCGATTTCAAAGCGGTTGGTCGTTTGGTTTTTTCAAGATATTTTTTTACCTGGTCTTTTTGGGTGGCGAATAAGAGAAAATCCCAAGCTTCGTCGGGATGTTCAGAGTTTTTGGAGACGGTTTCCAGCCAGTAATTCGCGAAATTAACCTGATTGTCGGGATTGACTTGGGGGATCGGAGCAATTCCAAAGTCTAGTCGGGGTGCTCGGCTTTGAATAGTCGGGAGATGATAGTTATAACCAAAAACCATGCTAACCCTCCCGGTTATAAAGGCGTCTAGAGAATTGGGCATTTCTTTATTCCAGCAATAAGCCTGTTTTACCGGCGAAGCAAAATCAGTGTAGAATTGAATTGCTTCAATTCCAGGATTGAAATTACGGCTTTGACTTTTAGTAAAAATAGCATAACCTTCAGAATCAGTCATGGTGGCTCCGTTTTGAAGCATTAAGACGGAAATAATATCAAAATTCCGGGTGATATTGTAGCCGGTGCCCAAAGCGGTTCCTGAAAGGATAATTTCATTGTTTTGGTTGAATCGGGTAATTTTTTGGCTTGCTTCCAGGAATTCTTCCCAGGTGGCCGGCGGCTGAGCGACTCCGGAGCGGTTAAAAATATTCCGGTTATAGAACATTATTAAAGTTTCCAGGCTAAGCGGCAAGCCATATATTTTTTGGTTAATAATAGCATTTTGATAAACAACATCGGCGAAATTTTCCCGAAACTGCCTTAAACTTAAGCTTTTTTTGGTTTTTAACTCGTAGCTAACTTCTTTTTTTAAGGTTCCCTTGGTCACTTGGTAGGCCAAGGTAATTTCTTCCGGCAAAGGTTGGATTTTTGGCTGATATTTTTTTATCCAGCTTTGATGGACTGAAAAGATATCCGGACCGCGGTTTTCAGCCCAAGCGTTTAAGAGTTCTTCTTGATATTCTTGATATCTGAATTTGCGGTATTTTATTGTAATATTCGGGTGTTTTTTCTGATAATCGGCAATAATTTCCTCAAAAGCGTCTTGATCGTCCCAAAGTCGCCAATATTCCAATTCAACCGGTTCCATTTTCTCCTTGACTTCCTCGCTTATTCGCTTACAGCCGAATCCGGCGGTGGTTAAAAATATTATTATTAGAAAAAGGCAGAAAAATTTGATTTTTTTATTTTTTCGGTTCATGACTGCTTGTTGATATTTTACTGTATTATAACAAAAAAAGTCGTCAACGCCAAATAAAAACCCGCCAAAGTTTCAGACTTTTGGCGGGTGAAAATTAGTTGTTCAGAAAATCTTGACCAAAGGGTTTTTTCGGTTCGGTAAGCTTTTTAACCTCCTCGGCTATTTCCGGGAAATATTTCAGAAACTCTTGCCGAAGAAATTCTTCAGCTTGGGCAGGGTCAAATCCTTTTTTTTGCTCTACGAGCAATTCGGCGAGTGATGAAAAAACACCATTAATTATTGACCTTATACTCCCTTTTTTGATTATGGAAATCAGATTGGTTGATTTTTCATCTTCCCCCATTTTTTTGAAAGTGTCCGCCGTTATTTTTAGAGACGCGCCGACTTTCGCCAAAATATAGACTATTTCCGGAGGGTAATTTTGGTCTGCTTTTTGGTTGATTAGTAGGAGTAGTTGAGAATCAAGCAGCCAGTGATAAAGATTCTGTGAGTGTTGAGCCAAAAAATCCGGAATCATATTTAACGCTTGATCGGAAGTATCAAGTAATTTTCGATATTTGGCGATTATTCTTTGAGCTTCTTGGTCGTCGGGATTTATAATTCCCAGTCTCCTGAATTCCGGATCCCAGGCGACGGTTCCGGCTCTGATTTCCTCGGTAATTATTTCGGCGACTTCTGGAGCGTTGCCGAAAATTAAAGGGTGGGATCCTTCAAGAGATTCAAGATGGTAATAAATCATCATTTGAATGATTTGTTCGGGAATTTCCCGGCTCATCACCTCTTGATATCCTTCCAGCCCGAGCCGGTTAATAATCGGCTGAGGGTCGGTTTCCTTAGATCGGTTTTCTGGTTGGCGGATTCCGGCGGTAAAAGCGTTTAAGATGTTTATCCCTTTTTCTTCGTCGCACAGCGTTTTTAGCCGCTGAATAATCTTGATTGCTCGCCAAGCCGCCGTCAAATCAGAACAATTGGTGTAAATTTTATGTACTTCTATCGCATCGGTTTTCTCGGGTCGGATAGATATAACCATAATATCACAGCCAAAATCGTACTGGATTTTCGCGAAACAAATTCTATTTTCCTGATTTACTGTTGCCTCAAAAGGGCCTTCTTCAATTAACATTTGATTTCCTCCTCTTGTTTTTTAAAGTGCTCTGTTTGAATTTCCAAAACAACGTCAGATTAAAATTATTATATTAATTTATGTTTGTCAAGTATAGTTTTTTTATTTTTTTAAGTTTTTTACTGCGTTTTTTATTTTAGTAAGTTAAATTAGGGCGAAATTCTGCAAATTTTATTTTTACACCGGATGTTTTTTTTGTTATACTCAATCTATATGAATAAAAAACCATTGTATATATTTCTCCACGCTCCTAAATGCGCCGGCGATTCCTTTAATAGTTATATTAGGGCTAATTTAAAGAATAAAAGTTTAAAAATAGATATTAATGAAATATCTAAAAAATTATCAAAAAACGAAGTTTGGTGTTTGTCTGAAGCGGAAATTAAAAAAATTGACAATTATTTGCGGTTGTTACCGGAAGAAAGTAAAGACAAGATAGAAATAATCTACGGTCATGATGTTTATTATGGTGTTCATAAATTTTTTCCAAAAAGAAATCCAAGATATTTTACCTTTTTAAGAGATCCAATTGAAAGAGTTCTTTCTCATTATTGTCATAATAGGAAAGATGGAAAAACATTTTCGTCGCTGGACAAATGGCTGAAAAATGAATACAGAGATGATTTTATGTTTTATTTCTTGTCGGAAAGAGGTTTTATTGACAAAAGCTTATCTTTAGATAAGTTTTATTTTATAGGCACTGTAAAAAGATTTAAAATAGATTCGCTTTATTTATTTTATCAGTTAAAAATAAATAAATTTACCAAAAAACAGAATATTGGTGATAAAAAATACTTACCGGATAATATTAATAAAGATCTGTTCAATTTAATTAGAGTTAAAAATAAGATAAGCTGCGAACTTTATAAAAAAGCTGACATAAAAAATATTCAATTCAGGAAAGAAAACAAATTATTCTGGTTAATTGTTTTGTATATGATATTCTATAAACAATTGGCAAGATTAGCGGCTTATAAAAGATATATTTTAAAAAAATTTAAGGGGCAAACACCATAATTTTTCTTATCTTTATTGGTTTATTAAAAATTCTGTTTATTTTTTCTGCAAAAACCGCCTATTGTTTAATAAGCGGTTTTTGGTCGGCGCGATTTCGCGAATATATGTTTATAGATTAGATTAATATGTGACGGTGCGCGTTCAATGTTCCAGCGTATGTGATGTTTTTGCGACCAACGGGAACAAAAATATGGGAGAGGGGTAAG
>CAZSPT010000017.1:1650-15873 GCA_964608895.1 uncultured Gammaproteobacteria bacterium | reverse complement strand
CTTTTTTCATTTATTATTATTATATCAAAAAATAAAAAAAAGAAAAAATAAATTAAGATAACCAATTAAAACACAAACAAAAAATAAATAAAAATACTATTTTTTTCCGACTTTATTTTTTATAAAATAATTTTTTACTTATTTTAGCCAAAATACAAAATTAAATAAAAATTAAAAAGCTAAAATAAAATATTTTTATTTTTATACAAAAAAGGTTTCACAAATTATCAAATATTATTAGATAATGTTTCACGCGTGAAACATAAGCTAAAATAATGGCTAAAATTAAAGTAAAAATACTAAATAAAGATGTTTCACGCGTGAAACATCTTCAGACACAGTGTTATTGGATGTAGTAACGGGTTATATTATTACAAGAACAAAATATCATCGTTCTTTTTATTTACTCAAACTTTTAACACTTATTATTATAAGTCGCTATTTCCGATAATGTCGTATTAGAATATGTGAAATTTACTTTTCGGAATTATTACTAAATAAGTCTAACGCGCAAAACGTATTTTGGATTTTGTCAATCAATCGGTAAAACTCCTGAAAATTTGATTGTAGTGCCCCCATCCGGACTCGAACCAGAATCTAATCCTTAGGAGGGATTTGTTCTATCCCGTTGAACTATGGGGGCTAAAATGAAAATTTTTATCCTTTTGGTTGAATTAAATTCAAAATCGTGCTAAAATAAGCTTATAATCTTATTCAAATTTTACCATCAAAACCATGCAAATTCAATGGTTTGGCCAAGCTTATACCAAAATTCAGGCAAAAAACAAAAATAACAACAATATCACGATTGCCTGCGACCCTTATAATCAATCTTGCGGCCTGACTCCCAATAAATTTCAGGCGGAGATTGTAACTGTTTCCTGTGATCATCCTTGCCACAATAACACTTCGGTAATCAAAAATAATCCTTTTGTTTTGGAAAATCCCGGGGAATACGAGGTTAACGGAGTCTTTATCTACGGAATACCGGTCAACGATAAAACAATTTTCCGATTTCTGATTGAAGGATTGAATGTTGTTCAACTCGGCCGGCTTGACAGCGAGCTGAAAGACGAACAACTGGAAAAATTAAACAATGTTGATATTCTCCTAATTCCGGTCGGGGGCAGCAAACAAGTTCTTGACGGCCGAGCCGCTAAAAAACTAACCTCTGAAATTGACCCGAGAATAATTATCCCTATCTGCTACCAACTGCCAAAACTAAAGGAAAAACTTGACCAACTGGAGGTTTTTCTAAAAGCCGCGGGCCGAAAGCCGACCAAAGAAGAAAAATTAAAAATTTCCAAAAAAGACTTACTGACTGAAGAAACAAAAATTATTGTTTTAGGAAATAATTAATCAAAATGGCCGAGTCCAAAAAAACTAAAACTTCTGCCAAAAAAACCAAAAGAAAAAAAACTTCCCGAAAAAAGGAACCTCGCTATTTGGAAATTAAAAAACAGCCTTCGCAAGAAGAAAAAATAAAAAATCGCCTGCTCTGGCTGATTGTCGGGGGCTTGGGGGTGATTTTAATATTTTTTTCGTTCTGGCATCTGGCAACCAATATTGTCTCAAAGTCCCGACTGGAATCTGAAATCAACCAAGAGTGGGAAGGATTTAAAAAATCCTTTGAATCAGAAGAAGCCCTCAACCCGGCTGAAAAAGAAGCTTTTGAAAAAACCAAAGAAAAAATAATCAGTCAGCTTAAGGAAAATCTTAACCGGGCTGAATGGCCTTGGCATCATTCTGAAATTCTCGGAGTCGGCTTCCAATATCCGCCGGAATGGCAAAAAATTGAAACCACCGGAAAAATTATCATCACCAGTTACAAAAACAACCAACCGCCGGAAGAAAACTTTGGCCGACTAACAGTTGAGTTGATTGAAACTGAAACCAATCTTTCACTGGAAAACTGGCTGGAAGAAAACAAAATCAATCTCCAAGAATACCGCCAAAACGAAATCGCCGGCCGACCGGCCTGGGAAAAAACAAACCAGTTAAACTCCCAGGGCTTTAATCAAACCGGCTATCTCCGGGCCGAAAACAAAATTTTTCGGCTAACAGCCGAAGCCGACTGCCGGGGAGAACTCTACCAAACTATTTTTGAAAAAATAATTTCCAGTCTTGAATTTTCAAAATAATAATATGCCTGAAAAAAAGAAAAAATCAAAAAAACAAAAACCGGCTCCGAAAAAAAATAAAGAGGAAAAATTCCAAAAACCAACGGCCGAAAAAACAATTCAACCGATTAGCGACCAAATTATCAGTGAAGAAGTCCAGGAAAGCTATCTTAATTACGCCATGTCGGTGATTGTTTCCCGGGCCCTGCCGGATGTCCGAGACGGACTCAAACCAGTCCACCGCCGAGTCCTTTACGCTATGTGGGATATCGGACTGAAGCCGGAAGCAAAATTCCGAAAATCAGCCAATGTTGTCGGCGAAGTAATGGCAAAATATCATCCCCACGGCGACATGGCGATTTACGACACTTTGGTCAGAATGGCTCAAGATTTTTCCCTGCGCTATCCTTTGGTTAACGGCCAGGGAAACTTTGGCTCAATGGACGGAGACGACCCGGCGGCAATGAGATACACTGAAGCCAAACTCGCTCCAATTGCCGAAGAACTTTTAACCGATATTGAAAAAAAAACTGTTGACTTTGTTTACAACTACGACGGTACCCAACAGGAGCCAAAGGTTCTGCCGGCCAAACTTCCTCAGCTGCTGATAAACGGAGCTCAGGGAATCGCCGTTGGAATGGCGACTTCAATTCCACCCCACAACCTTTCCGAAATTATTGAGGGAACAATTCACCTTTTGGATAATCCTGATTGCTCAATTGACGATTTAATGAAATTCGTCAAAGGGCCGGATTTTCCGACCGGCGGAATTATTTACAACACCGAAGATATCAAACAAGCCTATACCACCGGAAGAGGCGGCATAGTTTGCCGGGCAAAAACCGAAATTGAAGAAACTTCCAAAGGCGATTTTCGGATTGTCATCTCTGAAGTCAATTATCAAACCAACAAAGCCACTCTTTTGGAAAAAATCGCCGAACTTGTTCGGAGTAAGAAAATTGAAGGAATTAAAGACCTTCGGGACGAATCAAACAAGCAGGGGACCCGGATAGTTATTGAGCTGAAAAAAAACGGCTATCCCAAAAAAATCCTTAACCAACTCTTCAAGCAAACCAATCTGCAAACCGGTTTTTATTTCAACACTCTCGCTTTGGTTGATACCATCCAACCCCGGGTTCTCACTCTAAAAGACGTTCTTGAAGAATATCTTAAACACCGCCGGGAAGTAATCTATCGACGAACTAAATTTGATTTGGAAAAAGCAAAGGACCGGGCTCATATTCTGGAAGGGTTGGTTCTCGCCTTGACGAAAATCGACCAAGTAATCGCCGCGATCAAAAAATCCAAAGACCGCGACCAGGCTAAAATAAATTTAATTAAAAAATTCAAATTGACCGACCGTCAAGCGGTAGCGATCCTTGAAATGAAACTTCAGCAGCTGGCAAATCTTGAACGAATAAAAATTGAAACCGAGCTGAAAGAAAAAAGGAAATTGATTAAAAAACTTGAAGCGATTTTAAAATCGGCGGCCAAGATAAAGCAAATTATCAAAGATGAACTTTTGGAGCTTAAAGAAAAATACCATCAGCCGCGGCGAACCGCGATTATTTCACAAGCGGTTGACAGCTTCAAAATAGAGGACCTTGTTCCCAATGAAAAAATCATCGTTATGGTGACTAAGGACGGTTATATTAAACAAATGGCCACCGATACTTTCAAACGACAGGGTCGGGGCGGCAAAGGAGTAATCGGGCTAACAACCAAAGAAGAAGATGTGGTTGAACATTTTTTTATCACTTCAACTCACGCCGATATCTTGTTGTTCACCACCAGCGGACGGGTCTTTAAACTTAAAGGCTATGAACTTCCCCAGGCTTCCCGAACCGCCAAAGGCCAGGCGCTGGTCAACTTTCTTCAACTGGCGGCTGAAGAGCGAGTCTCGGCGATTCTTCCTTTAAATAAAATTAAAAACAACAAATTCCTTATCATGGCGACCAATAAGGGAGTGATTAAAAAAACCGAAATCAAGAATTTTACCAATGTCCGGAGTTCGGGTTTAATCGCTATTCGGCTCCGGCCGGACGATTATTTGAAATGGGTTCGACCATCCCGGGGTGATGAAGAAGTTATTTTGGTAAGCGCCGAAGGTCAGGCGATTAGATTCAAAGAAAGTAAAATCCGCTCGATGGGTCGAACAGCCAGCGGAGTTCGGGGAATTAGATTAAAGTCCAGCGACCAGTTAATCGGAATGGCGGTCTTTAATCCCAAAGAAGACAAAAAAATGACCTTGTTGGTGATTATGGCCAAAGGTTTTGGAAAACAAACCAAACTAAATCTCTATAAAACCCAAGGTCGGGGCGGCAGCGGAATCAAAACCGCCAAAATCACCTCCAAGACCGGCAAAATAATCTCAGCCAACATTATTTTGGAAAAAGAAAAAGATTTAATTATTATTTCCCGAAAAAATCAAGTAATCAGGCTTAATCTTTCAGACATCAACCTACTCGGACGAACTACTCAAGGAGTCAGACTGATGAGATTTAAGGATCCTGGAGATTCAGTCGCCAGCATTACCTTGATTTAACGGAAAAAAACAATTTCCCATGCTTATCTATCTCTTCCTTTTCCTGGGATTTTTACTGCTGATTAAAGGAGCCGAGATGCTGGTCGACGGATCCGCTTCTCTGGCTAAAAAAATGAAAATATCAAGTCTGGTTATTGGCTTGACGGTAGTTTCCTTCGGCACCTCGGCGCCGGAGCTGATTTTAAACATCCTGGCTAATTTCAACCGAGCAGCTGATTTAGCCATCGGCAATGTTATTGGAAGCAACATCTCAAATATTCTCTTAATCGGCGGCTTGGCGGCGATTATTTATCCGATTAAAATAAAAAAAGACACCAGTTGGCGGGGAATTCCCCTTAGTCTCGCCGCAATCATTATTCTGTTCTTTCTGGGAAACGATTTTCTCGGCGACCGTCCTGAAATAAATTTCACCGACGGACTAATTTTTATTTTCTTTTTCCTGGTTTTTATCTACTACACTTTTGGAATAGCCAAGATAAAAGAACGGGAGAGAATTGAAATAAAAAAATTCTCTTTGAAATCGTCAATCGCCCTGATTGCTGTCGGAGCAATCGGACTGGCTTTCGGGGGCAAACTGGTGATTGATAACGCCAAAATCATTGCCGAAACTTTTGGAATTAGCCAAGCCTTAATCGGCCTGACTGTTTTAGCGATTGGAACTTCCCTGCCGGAGCTGGCCACTTCAATTATCGCCGCTTTCAAAAAAAACACGAATTTAGCCATCGGCAATATCATCGGCTCAAATATCTTTAATATCTTTCTAACTCTCGGAATAAGCTCTCTTCTTGGAAGTTTAGCTTTTAACCGAATTTTTAATCTTGACCTACTGATTTGCCTTGGAGCTTCCCTACTGTTCTGCCTGGTTATCTTTAAAGGAAAAAAAGACAAACAAATTGAACGCTGGGAAGGGGTCGGCTTGGTTACCATCTACTTCCTTTATCTTGCTTTCTTAATCTGGCGGGGATAATATTTTTTTGCTATAATAAAAACAGCAAAAACAATTAAACAAATATACAACAAAAATATAATCAAACTATTTATGAAAAAAGACAACAATAAATATCCAGCAGGCTTTACTATTATAGAACTACTGGTGGTTGTCGCGATTATCGCCATTTTGGCCGGATTGGCGGTAGTCGGCTATCAATACGCGATAACCAGGGCCCGCTATGGCACCGCCAGAGAAGATTTGAATAAAATCAGAAAAGCGGTAATAATCGCTCGGCAGAACAGCGGCAAAATTCTTTCAGAAATAACCGGAAGCAAATGCAGCGACTGCAGCTGCGCCACTGGAATAGATTCAGGCATTGATATGCGGGGAATCTCCGAAGGCGATCCTTGCTTTGACAACGCTCAAGCCGCTTTAGACGCTATTGAACAAGCTTCCGGAATAACCAATCTTCCAAGAATTGACCCTTGGAACTCCCCTTACACTCTGGATGAAAACGAAGGCGATAACGGCTGGGGAGACTGCCGCTGGGACTACATTAAAACAGCCGGCCCGGACGGAGTAATTAGGGGTAGCGGTGACAACTGCGTCATTAGAATTCCAAACTACATCACTGAAAGATTCTGCGAAACCTGCACTGAAGGCAGCCCCGATTCCCAAGGAAACTGCCCGCCTCTTTCAAGCTTTTTGAGGGTCAATGTGAACAGTATTTAAAATAAGACAATCAAAAAAAACAAGGATGAAAAACCATCCTTGTTTTATTTTTCTCCAAAAAGGAAATCAAGTGAATTTTCCTTTATTAACTCGCCAACGAAATCTTTAAGCG
Organism: uncultured Gammaproteobacteria bacterium; assembly: GCA_964608895.1. Taxonomy (GTDB): domain Bacteria; phylum Patescibacteriota; class Patescibacteriia; order 2-01-FULL-39-33; family 2-01-FULL-39-33; genus CAZSPT01. The sequence goes on along the minus strand of CAZSPT010000017.1, from coordinate 9,433 downwards.
GCCGGCGGCGGCGGAGAGCGCCAACCAGCAAAATCCTCGCCTGAACTGTCCAATCTTCAAATTCGGCCAACCGGGAAAATTCCTCTTCCGGCAGCCAGCGCTTCAGCTGATTAAAAATCAACCGCCACTCTTCCGAAGAAATTTTCCCAAGACCATCCTTGAGACAATTTAAACAACATGAAGTGCCATCCTGAAAGCCAAGATGAGGGCAATCATGCTCTTGACAGTAGCAATCCTGTTTCCTGGCGCAATTCAAGCAAGCAATAGTGTTTAAAGCCCGCTTCCGAACAATCGGTAAAATAACTATTCGGCAGGCAATCGGAGCACCGCAAATTTCGCATCTCATTGGTTTCCCTCCTTTCTAAAAGTTCCAATATGTGAAAAATAAACTAAAATCAAAAAATCGTCAAATCTTTCAAACAACTTTTTTTAACTTGGCTAACCGCTGAGCCAGCCAGCCGATTATCCCGGCCATAAAAACTATCACTCCCAAAAGATACTTAGTCGTTAAAGTAAATTCAAACTCCGAAGAAGGCCGCCGAACCGCCATCGCTCCTTTAATTTTTGATTTAACAAGGTCAGCGCGACGCCGGGGAAGAATCCGATAACCGCTCTTAGTTTCAGAAACAATCCCGACAGCCGCCAACCGATCAGCTTCCTCAATATCCAGCTCGCTGATTTCAGCCGATTGTTTGAGATAAATCCGAAGCTCGGCCGAATCATCGTCAAGATAAATACTTCGTCCGCGGATTTCAACCACTTCTCCGGAAACTTTAACCAAATTTCCTTCGCAGTCTTCGCCAATTTCACGGATTGTTTTTTCTTGAGCAGTCGGTTCTTCGCCCCGGCCTAAAATTCTAATGCTTTCCTTGGCTGAAATCTTCAATCTGGCTTCGCCGCGGTTACTTGAAATCACTCCGGAAACTTCCAGCCGATCGCCCGCCTGAAGATCGGGAAAATCTTTTTGATGACTGTAGACTTGGATTCCGGCCCGACAAACAACTGAATCCTCCGGAAAATCATCGGCGACCAAATAAAAAATCTGATCTCCCAAAACTCCCGGAACGGCTGCGACCGTTCCAACCACTTTAATTTTAGTCCCTTTTTCAAACTCCCGAATTTCACTCAAAGAAATTTTTTGAAAACCCGACAAACCCGCATTTGATTCAAGTGGCTGAAAAATATTTTTCCGGCCGATAGTTGAACGGGCGGTCCAACGCCAACCGGCTTGATCATCAAAAGCGTAACTGGCCCCCTGAAAACTTTCACTGTAGTCAATTCGGTCAACTAAGTCTCCTTGAGGATTAAACAACCGGACAGTGTCGCCGTCATTGTTTAGGGCAAGGCCGCTCTCATCCCGAAAAACAGCCGCATAGCCGCCCGGAACGAGAATCACTCCGGAAATTTTCCAAGGCCGGCTGCCTCCTTCACAATCGTCAAGCCGCCAGCCGGTCAAGTCAACCGAAAAATCATTCGGATTAAACAACTCAATAAATTCTCCGACAGTATCAGGGCCTTCGGGATTTGGCAAAAACTCGGAAATAAACACTTGAACGGCCGAATAATCTTCAATACCCGTCAAACCGACTTCAATTTCCTGCCGAGCAACCGCCTCCTCTTGGCAATCGTCAATAACCGTCAAAACAACTCGGTAACTGCCCGGAACAGAATAACGATGGGAAACAACCGCTTGAGACCCAATCGCTCCGTCGCCAAAATCCCAATAATACTCCAAAGGTCCTTGCTCGGGATCTAAAGAATCACTGGCGTCAAAAACAATTTCTTGATTTATTTCGGCCCGGCTAGCCGAAAGACTGAAAACAGCAGCCGGCGGCTGATTTGACTGAATAATTATATTTTCCCGGCCGGGAGTGATTTCTTTAGTCCAAAACCATTGGCCGTCTTGTCGACGGGCCCGGGAATAATCTTCCAAAACCTGACCGGAATAACCGATTTCGTCGGTTAAAACCGAATTCGGCCAAAAAAGCTTGACTGCTTCATTACCGGTATTATTCAACGCCAATCCCGACTCTCGGCGGCTGACTGTCAAAAATCCGCCCGGGGCGATAATCAAGCCGCCGGAATCACCGGCTTTAAGAGTGTAACGGTGCTGGCTGTTGTCGCCAAGCTTCCAACCGGCTACATCAACCGGCTGGTCGCCAATATTTTTCAATTCAATAAATTCCCCTTCTTGGTCGCTTCCGGCCGGATTGGGAAAAAACTCATTAATGATAATTTCCGAGGAATAACTTGCTTGGAAGCGGGAACTGTCGGCTGATTCTTCGGTTGGAGTGCTGATTAAATTAGCCGCTCCGGGAGTCGGTGAAACAGTTAGAGAAAAATCCTGATAGCTGTTGTCGCTGTCGCCGCCGTCCACTTTCCGAGCGGCTGAATTCGGATCTCCGGGATTCGGGGCATTATCAGCCAATTCACCGTCATCCCAACGGCCGTAGACTACTCGATCAATTTCTTGACCGCTCGGATCTTTTAAAATAATCAAATCGCCACTGTTATTAAGGTTGCCCCGGGGTTTTTCAATTAAGGCAAATTCTCCCGGACCAAAACTTCCGGAAAGCGAAGTGACGGTTTCCGAACCCTCTTCAATCGTCCAATTGGTCAAAACAATCGTTTTGGCGGTTCGGTTATAAAGCTCAAGCCATTCGGTTGAATCGTCGGTCGGGTCAGAAACAAATTCGTTAATTACTAAATCGCCAGGAGAAAAACTCGGAAGCGCTTCGGGAGCCGAGCCAGAAGAACTTCCCGAAGGCTTCTCCTCCAGCTCATCCGGCGATTCAACAGTTATCTCATTCGGTCCTCCTTTAGTCGGAGTGATTGTTTCGGCAAAATCTTCGCCGTCGTTGCCGCTATCTTGGCCGTCCACTTTCCGAGCGACTGAATTTGGATCATTAACCGCCGGAGCGTTGTCTTCAGGAGTTTCTCCATAGTTTCCGTAACTTACTTGGTCAATTATTTCCCCTTGGTCGTTCTTTAAAACGATAATATCGCCGCTGTTGTTTAACTTGTTTGAATCAATCTCAAAAACCAAAAAACTTCCGGGAGTTATTTCTCCGGTCAAATTTAAAATCAGACCGATGTTGTCTTCAATCGTCCAATTGATTAAATCAACACTGGAACTGGCCTGGCTGTAGAGCTCCAGCCATTCCCGACTGTCGGCCGGAGCGTCGGAAACAAATTCGTTAATTACTATTTCCGAAGGAAGAACCGAGTCACTGGAGCTGGCCGAACCAAAATCATCCGAAACAACCACCACAAGCTGATCGTTGTCGCAAGCTCCGTCATCGTCAAAAACATCCAAACTGACGAGAAAATTTCCCGGATCAGCATAATAGTGACTGACATTCTTTCCTTCAGCTGAACCGCCGTCGCCAAAATCCCAATAATATTCAACAATCTCACCGTCGCTGTCACCGGAATCACCGCCGTCAAAAAAGAACTCCTGATTGACTAAACCGGATTGGTCGGAGCCGGCTTCGGCAGTCGGCGGCTGATTGGGAGGAGGAATGAAAAAATCATTGACCGCTCCGGGAGTACCGCCGGTTTCGGCGCTATCGGCCCAATCGGCTGACTGACCCGGACTAAGTCGGGACATTGTCCGCTTGGTTTCATTGTCGCCGGCAAACCAGCCGGACGAACAATCCAAACGCTCAACCAAGTTTCCCTGACTGTCATAAAGCTCCAAAACCTCGCCGCTGTTTTTCAACAAACCGGTGTAAATTTGATCGGCTAACACGCCGGAAACCGAATCGTCGTCAGTCCTTTCTAAAAGAAAAAATCCCTGGCCGGCAATCAAGCCATCCAGGGATATTTCCGGAGAATCGTCAGTCGCTTTCAAAACCCAACCGGTTAAATCAACACTAGAGCTGGCTTGGTTGTAAAGCTCCAGCCATTCGCTGGTCGGATCGGTTGAAGAGGTACTCATCCATGCAACCTCGTTAATCATCACTGAAAAATCAGCGGCTTTAACGATTTTCGGGCATAAAAAAATCCCCCCAAAAATCGCCAGTAAAAAGAAAAACTTTTTGACCATAGCTTTTGAATTATTTTTTAGATATAAAAAAATTATATCATAAAAATTTTGTTTTTTTAGAATAAAAAAATCCAAAAAAAATTGACAAAAGGCATAAATCAAACTATTCTAAAAACAAATTAAGCCGGAGTGGTGGAACTGGTAGACACGCCAGCTTTAGGAGCTGGTGGGGTTATTCCCGTGTGGGTTCAACTCCCACCTCCGGCACCAGTAAGGAAAAGTCAAATTTCGTTGGTTCGCCTCGCTTCGCTCGGCGACAAAATTGTAGGGAATTTTGGGCGAAAAAATCAATTGGCGGTTTTGTAAAATGTGGTTCGAGCCGATATTTTTAAGAAATGTTGTCATTTCTTTTTTGTTTTCAGACTCTACTAATTTTGCGGCTTGATTAAGGGACAAAACGAACTCACGAGCCGGTTCGAGCCAAGACAACCCTTTTTGCTCAAAGTCGGTAATTTTCTCACTCAACGACATTTTTTCAGAAAGCAAACTCTGTTTTTTGGCGGCGTATTCCTCTGTGGATAAAGCGTCTGCCAAAAATACATCAAGCAGTTTTGCCAACTTTGTTTCTATTTGGCCTAATTGTTTTTTCAAAATTTCAACTTTAATTTTCGTCTGCTGTTTAGCTTGTTCTTTTTCGCTATCCAACGCCGCCAAAACTTTTTCCGTGTCTTGACTCGATAAAGAAACTTTTTGAATGAAATTTTTGATTTGTTCTGTTAGCTGTTCTTCTCTCAAATAATGCTTTTCTTGGCACAAACCTTTTTTCTTGGTGCAACGATAATAATTGTGTCCTTTCTGAATTTCGCCAGTTATTGAGCAACCGCAAGAGGCACATTTTAACAGACCGAGAAAAGCAAAATTGTGTTTTCTTACTTCTTGGACTTTTCCGCGTTTTGCCACAACTTCTTGGCACTTATCAAAAAGCTTCTTTGAAATTAACGGCTCGTGTTGTCCCTCAAAAATTTCCCTGCGATATTTCATTAAGCCAATATAGAAAATATTTTGTAGAATTTTTTAGACATTGCTGATGGCAATTTCTTTGTTTAGGTTTCCACGTAGATTCTTTTCCTTGCACCAATTTGCGAGAGATTTCAAAGTATATTCGCCAGTGGTGTAAAGTTCAAAAAGTTTTTTCACCTTTGACGCTTTATCTTTATCAACATCAATCATTCTTGTTTTTGGATTGTTCAAATAGCCCACTGGCGCCCAGCCGGGCCAAACACCGTTTCTGATTTTCTGACGCAAACCTCTTTTTACATTCTCTCGCAAATTATCTACAAAATATTTTGATTGGCCAAAAGCTATACTCAACATAAACAGACCTTGTGGTGTTGGTTCAAACCAAAAAGTGGGAAATTTTAGAGATTTAATCAAGCCGCGATCCACAAAATGAATAATTTTCCCGCCGTCTACCGAGTTTCTCGCAAGACGATCGGGATGCCACGAGATTATTCCATCTGCCTTTCCGGATTCAAGATATGACAACATTTCGGCGAATTTCATTCGCCCGGGTTCTTTGGCAGTTTTTGCCTCGCAAAGCGAGGCGACAATTTCAAGTTTTTCTTTGGCGGCAAATTCTTTTAGCTCAACGATTTGGGCTTCAATACTTAAAATTTGTCTGTCATCTTCTTCGGTACTCTTGCGAGCGTAAATAATGTATCTCATAGTTTTTTCCTTTAGTTAATAATTATTTGAAAAAATTTTCTTTTACTTTGAATTAAATTCAATTCAAAACAAAACCGCCAATTGATTTTTTCGCCCAAAATTCCCTACAATTTGGTCGCCGAGCGAAGCGAGGCGAACCAACGAAATTTGACTTTTCCTTACTGGTGCTCTATTCTTAAAATAGTTTGAACGCATTTCGCCGCCTGCGGCGGCGACGGCCAGCCCCCCCAAAATTTGAGCGGCTTCGCCGCGAACTTAAAAACTGCCAAAGAATCTGATAAAAATATCGTCTCGAACCACATTTTGTAAAAGAAAATTTTTTCATACTATTAGCGCAGAAATTCTATTGTACTTGATATAAATTATAATTTATGCTAATTTGGCTATTAAATAAGTCCTTTAACAACCTCAAGGAGGGATTTAATGAAAAATGATTCGAGTGAGATACAAAGATACCGGCAATCCTGCAAGACAGAATTCTGGCAGAAAGTTTTCCGCGCAGAATTGGATTATCTTTTGCAACACCTTAAAGGAAATCGGGACGTCTTAAGTGTGGGCTGTGGCACGGCGATTATTGAAAGCGCTTTAAGTAAGCACGGATTCCGCGTAACGGGGCTGGATGTATCGCAAGAAGTGTTGGACGACGCGCCGGATGACATCAGGACTGTGGTGGCACACGCCGAAGATATGTCTTTCCCGGAATCTTCTTTCGACGCTGTAATTTTTGTGGCCTCTCTGCAATTCATTGAAGATTACAGAAAAGCAATTACGAAAGCAACACAAGTGTTGCGTCCCAGTGGCAAACTCATTGTTATGTTGCTCAACCCAGAGTCTGTCTTTTTCAAGGAAAGATTTCATAACCCCCTTTCTTATGTGGGCAAGATCAAACATACGGACTTGAATGATATAGAAGGTGTTATTGCTGAGGATTTTAACGTTCAGACGGGATATTTCCTCGGCGTGAAAAATAATACCATATTCGAGAGCGTAGATGTTGCCGACGCGGTTTTGTATGTTATAATGGGCACGAGGAAGCCGGTGCGTAAGGATAAGGAAAACCATAACCAAACGAAAGGAGAAAACTAATGAAACTTGGCATGATTATCACCCAGACCGATCCGGAAACCGTTTTCAACGCATTGCGTTTGGCGTTCTATAGCTTAGAACAAGGTGACAAGGTGCGCATCTTTCTTTCGGGCAAGGGTGTGGATATCGACAAGATCGATAGCTCAAAGTTCGACGTAAAAGCCCATGCACAGAAGGTTCTGGACGCGGGAGGGCAATTTCTCGCCTGCGGAGCCTGCCTGAAACTGCGACATTCCGAGGGATCCGAGATTTGCCCACTCTCGACGCTGAAGGACCAGTACGAGATCGTCCGGGATTCGGATAGGGTAGTTACCTTCTAATTGATTGCTTCACGTCAATCCCCTGGAACTTATTAAAGACAAAAGTTCCGGGGGGTTTTCTTTTTGTAAAAGTGCTAAAGAATTTGCCGCCAGATCAGAAAATTTTCGTTGAAAAATTTTCTGAAATGAGTTATTATTAACTCATAGAAAAACTTGAAATTGTCAAAGAACGCGGCGAAGCCGCTCAAATTTTGGGGGCTGGCCGTCGCCGCCGCAGGCGGCGAAATGCGTTCGAACTATTTTAAGAATAGAGCACTATGTAAAAAAAGATATCCTATCTTGACAAATATTTGAAAAAATAATATAATGACAATAACAGTAGGTTATCCACAAAATAAATAAGATAACCATAGACAAAGACTAAAAAATAAGCTAAAATAATTTTGTTCCGTTTTTAGAAGCAATCCAAGAGAATGGAACCCGTAAAATATGAGAAAAGCCCTGAAATTATTTATTAAAAAAACTCCAAGCTAAACAGGTTTGTTTTGATTTATCGTTAAAGCCGCTTGGAGTGAAGCGGTTTTTTTAATGCCTTAATTCCTGAAATTCAACCGGGAAACATCTTCTTGCCGGCTGAACCACGGGAATTCATTCCCAGCTCTTTAAAAATTTAAATTAAAATTTGTAATTTGTTTTTTGTGATTAAGTACCGAATAAAGCAGAT
>CAZSPT010000017.1:0-1640 GCA_964608895.1 uncultured Gammaproteobacteria bacterium | reverse complement strand
GTCCCAATTCTTGTGGTTAATTAGAAATCAAGGGCAGATGGTGGATGCCTCGACATCAAAAGACGATGAAGGACGTAGCAGCCTGCGAAAAGCCTCGGTAAGGCGGCAAGCAGCCTTTGACCCGAGGATTTCCGAATGGGGCAACCCTTCCCGTTGAAGGCGGGAAATCCATATCTTAATCCATAGGATATGGAGGACAACCCGGCGAAGTGAAACATCTCAGTAACCGGAGGAAAAGAAATCAAAAAAACCTATTCTAAAATTTCAGTTTTAATTAACTGAAATTTTAGGACAGGAATAATTCCGTAAGTAGTGGCGAGCGAAAGCGGATCAGCCCAAACTTCAGCAGTGTTCTGGTTATTGAAGCCGGTTCCTTCGGGAATTGGCCGAAATTATCGGAAAAAAGTGTATGCTGTTGCTGCTGAAGGGTTGAAGATGAAATCCTTTTTTGTCTTCATACAAAGACAAATAAAGAGCATAGCTTCCTTAGTTGAACGGTTCTGGAAAGACCGACCAAAGAAGGTGACAGTCCTGTAAGCGAAAAGGGTTATATCTTTATTTTTTTTCATCTCGAGTACCACGGAACCCGAGAAATTCTGTGGGAATTAGCCGCGACTATGCGGTAAGGCTAAATACTTTTGGTGATCGATAGTTAACAAGTACCGTGAGGGAAAGGTGAAAAGTAGGCCGGTGAGGCCGATGAAATAGTATCTGAAACCATCTGCTGTCAAAGAGTCAGAGCTCCCGCTTTTTTTGAAGCGGGTAGTGATGGCGTTCCTATTGAAGAATGAGCCAACGAGTTTGTTGATGTTGTTTTGTTTAATCCCTAAAGGGAGAAGGCATAGTGAAAGCGAGGTTGAATAGACCGTTTTAACCTATTATTTTCCGTCTTTTTGACGGGAAATAATAAGTTAAGGACAGCATTAACAAGACCCGAAACCGAGTGAGCTAACCATGGCCAGGGTGAACCAGATGTAACAATCTGGGGAGGCCCGCACCCACTCGTCGTGCAACACGAGGGGATGAGCTGTGGTTAGAGGTGAAATGCCAATCGAACTCGGTAATAGCTGGTTCTCCTCGAAATAGCTTTAGGGCTAGCTTTGGAATTAGGCCTGGGGGTAGAGCACTGAATGAGGACGGGTTCGCAAGAATACCGCCTTCAATTAAACTCCGAATACCAGTCACCTTTATTCCAAAAGTCAGACTATGGGGGCTAAGCTCCATCAGTCAAAAGGGAAACAGCCCAGACCACCGTCTAAGGCCGCTAAATCCATGTTAAGTGTTAAAGGCAGTATTATGACTGAGACAACCAGGAGGTTGGCTTAGAAGCAGCCATCCTTTAAAGAAAGCGTAACAGCTCACTGGTCAAGTTGTCTTGCGCCAAAAATGTACCGGGGCTAAATTTGGTACCGAAAATGCGGCATAGTTGTTTTCGGACAACTATGGGTAGGGGAGCATTTTATAACCGTTGAAGCAGTTTTGTGAGAAATTGTGGAGGTTATAGAAGAGAGAATGTTGGCATAAGTAGCAAAAAAGCAGGTGAAAATCCTGCTCACCGCAAGCCTAAGGTTTCCTGGGCAACGCGAATCGACCCAGGGTTAGTCGGTCCTAAGGCGAGGCTGAAAAGCGTAGCCGATGGA
>CAZSPT010000016.1:0-16408 GCA_964608895.1 uncultured Gammaproteobacteria bacterium | reverse complement strand
GAAGGCCTTTTTTTTGACGAGTTTGAAATTTTATTTTAAAATATAAACTATATTTTTGGTTAGAAATAATTTTTTGCCTATGAAAATTACTTCTAGTCTCTTATTTAAAACAGTTGCCGCAGCGGTTTTAGTGGCGATTGTCTTTGGCGGTTTGGCCGGCGGAGCGGTCGGTTATTATTTTGCGGCTTCTCGGCCGGAAGCGGTTTTGTTTGAGTCAGATGCTTCCCAAGTCGTCAAAGAGGAGTCGGCGGTGATTGAAGTAGTTGAAAAAGTTTCGCCGGCGGTCGTCAGTATTGTTGCGGCCAAGGATTTGTCTTTAATTGAGGATAATTATCTTGATCCGTTTCAGGAAGAGCTTTTTCGCCAATTTTTTGGAGATGATTTAAATCGGTTATTTGAAGCGCCCGGACGACTTCAAGAAGGTCAGGAAGAGCAAGAAACAGAAATTAGCGTCGGCACCGGTTTTATTATTTCAAGCGACGGCTATGTCGTCACTAATCGTCACGTTGTCGGCTATAAGGATGTTGATTATATTGTTTTAACCACCACCGGCGAAAAATATTCAGCCGAAGTTTTAGCTCGGGATTCTTTAAATGACTTGGCGGTTTTGAAAATTAAGGCAAGCAATCTCCCAACTGCGGTTTTTGGAGACAGCGATTCTTTAAAGGTTGGTCAGACAGTTATTGCTATTGGTAACGCTTTGGGAGAATTTAGTAATACTGTTTCAACCGGAGTGGTCTCCGGGCTCGGCCGGACGATTGTAGCTTCAAGCGGTCTGGGAGATAATCAGGAATTAGTCAATGTCATTCAAACGGACGCTTCCGTTAATTCCGGCAATTCCGGCGGACCGCTTTTAAATTTAAACGGCCGGGTAATCGGAGTAAATACCGCGATGGCTGTAGGAGCGGAAAATATCGGTTTTGCGATTCCGGCCAATGAAATTAAAAAAATTGTTGACGAAGTTAAAGAGCACGGCCGGCTGGTTCGGGCGTGGCTGGGCGTTCGTTATTTTCAGATAGATTCGGAGATTAAGAAAAAGAATAATCTTGATTATGATTACGGCGTTTTAATTGTCCGGGGCAGAGGAGCCGGCGAGCCGGCGGTTGTTCCCGGTTCTCCGGCCGACCGAGCCGACCTTCAGGAAAATGACATTATTTTAGAAATAGATGGAGAAAAAATCACTCCTGACAATTCTCTTAACCGGATAATAAGGCGTTATTCGCCTGGGCAAGAAGTTGTTTTAAAAATTTCTCGGAAAGGGGAGGAAAAAGAATTAAAAGCGAAACTGGACGAACGCTTTGATGATTAGTTGGTTTTTAAAAAAACGGGTTTAAAACCCGTTTTTTTGGTTTAGTTTTAAAAACTTGACAAAAAATTATTTTGGGTTTATATTCAAAATAACGGAAATAATTTTCAGAATGCCAAGGCCGAAAACAATCAGGAAAATAAATTTTCAACCCCGAGTAAGTTATTTTAAGCCCCAGGGGATTCCTTTGAGGTTTTTGGAAGTGGTTTTTTTAACCCATGAGGAAGTTGAAGCTCTTCGACTAAAAAATATTCTGAATCTCAGTCAAGCCGGAGCGGCCGGAAAAATGAAGACCTCTCAAAGCACTTTTCAGCGGATTCTGGCTTCGGCTCATAAAAAAATTTCCTCGGCTTTAATTGAGGGAAAAGCGATTGAAATTAGGGAATAGCAAAAATATGTCCAATAATCTGAAAAAAGGGGAGCAAGCTTCAATCGGCGCCGGCCTGGCGACTTTGATTTTTGCTTTGGCAAAACTTTTTGTCGGTTGGCTTTCCGGCAGTTTGGTTTTAATGGCCGACGCTCTTCATTCTTTTTCCGACGCTTTGTCGGCCGGAATTGCCTGGCTTGGTTTGAAAGTTTCCCAGAAGAAGGCGACTGCTCAGTTTCGCTACGGTTTTTACAAAGCCGAATCTTTGGCCGCTTTGATTGTTTCCGGGCTGATTCTTTACGCCGCCTGGGAAATTATCATTTCCAGTTATCGCCAGCTGACGGTTGTTTCCGGATTAAATGCCCCTTTACTGGCGGTCGGAGTGGCTGTTTTGGACGGAATAGTGATGTTTTTAATCGGGAGTTATGAGATAAAAATCGGGCGGAAAATTAATTCCCAGAGTTTGGAAGCCGACGGCCGGGAATCTCGGGTTCATTTGCTTTCTTCTTCAGTGGTTTTAATTGGTCTGGCCGGTTCATTTTTCTCTCTACCTTATTTTGCCGGCCTGGCCGGAATTGCGATTGCTTTATTAGTGGCTGTTGAAGGGTTGAAATCTGTCAGAAACGCTGTTTTTTCTTTAATGGATATTTCTCCGAGTCGGGAAATTGAAACGGCGGTTAGGCGGGTTCTTAAGAATCAACCTGAAGTTGAGAGTTTCCGGGAATTAAAGCTCCGACGAGCCGGAATTTTTATTTTCGGCGAAGCAATAATCGCTTTAAGGCGGAGTGTTAGAATTTCCGATGCTCACCAGGTTAATAAACGGTTATCCGGAAAGATTAAGCAGGCGGTTCCGGCGGTTGAGTCGTTTAATTTTAATTTAGTCCCTTATCATCCAAAAAAGCAACGGCTGGTGATTCCGGTTGTCAATCAACCTAAAGGCTTGAATTCAAAAATTTCCGATCATTTCGGCCGAGCCGATTATTTTCTTTTTTTGGAGTTGGATAAAGAACAGCCGAAAAATTTTGATTTTCAAAAAAATCCTTTTTCGGATAAAAACGTCAGGGCTGGTCTGGAGGCGGCTAAGTTTGTTCTGCGGGAAAAGCCGGAAGTTTTATTGACTAGAGAAATTGGCCGAATTTCTTTCCATACTCTTCGGGATAATTTTGTTGAAATTTATTATTGTCCGGAAACGATAATTAAAAAAGCTCTTGAACGGTTTGCTAAAGGGGAGTTGTCTCTATTGGACGAACCGACTAAAGAGAAAGATAAACAAGAATCATAATTTTTAATAATATGACTAACAATCAGAATTTTGGCGGCCGAGGACTTGGCCGAGGCGGCGGTCAGGGATTGGGCCGAGGCGGTGGTCAGGGCAGGCAGTCCGGAGGTTTTGGCCTTGGACCGGGAGGTGAATGTCTTTGCCCCCAGTGCGGTGAAAAATCAGTCCATCAAAGAGGAGTGCCTTGCTATCAGCAAAAGTGTCCAAAATGCGGAGCTCCCATGACTCGGTCTCAATAGTCTTAGAAATAATTTAAATTATGGCTTTAAAACGGAAGAATAACCAGCCGAAAGTTTGCTTGTCGGCGGTTGGAGAAAGTTTGGATTCTTTAATTAATCCAAGATTCGGCCGTTGTCAGTATTTTTTAGTCGGACCGGCCGGCGGCAAAGACGGAGATTTTCAAGCGATTAGCAATGTTGGCGTTGGTTATGCCCGAGGAGCCGGAATTACCGCTGCTCAAATAATCGCTGATCAAGGGGTGACGGCGGTTATTACCGGAAATATCGGACCAAACGCCTTTACCGCTCTTCAAGCGGCCGGAATTGAAGTTTATCTCGGAACTATCGGCAAGACTGTCCGGGAAAATTTGGAAGATTATCAAAGCGGAAAATTGGAGAAATCAGTCGCTCCCGGCCGGGGATTCGGATCCGGTCAAGGATTCGGTCGGGGCCGAGGCGGCGGCCGGCGATAATAATCAATTTTTAATTTATGGCAAAAAAAATTGCGGTGACTGGCGGTAAAGGCGGCACCGGAAAGTCTACTTTTGGAGTTTTACTGGCCGGCTGGTTGGCCGGCCAAGGAAAAAAGGTTGTTTTGGTTGATTGCGATGTTGAATGCCCTAATGACTATCTTTTGACTGGTCAGGATCTTTCCCGGCCGGTCAAAGAAGTGACGACTGAATTTCCCGAGTTAATTAAAGAACGTTGCCAAAAATGCGGTCGCTGCGCTCAGGTTTGCCGCAGTAAGGCGATTTTTATTCCGCCCGGCCGGTATCCGGTTTTTCTTCCGGAGCTTTGTTCGGGTTGCGGCGCTTGCTGGATGGTTTGCCCTCATCAAGCAATTAAGGCCGTTGAAAGCAAAATTGGAGAAATTTTTCAAAATCAGCTTAATGATAATTTGGTTTTGATTACTGGTTCGGCTCGGCCGGTTCTGGAAGAAACTTCTCCGGTGGTTTCAAAATTAAAGGAATTCAGTTTGGATTTTTCCCGGAAGTGGGCGGCTGAATTTATTATTTTTGATACTGCCGCCGGTACTCATTGTACAGTGATTGAAGCTTTAGAAAAAAGCGATTTCAGTTATGTTGTTACTGAGCCGACTCCGCTCGGCAATCATGATTTGAAATTAATTTTGGATTTACTCGGCCAGTTAAAAATTCCGGCTGAGGTGATTCTTAATCAGGCGGATTTAGGTCCGAATGATTTGGTTGAAAAAATCGCCGGCCGTTACCGATCAAAATTAAAACTAAAGATTCCTTATTCTCGGGAGGTCGCCCAGGCCTACTCCCGGGGTCGGCTGGCTGATTTTTTTCAACAAGATTCCGGGGAGTTCAATGATTTATTTTCTAAAATTAAACTTTAACATTAAATCTTTTCAATGAGTTCTAAAAGTGATAAAATAAGAATAGTTGTCGCTTCCGGCAAAGGAGGAGTCGGAAAATCAATGTTTGCTTCGGTTTTGGCAATGCTTTTCCCGTCTGAAAATACGGTTGCCGCCGATTGCGACGTTGACGCTCCCAATTTGGCAATTTGGCTTAATCAAGATTATTCTTGGTTACGGGAAGAAAGAATTTCCACTGTCAGCCAGCCGAAAATTGACGAGCGGTTCTGCCAAGGCTGCGGCCGGTGCGCTAAATATTGCCGGTTTCAGGCTTTGGAAATGACTGCCGGCCGGCCTCGGCTGAATCATTTTGCCTGTGAAGGCTGTGGCGTTTGCGAATTAGTTTGTCCCCATCAAGCAATTAAGCTTCAGTCGGTTGAAAACGCTGTTATTAAATCCAAAAAAACCGATTACGGCTTTCCCTTGTACAGCGGTCAGCTTTTTCCCGGACAATCAACTTCAGGCAAAGTGGTTGCTGAAGTTAAAAAACGGGCCGAGCGGGAATTTAAACAATCTGATCGCCGGTTGATGATAATTGATTCGGCGCCTGGTACCGGCTGTCCGGTAATTGCCTCCTGCTCCGACGCCCAGTTTGCGGTTCTTATTACTGAACCGACTCCTTCCGGACTGGCCGATTTGGAAAAAGTTTTGGCGGTGGTTGATTATTTTGGTTTGGAATATGGGGTGGTTGTTAATAAATTTGATTTAAATCCTGAAATGACCGAAAAAATTTCCCGGCGGTTTTCCGGAAAGATTATCGGACGAATTTCTTATCAGCCGGAAGTTTTTCAAGCTTTAGCTGATTTTACTCCGCTTTTAGAGACGGATTTAGCGGTTAAAAAGGAGGTTGAAAAAATTTTTCAAGAATTAAATAATCGTTGGCAATTATTATGAAAGTTTTGAAAATCGGCGCTCAATGGTGTCCAGAATGCGTCATTATGAAGTCGCGCTGGGAAAAGATTGAAAAAAAATATCCTCAATTGAAGACTGAATATTTTGACTGCGATCAGCAGCCGGAGATTTCCCGAAAATATCAGATTGAAAAAGTTCCAACTTTTATTTTTTTAGATCGCCGGAGTCAGGAGATTGCTCGGTTGTCTGGTTTGGTAAGTGATAAAGAGCTTGAAAAAATAATTAAGGATAATATTGAATCTTAGCGATATGGCGAAAAAAATTGCCTTATTTTCAATTTTGCTTTTGGGAGCATTTTTTTTATTGTTTCCGGCCGGCCCCCTTCAAGCCGTTTCGGCTGAAATTAATTTTTTCTACAGCCCGAGCTGCCCTCATTGCGCTGAAGAAAAAGTTTTCTTGTCTCAGCTGGAGGAAGAATATTCCGAACTAACCGTCAATCGTTTCAGTGTTACTACTGAAGGTGCTGTCGCCCGGCTAAAGGAATTTTACCGCCGTTATCAAGTTCCTCAAGAAGAATGGGGGATGGTGCCGATAACTTTTATTGATGGTAGTTATGCTGTCGGCTATAACGGTGAAATCGGCGTCGCTTTGGAAAATCGGCTTCAGGAAATTTTAAACTCTTCTGGAGAAAAACCAGTGCCGTTGGAACCTTCCGAATCGTCGGAATCTTCCGAACAGTCTAAATCTTCAGAAAATTTAGACAAGAATTCTTCCAGAAGCAAATTAAATTTCCCTTTTTTGGGGGAAATTGATGTTTCAGTTTGGTCGCCTTTAGTTTTAAGCGTTGTTGTCGGAGCTTTGGATGGCTTTAATCCTTGCGCGATGATCGCGTTGGGATTTTTACTTGCTTTATTGGTGGCGACCGGAATTCGGAAAAGAGTTTTCTGGGTTGGCGGCGTTTTTATTTTAGTTTCGGGGATTGTTTATTTTTTATTTATCTCCGCCTGGCTTAATTTGTTTATTTTTTTAGGTTATTTAAAGATAATTACCGTGGGAGTTTCTTTGGTGATAATAGTTTTTGCTTTGGCGCTTTTAAAGGATTATTTCCATGGAGTGGTTTGTCGGATTTGCCGGTTGTCGGCTTCCGGCCAAAGTCGGCTCGGAAAGATTGAACGGAGTCTTTTTTCCAGAATGAATTGTTTAGTTAGTTCTAATCGGTTTGCTTTGCCGGTTGTTTTGCTCGGAGTGGCGGCAATCGCCGCCGGAGTCAATTTAATTGAGTTGTTCTGTTCTTTTGGTTTTCCGCTCGCTTACACTAAAATTTTAACTTCTTATCAGCTTAACTTTTCTCAATATTATTTTTATCTCTTAATTTATATTGTTTTTTATATGCTTGACGATTTATTGATTTTCGCGATCGCGGTCGCCACTCTTCGGATTACTAATTTTAATGAAAAGTATCTTAAGACGATTAAGCTGGTCAGTGCTTTGGTTCTTTTGGCTCTCGGACTGATTATGTTTTTCAAGCCGGAAATTTTAATGAGTTGATAATATGAAAAAATTAAAATATTTTAAATTTTGGCTATTAATTTTGTTTTTGGCAGCCGGTTTTTTTCTGTCAACCGGCCTACTTTCGGCCCAAGAAGCGCCACCGGAAAATTTTTCCGGTCAAGAAGCTTTTAGTAATCAGCCGGATAATTCCCGGGCAGTTTTTCCGGCTCGGGTAATCCAGATATTGGAAGAAAAGAAAATCAGCCAGCCCGACGGCCAAGAAAAAATTCAGCAGAACCTCAAGCTTGAAGGATTGGCGGGCGAGCGGCGGGGTCGCCAATTTGTTTATCAGGGAATTTCCGAAACCACAGTTGTTGCCGGCCAGTCTTATCAGGTTGGCGATAAGGTTTTAGTGACCATCGCTGAAGATTCCCAAGGCAATGAAGTTTTTTATATTGTTGATTATATTCGGCAGGGAAAACTTTATTTTTTGGCGGCGATTTTCGCTTTAGTGATTATTATCGTCGGCCGGCTGAAAGGCCTGCGGGCTTTAATCAGTTTGGGAGTGAGTTTTTTGGTGATTATGAAATTAATTATTCCCTTAATTATCGCCGGCTGGAATCCGGTTTTAGCGGCGGCCGGCGGCGGGATTTTAATTCTTTTAGCGGTTATTTATTTAACTGAGGGTTTTAATTTAAAATCCCATTTGGCGATTGGAAGCATTATTATATCCTTAATGATTATCGCTCTGCTTTCTTGGTTGTTTGCCGGCTTTGTCCGGTTGACCGGTCTGGCTCAAGAAGAAACCGCTTATTTGATTGCGATTGGAAAAACGGCGATTGATTTCAAAGGAGTTTTGTTGGCGGCGATTATTATTGGAGCTTTAGGCGTCTTGGACGATATCGCGGTTAGCCAGACTGAATCAATTAGCCAGCTTAATTCGGCCAATCCTCAGTTGAAACCTCAAGAGCTTTTTCGTCGAGGCCTAAAAATTGGCCGAACCCATCTTGGAGCAGTTGTTAATACTTTGTTTCTCGCTTATGCCGGAGCCGCTTTCCCTTTACTTCTTTTGGTTAGCCTGCCGGGATCAACGGCAGTCGGTATTTTGAATAATGAAGCAATTGCTACCGAAATAGTCAGGACGCTGGTCGGAAGCATTGGCTTAGCGGCGGCGGTTCCAATCAGTACTTTTTTGGCCGCTTATTTTGGTCAAAATAAGGGTTGATTTGCTTTGTCGGATTTTTCGTGCTATATTAAAAAAAAATAATCAAAAACAATGTTTAATTTTTTGAAATCTCAGGAAAAGATTAATTTTCTAAAAGGACTGGCTTATGGTTTGGGGGCGGCGTTAGTCGTTTTGGTCGTAGTTTTGGTTATAGTTTTTGCCGGCCCGTTTAAAGAAAATATTTCTTCTGAAAACCAAGCCGGCTCGGAAGACATCCCTGAAGTTCGGACGACGATTATCACCTTAAAAGAGTGCCGGAATTGTTGGGACGTTGAGTTGGCGGTCAACAGTTTGACTGAAGGAAAGTTTATTAAAGAAACCGCCCGGGAGACCGTTTACTACGAAGATCCGGCCGGAGCCAAGCTGGTTGAAAAATATCAAATTAAAGAGTTGCCAACCCTGCTTTTAGCCGGTGATTTGGAAGATGAAAAGTTAAGCCAATTGCTTGCTTCTGGAGAAATTATTGATGAAGTTTTTGTCCTCCGGGACGTTATTCCGCCGTATTTTAAAGTCGCTTCCGGAGAATTTGAAGGAATTGTTTCAGCAATTTTTTTGAAAGACGATTCCTGTCAGGAGTGTTATCCGGTTGCCGACCATGAGCTTGCCTTAAACAATCTTTATGTTACTCCCAAGGAAATTAAGACGGTTGATATTTCAAGTGATCAGGGTCGGGAGTTTCTTGAACGCTATCAAATTAAATATGTTCCGACTTTTATCCTTCAAGGTGATCTTGAAGAATACCAGCTTTTCAGTCAGATTTGGCCGGAAATCGGTCGGATTGCCGAAGACGGCAGTTATATTTTCACTAAAGTAGATTTAATGGGAACTTACAAGGATTTGGAAAAAGATAAAGTGATTGTTCCGGAACCAAACGGTTCCCAGGCGGACGGCTTGGAAACAGGGGAATAATTTTTCGGATACTGAAAGCCGCTCCCCGGCGGAGCGGTTTTTAAAAATACCAAGTGTTTTCGGCCGGCCGCCTCTGAAAATTCGGCCGGCTATTATTTGTTGAAAATTCAATAAAACAGTTGATTTTCCCGAAAGTTTTTGATATTATTCAAGTGTCATATGACAGGAAAAATATATATTGTCGCCACCCCGATTGGTAATCTTTCCGATATTACCTTGAGGGCTTTAGAAGTTTTGAAATCAGTTGATTTTGTCGCTTCCGAAGACACCAGGGTTTCAAAAAAGCTTCTTGATTCTTACGAAATCAAGACCCGGCTTGTTTCTTATCACCAGCACAGCGGCCGCCGGAAAATTGATTTTTTTATCAGGGAGCTAAGAAAGGGCCGGACAATCGCTTTGATTAGCGATGCCGGCACTCCCGGAATTTCCGACCCGGGCAATGAGTTAATCGCTGAATTGGCTGATGAGTTTCCGGTGATTCCGGTTCCCGGACCATCGGCTCTGCTTGCCGGATTGTCAATTTCCGGTCTGCCGGCCAATCGGTTTTGTTTTTTGGGATTTTTACCGAGAAAGAAAGGCCGCCGGAAAATTTTTCAGGAGATAAAGGAGGCCAAGACGACAATTGCTTTCTATGAATCGCCTTATCGAATTCTAAAGACTTTGGAATCCTTGAAAGATTTGGGTCAAGAGCGAACAGTGGTTGTCTGCCGGGAGCTGACCAAAAAATTTGAGACTGTTTATCGGGGAACGTCCGCCGAGTTGGCCGGCCGATTGAAAGCAGAATCAATTAAAGGGGAATTTTTAGTGATTGTCGGTCCGGCCGGCTATTGATTCAATAATAAAGCGGTTTAAGATGAAAAAATTTTATTTAACCACACCGATTTACTACGTTAACGACACTCCTCATCTCGGCCACGCCTACACCACAGTGGCCGCCGATGTTCTCGCCCGTTATCACCGGCTTTTCGGTGAAGAGGTGTTTTTTTTGACTGGAACGGATGAGCATGGTTCAAAAGTGGAGCAGTCGGCAAAAAAGGCCGGTCGTCAGCCGGCTGATTTCTGCGCCGAAAACGCCGCTGAATACAGCCGAGTTTGGGATAGACTTAATATTAGTAATGATTTTTTTATTCGGACGACTTCTGAACTTCATCGTCGGGGAGCGGAAAAATTTCTGCTTAAATTAAAAGAGGCCGGAGCGGTCTATCAGGACGAGTACTACGGCCGCTACTGCGTTGGCTGCGAAAAATTCATTACTGAAAAGGAGTTGGTTGACGGCAAATGTCCCGACCATCAAAAAGAGCCGGAATGGCTGAAGGAAAAGAATTATTTTTTTAAGCTTAAGGATTATCTCCCAAAGGTCAAAGAATTGATTGAATCCGGCAAGTTGGTGATTCTTCCGGAAACTGAAAAAAAAGAAGTCCTCGGTTTAATTCGTCAAGGTTTGGAAGATTTTTCAATTTCTCGGGAAAATGTCGCCTGGGGGATGCCGCTGCCGTTTGACGACCGTCAAACGGTTTATGTCTGGGTTGAAGCTTTGGCGAATTATATTTCAGCTCTCGGTTATGGTTCAAACAAGGAGAATTTTTTTAAATTCTGGCCGCCCGATATTCAGCTTATGGCCAAAGATATCGTCAAATTTCACGCTCTTTACTGGCCGGCGATGCTTTTGGCGGCTGGATTGGAGCCGCCAAAGATTATTTTTGCTCACGGTTTTTTCACTGTTGACGGCCACAAGATGAGTAAGTCGCTGGGCAACGCCGTTAACCCGGACGCTTTAATAGATGATTTCGGAGCCGAAGCGATTCGTTATTTGATTTTATCCCAGTTTCCTTTTGGTCAGGACGGCGATATAAAAGTGACTAATTTTGTTTTTCAATATAATTCGGATTTAGCTAACGGCATCGGCAATTTAGTTTCCAGGATTTTGGCGATGGTTGCCAAATATAACCAGGCGAAAATTCCAGAAGAAAAAGATTTTAAGTTTTCAGACGAATTAGCCGGAATTTCCAAGCAATATCATCAGGCTATGACTGAAGCGAGAATTGACCAGGTAATCGGATTGATAAAAAAAATGAACGCTTTTACCGATGGTTACATTGAACGCCAGCGGCCCTGGGAACTGGCTAAAGAGAAAGATTCCGAACGGCGCCGGGAGCTTAATCAAACACTCTATAATCTTCTTGAATTAGTTCGCCAGTTGGCGTTGATGATTTATCCGATTCTTCCAGAAACGGCGGAAAAAATTTTTGATTCTTTGGGAGAAGCAGACTGGAAGAATTACCCTCGGAAAGAAATTGTTCAGTGGGGTGGTTTAACACCCGGTCAAGAAATAAAAAAAGGTTTGGTTTTATTTCCCAGAATTGAAAAAAAGTGATGATTTTGTTTTTTTTGGAATTAAATTGGTTTGATTTTTAATGTTTACTTTAGTTGACTTAATTTTAGTCGGGCTTTTGATGATTTTTGCCGGCATTGGCCTGGCCCTCGGTCTAATTCAGGCGATTGGTGGGTTGATTGGTTTGGCGGTCGGCGGTTGGGCGGCGATTAATTTTTACGCTCCGGTCGCCAGCTGGCTGACTCCAATATTTTTTAATCAGGCCGCCTTAGCAAAATTGGTTGCCTTCAGCTTGATTTTTATTCTGGCTAGTCGGCTGGCTGGCTTGATTTTTTGGTTTTTTAATAAAATTTTCAAAATATTTTCCTTAATTCCTTTTTTAGGCTCGCTGAACCGGCTGGGAGGATTTTGTCTTGGCTTAGTTGAAGGAATTTTGATTTTGGGGGTTTTAATTTTTGTCACCATTAGATTTTTCGGGGATATTTCTTGGTTGATTGAAAGGCTTGACCAGTCTCGGATAGCCCATCTCCTTCTTTACTCACTTCAATTTTTGACCGGTTTATTTAGCTGATATGATGATTGACAGTCATGCTCATCTTAATTTTTCTGAATTTCAAAAAGAACTGCCGGAAATTGTTCAGCGTTGCCGGGAAAAAGATATTCGGGTTGTCAATGTTGGCTCTCGGCCGGCTGATTCTGAAAAAGCGGTTGAATTGGCCGGAAAATATGATATTTTTTATGCCGCGGTTGGATTTCATCCCGGCAGTCTCGGCCGGCCGGCCGAGGCGGCTCGGTCATTCCGGCGGATTAAGGAGCTGGTTGATCAGCCTGAAACAGTCGCGGTCGGGGAAATCGGTTTGGATTATTATTGGCCGTCTTTCAGTCGGCCACCGGCCGGGCCTGTCGCGATTCGGAAAACTAAGGAGATGCAAGAGGAATTTTTTATTCGTCAGCTTGATTTGGCCGAGGCAAAAGGACTGCCGGTGATTATTCACTGCCGGGGAGCTGTTGAAGACCGTTTCGGTGCTTATAATCGGCTTTGGGAAATTGTTTCCGAGCGGTCAATTGCCGGAGTTATCCATTGCTTTGGCGGTAGCTGGGAATTGGCTGAAAAATTTTTGGATTGCGGTTTTTATCTCGGCTTTACCGGGATAGTCACTTTTAAGAAAAAAGCTGAATTGGTTCAGGAAGTCGTCCGAAAAACTCCTTTGGAAAAAATTTTAGTTGAAACTGACAGTCCCGACCTTGCTCCTGAACCTTACCGGGGCCGAATTAATCAGCCGATTTATCTTGAGCCGATTATTGAGAAAATCGCCGAGCTTAAAGAAATTTCTTTTGAGCGGTTGGCCGAGGCGACCGCTGAAAACGCCGTTAAACTTTTTAAATTAAAAATTTAAAGATAAAAAATGACCAATTCAGAAAAAAGGTATTTGATTATTTTAGGTCTGGCCGCCTTGATTTTCTTTTTTATCTATTCCGCTTTTTATTGGAGTCTCCGGCCGGCGGCGGTCGGCAACGATTTTTGGATTTTCAACACCCCGGATGAGACCGCTAATTATTTTTTTATCAAGAATTTTATCGTTGATGGAGAAATTCAGGAATTTGAGCGGTTGAATATTTTTTCCGGAAAACTTAATCTTGTCCATCCGCGGTCAATAACTGTTGTTGACAATTATCTTGTTCCCGGCGGTTTTCTCGGGTTTATTTGGCTGGCTCGGACTTTTGGAATTTTATTCGGACTTGGAGTGGTTCCTTTTATTACTCCGCTGGTTTCGCTGGCGGCGCTTGGTTGTTTTTATTATTTTATTAAAAGGATTTTTACCGCTAAAATCGCTTTTTTTTCATCGCTTGCTTTGCTTGTTTTACCGGCTTTTTGGTATTATAATTCTCGGTCGTTGTTCAATAATCTTATTTTTTTGGATTTTTTGATTATCGGACTTTGTCTATTGACTGTTTTTTGGGAAAAAAAACAGCCGGTTTTTTTGGCTTTTGGCAGTTTGTTTTTTGGTCTTGCTCTGACGATTCGGCCGGTTGATGTTTTTTGGGCGCTAGGCTTGGTTTTAATCGGTTTTTTCTGTTATCGTAGAAAAGTTTCCTTCGGCTGGATTTTTCTTTTTGGCTTGATTATTTTGCTTTGTTTTATTCCGGTTTTGGGCTACCAGTATCATTTTTACGGGCATCCTTTGGCCAGTGGTTATAATCCCGGCTTGGTTGGTTCTGATTCGGGATCCGTTGGTTTGTTCAAGGTTTTTATCAATCGGTTTCTTTTCCCTTTTGGAATTAATTTCTATCATATCGGCTTGAGTCTTTATCATTATTTCGCCAAAATGTTTTGGTGGTATTTTTGGCCGGCTTTGGGCGGCGGCCTTCTTTTGATTTTTGGTTGGCTGAAGGGTCGTTTGGACGCTCCAAAAAAGTTTTTTTTGGCTGGAACAGTTTTAGTCTATGTTTGGATTCTTTTTTATTACGGCAGTTGGTGGTTTTTTAACAATTTGATGGCCAAGCCGCTGATTGGCTCCTCTCAGACAAGGTATTTTCTTCCCCTTTATCTTCTGGCTGTTCCTTTAATGGTTTATTTTTGGAATGAGTTGGTTTCTCGGCTGCCCGGCCGGCGGTTAAAGCAGTTGGTTGTTTTGATTTTGGCGGTCGGAATAGCCGGCGGTTCGGCTTGGGCGGTTTTGCGCCAAGACGAGGAGAGTCTTTTGAATGTTAGAGAAACAGTTTTAGGTTATCATCAAATTAATCGTCAAGTTCGGCGGTTGACGGATGAAAATTCTGTCATTATCACCAGCTACGGCGACAAAATTTTTTTCCCGAGCAGAAAAGTGATTGTTAATTGGCGTTCATCCCGGTTTTTGGCCGGAATTGAAGGGTTAATTAGGGAAACTGACGTTTATTTCTACGCGATTTCTCCGGAGGAAGTTAATTATCTCACCGACTATTCAAATTTTTCAACCAGCTGGCTGGCTGATTTTGGAAATCAGAAAGCTCTTTATCAAGTTATTAAATAAAAAAATATATGACTAAATGCCTTTTTTGTCAGATTGCCGCCGGTAAGATTCCGAGCAATCAGATCTATCAAGACGAGCAGGCCTTTGTTTTTTTGGATATTGCTCCGGTCAATCCCGGCCATCTTCTGATTATTTCCAAAAAACATTATCCCAATTTAATTTCTCTGCCGGTTGAAATTCTCAGGCATTTAACGGCGGTCGCTCAAAAAATAGCCCCGGCCGCTTTGGAAGCGGTCGGAGCGCCCGGTTTTAATTTGACTGTTAATAACGGTTCGGAAGCCGGTCAAGCCGTCAATCATTTTCACTGGCATTTAATTCCCCGGTTTGCCGGCGATGGCCGCAAGCTTTGGCCCGGTCGGGAGGCCGCTTCGGAAGATTTGGTGAAAATTGCCGAGAAAATCAAAACAAAAATCGGCTGATTATTGGATAATCAGCTTGAAGATTCCCGGTTGGTCGGAAATCCGGCCGCTGAAGTAGATATTTTTTCCTTTAGGCTCAATTGTCAGTCCTGAAAACTTTTGAAATTCGGCCAGTTGGATAATATTTCGCGATTCCCGGTTGTCCAGCTCAATAATTTTGATTTTTCCTTGACTGGAAAAAATAATATGGCGGCCGGCCGGATGCCAGGAGACGGATATTATTTTTGTTCCGAGTCTGGTTATTAGCTCGGGTTCTTTTTTTTCCAATTGATAGCTGTGGATTTCCCAGTCGCTGTAGAAGAGAAGAGTTTTTTCATTAAGCCAGCTGATTTCCTTGGCCGGTTTGATAATCGGCTTGGCTTTTTGCTCGCTGTCTAAAAAAATAATTTTTTGCTTTTGGTTGTCTTTAAGGATTATTTTCCCTGATTTTTTGGTTAAAAATTGGCAGCCAGAGCAAGAGGTTTGAAAATATTCAGTGTTTGAATCGGATTTTTCAAGCGGTTTTTTAGCCAATTGGCTGCCTTGGCGGAAATAGATTTTTCCGTCAGCGATTAGAAAATCGTCAAAATTTCCCGGAGCGATCAGCTTTGTTTCTGATTGAAAAAGATTTATTTTCCAAATTCCGGCCTGATTTAGTCCATAAATTAAATTATCGTTCTGCCGGTCCCATTTGACTGTCTGGTAATTATAGCTCGGCAAAACGGTTAATTTAGGCGGGGTTTGTTCAATATTATAGCTAAGATAGCGACACTGGCCGTTTTGTTCGGCCTGAAGAAGAATTTTTTTTCCGGTGTTTGACCAGTTGATTATTTTCGGCTTTTGAAAATTTTCCAGAGGAAGGATTTTTTTTTGGTCAAATTCAGTGGGGTAGGAATAGGGATTAAGCTCAAAAAAAACTAATTGATTTTTTGAATCAATTGCCGCGATTCGGTTTCGGTCGGGAGCCGGCCGCCAGTCGATTAACCGGCTATTGTCAACAAGCAAAGGAAAGTTTTTTTTCCAAAGGATTATTTCTTCGGCAAAAGTGGTGGTATTTTCCTTAATTGGCAGCTTTTTCTGCCAAGAGTGATAGCCTGATTTGGTCAGCTTGATTTGGTAGTCGGCCGGTAAAAGTTCCTCAATTCGGCCGTCGGTTGTCTGACCGACCAGTTTTTTTTCATTTAGATAAATCGCCGCTCCCGAAGGGATTGAACTAACAACCAAAATGCCGGTTTTTTGGACTCGGTTTTTTTTGAAGTTGTAGCGGTATCCTTGAGTGTAAAGAACGACTAAAGGAGTGACAATTAGAAAAATCGCGACAAAAATCAAATAAATGATTCGGCGGTAGAAAAGAGTCATATACTAAAATCGGTTTATTCCTTGGTTATTTTAGCTCCGATTTTTTGGAGCCGAGGGACGATTTCCTGATAACCTCGCTCAATTTGATAGATGTTTTCAATAACGGTTTCACCTTTGGCGATTAGGCCGGCAATAATTAAAGCCATGCCGGCTCGGAGATCAGGGCTTTCAAGGTTTCGGCCGAATAGCCGGCTTGGGCCGTTAACAACCGCTCGATGGGGGTCGCAAAGAATTATCTCTGCTCCCATTTTTACCAGTTTATCGGTGTAGAAGAGCCGGCCTT
>CAZSPT010000015.1:6873-17273 GCA_964608895.1 uncultured Gammaproteobacteria bacterium | reverse complement strand
AATGAATCCGATCGCTTATAGCTATGATTGGGGGATGATTACTGATTTGGCCCGGCGAAATCAGGCTCGGATTTGCGGCCGACTGGGCGTTGAGCATATTTTGGTTTCAGCCGATATCGCCAAAAAACGGTTTAATATCAAAAAAAATGTTCAAGCTTGGCTGAATCGTCCGGATTTGGGGATGGTTCCGTTGTTTATGGCCGGCGACAAGCAGTATCTTTATTGGGCTAATCACTTAAGAAAAGAGCTGGGAATTGAAATAATTTTTTTCGGCGCCAATCCGCTGGAAGAGACTAATTTCAAATACGGCTTTGCCGGAGTGCCGCCGAGATTTAACGCCGAGCGCTCCTACAAGCTTTTGCTGGCCGGCAAAACAAAAATCGCCGGATATTATCTCAAGCATTTTTTAACTAATCCCGGTTATTGGAATCCTTCGCTTAAAGACACTTTACTTGCCTATGTCTCTTATTATCTGATTCCTCACAATTTTGTTTTTCTTTTTCAGTATTTAAACTGGAGCGAGTCGGAGATTGAAGGGGTTTTAAGAAGAGAATATCAATGGGAATTTGCCGAAGATACTAAAACTTCCTGGCGGATCGGCGACGGCACCGCTCCTTTTTACAATTATATTTATTATACTTTGGCCGGTTTTACCGAGAACGATACTTTTCGGAGTCGTCAGATTCGGGAAGGCCGACTTTCCCGAGAACGAGCCTGGGAGCTGGTTCGGAACGATAATCAGCCCCGGTTTCAGTCAATTAAATGGTACTGTGACACGGTCGGACTTGATTTTCAAGAGACTCTTGAGAAAATAAACTCGGCTCCGAAGCTTTATTCTTTAACTTGATTTTATGGTCTGGCGGCCCAAAAAATTTTTTTTCAATTTCTTGGCGGCGGCAACAGTCGGTCTGATTTTGTTTTTTTTGCTTAAAAACCTTTTTTTAAATTGGCGGGAAATTAGAGATTATCCATTTTCTTTTAATTATTGTTTGCTTGCTTGGTCGGCGGTTTTTTGGTCGGCGGGATTTTTTATTCTTGCCCGAACTTGGAACCGGATTTTTCAAACTGTTTCAAAAACTCGGAAATTCTCGGATTTTTCCGCCTTTAGAATTTATCTTGCCGGTGAGTTAAGTCGTTATCTTCCCGGAAAAATTTGGCCGGTCGTCGGCAAGGTTTATCTCGGAGCCAAGGCCGGATTTAGCCGAAGAAAACTTTTAACTGCTTCGCTTTTGGATAGTTTACTCGCTTTAGCGGCGACTTCTCTCGGCGGACTAGTCTTTTTTTTATTTGGATTCTCCGGCTTTTTTAATTATTATTATTTCGGCCTGAGTTTAGCGGTTGTTTTAATCGCTTTGCTTTTTAGCCGGCCGAAATTTTTTTATATCGGAGTCAATTTTTTTTTCAGACGATTAAACCGTGCCGTGATTCCTCCGGAAGATTTTTTCAGTGGCGGCGATGTTGTTAAATTTTTCAGCTGGTATTTTTTGGCTTTTTTTCTTAGAGGGCTTGGATTTTTTTTCCTGCTAAAGGCGGTTGTTCCGATTCCCTGGGATTTTTGGCCGGCGGCGGTGGGGATTTTCGGCCTGGCGACCGCTTTGGGAGTCGCCGCTTTTTTCGCTCCCGGCGGCCTTGGAGTTAAAGAGGGGATTGCCGCTGGTCTGCTTGCCGGAATAATTCCTTTTTCTCCGGCAGTCGCTGTTTCCTTTTTGACTCGGTTCTGGCAACTGGCGATTCAGCTTGGATTGTTTGGAATTTTGGAGCTTTTCAGGCGCCGGAAAAAATCATTCGGTCCGGCCGGGCAAACGTTGTGTCCGGCCTGCGGCCGGAATCAAGCCGGATTTTATTTTTCCAAACAGGGTTATGATTATTTTTCCTGCCCGGATTGTCGGCTGATTTTCCTAAGTCCTTCGCCGAATTTAACCTCAATTGCCAACTTTTACCGCCGAGAATACTTTGGTTCCAAATCCGGCAGTTTGGACAGCGCTTACGCCGATTATGAAGCTGATAAAAAAGCAATGGACAAATTTTATTCCCGGATTTTAGACCGTTTAAAATCCAAAATTTCAGGTGATTATCCCCGGCTGTTTGACATTGGAACAGCCAGCGGCTATTTTTTAGAGCTGGCGACCGCTAAAGGATTTCAGGCTGAAGGGTTGGAAATCAACTCTGAAATAGCCGCGGCCGGCCGCCGTCGGGGCCGAATGGTTTTTCCCGGCGTTTTGGGAGATTTGCCTGAATCTTGGCTGACTGAGCGGACCGGCTGTTATCAAATAATCACTCTTTGGGATACTTTGGAGCATTTTCCTAATTTGGCGATCGCCTTCAGAGAATTAGAAATTCTTCTGGCCCCGGGAGGAATTTTGGCGGTGACAACTCCGAATGCCGGTAGTTTTTGGGCCCGACTGTTTGGCCGGCGCTGGCATTCTTACGTCCCTCCGGAGCACTTGGTGTTTTTTAATCAGGATAATCTTAAAGATTTTTTGTCCAGCCGGGGTTATCAAGTTTTGGCGATTGAGCCGGTTTACAAAAAATTTACTTTCCCTTACATTTTCAATATGCTCTATCGCTGGCAGAAACTGAAAATTTGGGACATTCTCGCCCGGCGACTGGCAACAGTCAGCTTTTTTCAAACTTTTGCCCTGACTATTCCTCTGGGAGATAATCTTTTGGTTATTGCCAGAAAGCGTTTGAAATGATTTATCCACTTGACACTTTTTGATACTTCTTGATACTTTGATAATAAGATTAATTCCATTAAAATATGGGGGAAGAAATAAAACCGAACGAGGTTTACACTACCAACGAAGCTCAAAAGCTTTTAAAGGTTAGTAACAGCACGATTAAGAGAATGTTGAAAAATGGGCTGATTCGGGCTAATAAAGTTGGCGGTCAATACCGGATTTTGGGAAAAGAAATTCTCCGGTTGGTTTCTCCAGCGGTTGAAAAAAAGGCAACCCGCTCTTATCTTAAACTTAAGAGCAAAATGGTTGACCGTATTAACAAGTGGTAATCGGTTTGGTCTATGGCAGAACCGTTTTTTCTCGCCAAAGATTTTCCCGGCCGGGTTTTGGTGATTATTCAGGCTCGGCTCGGTTCTAAAAGACTGCCCGGAAAAGTTTTAATGAAATTCAACGGACAGCCGGCGATTAAGCATTTGGTTGAAGCAATTGCTCAGGTTTTTGACCGGGACGACATTGTTATCGCCAGTTCAATTCAAGCTGAAAACGACTCTTTAGCTGATTATTGCCGGAGTCAGGGCTGGCGGATTTTTCGGGGCGACGAGGAAAATGTCGCTTCAAGATTTTTTGAGGTAGTTAGAAATAATCCTTGCCGTTATTTTGTCAGGATTTGCGCCGACAGCCCATTGTTTGACCCTGAAATTTTAAGCCGCGGACTGGCTAAAGCGGCTAAAGGAGATTTTGATATTGTCGGGACTGTTTTTCAAAAAACTGTTTCTTCCGGCATGAATATTGAGATAATTAAATCCCAGACCTATCTTGATTATTATTCTAATTTTCAAAAGCCGGACCATTTTGAACATTTGAAGTATTTTTACGACCGGAGTGAAAATTTCAATTTTTTCAATCTTGATTGCCCGGTCGTCAATCCCCGAGACTATAAATTCACTTTGGACACTTTAGGTGATAAAAAAGTTTTGGAGAAAATTTTTAAATATCTTGAAAAGCCTCATTATTATTACCGCTATCAAGAAAAATGCCTTTTTTATCGCCGGGCCAAAGAGGAGCTTAACCGACAATAATCCCAAGGAATCGTTGATTATTCCAGACGCTAATTAAAAGGATTAAAGGAAATAAATAAACCAATAATCAAATTATGAGCTTGGAAGGTAAAAAAATCGCTTTAATCGGAGGAGCCGGCTTCATCGGCCATCATCTTGCTTTGGAGTTAAAACATCAAGGAGCCGAAGTTTCAATTGTTGACAGTTTAGAAGTAAACAACTTGCTTCATTTTTACCGGACCAGCGTTGAAATTCCCCGGCGAAACCTTTATTTAAATTTTCTTCAGGAGCGATTAAAATTATTGGCTGAAAATGAAATTCCCCTCTATATTGAAGACGGCCGAGATTATCATCGCCTTTCCCAGGCTTTAAATAAAATTTTCCCTGACGTTATTGTTGTTTTGGCGGCGGTTGCCCACGCTAACCGGTCTAATAAGGATCCTCACAGCACGTTTGACCACAGTTTAAGAACTTTGGAAAACGCCTTGGATAACACCAAGAGAATTCCTCGGCATTTTATTTATTTTTCTTCAAGTATGGTTTATGGAGATTTTCAAGACAGCCAGGTTACTGAAGAGACCGACTGCCGGCCGTTGGGAATTTACGGGGCTTTGAAATACGCCGGAGAAAAAATGGTTATCGCTTATCATCAAGTTTTCGGAATTCCCTATACGATTGTTCGGCCGAGCGCTCTTTACGGACCGCGCTGCGTCAGCGGCCGGGTTGGCCAACTTTTTATTGAAAACGCTTTAAGCGGTAAAGAAATAATGATTAATGGGGACGGCGGCGATTCTTTGGATTTTACCTATATTAAGGATTTAACCGGCGGCATTGCTAAAATTATTGAAAATGACCGGGCTAAAAATGAAATTTTAAATTTAACCTATGGTCAATCCCGTTCAGTGGCTGATTTGGCCGGAATTCTTAAAAAAAATTTTTCGGAATTAAAAATAGTTTATCAGGAACGCGACAAATTAACTCCAAAAAGAGGCACATTGTCAGTTGACAAGGCTAAAAATTTAATCGGCTATTCACCGGCTTATCCTATTGAAAAGGGATTTTTGGAATACCTTAAATGGTATCAAGAAAACTGTTTTAATTTTAAAAATAATAATGGAAGGTATTAATATAAAATATGATAATTGGCTGAGTCAGGTAATTGGTAGAAAAACTTTTTTATTGTTTTTAACTGATGAATTTATTAAGAACGCTAAGGTTCCTCAAACACAAGAGTCGATTTGGATTAAAGATATAATTCAGGAACCCGTTTTTATTTTTACTAAAATAAATCCAATCGCTTTTAACCATATTAAATTTGTTGAGGATAATGGATTTTATTTAATTGATACTAATATTATTTTGCAAAAAAATAATTTATCAGCGACGCCGCCTTCTTTTTTTAATAATAATATTAATATTAACTTTGCAATGGAAGAGGATTTGGAACAAACTAAAGAATTAGCCGCAAATTCATTTATTTATAGCCGTTTTCATTTAGATAAACGTTTTGTAAAAAAAATAGCAGACAAAGTAAAAGAAGAATGGGTTGCCAACTATTTTAAAGGAAAAAGAGGAGATAAGATGGTGGTGGCAAAAAAAGGCAATAAAGTAATCGGCTTTTTACAATTAATAATAAAAAATAAGCAGTTGATTATTGATTTAATTGCTGTTGATTCTAATTCAAGAAGAAAAGGTGTAGCGGCTCAAATGATTAATTTTGCCACTCTTAATATACCTAATATTAACTCTGTTTTAGTTGGCACTCAACTGGCTAATATCCCTTCTATTAATTTTTACCAAAAACTCAATTTTAAATTTTTAGACGCTAAATATATTTTTCATTATTTTAATAATACTTAATTGATTAAATTATTAAAAGTAGAATTCAAACTTGAGGTAAGATTAAAATAGTAAATTTTATTGATATGGATTTAGTCGTATTGACCACTGACACCCTTCACCACAAATATTTTATTAAAAAGCTGGCTGAAGTTTTTTCTTTGAAAATGGTTATTTCCGAAACAGTTAGGCCGCGGCCGCCATTTGAAACCGCCCACCCTTTTGAAGCGCAGCGGGAAGAATACGAGCGCCAAGAGTTTTTCAATGGCCGGCCGCCGGTTTTCAGCGACTGTGCTCCTTTTCAGGAAGTGGTTAGCATTAATGATGAGCAAACTTTTAAGCTTTTGAAGAGTTTAAGGCCGATGGTGACGGTTGTCTTTGGAACCGGCAGAATTTCACCTGAAATTATTAAAATTGCCGGAGAGATAGTCAATCTCCACGGAGGCGACCCCGAACGTTATCGGGGATTGGACAGCCATCTCTGGGCAATTTATCACAATGACTATTCCGCTCTGGTTACTTGCCTCCATAAAGTTAATCCTCGACTGGACGACGGCGAGATCATTCTGCGTTCGCCGCTGTCGCTTGAAGCTAATCTCAAACTCCATCAATTAAGAAAAAACAACACTGAAGTTTGTTTGAAGCTTGTTTTGGCCGCTTTGGCCGGTTATCGCCAATTAGGCGATTTTTTGGCTGTCGGCCAGAAAAGAATCGGCCGTTATTATTCCTTTATGCCCTCCTGTTTAAAGGAAGTTTGTCGCAGGAAATTTGAAAAATATACCGCTAATCTGTAATTTTATGGAGAAAATAATTAATTGGCTTACGGAAGACGGTTTAGCTATCTTTCTTTTTCACGGAGTTATCGCCAAAAATCGTTCCGCGGTTAGAAATTACACTAGAAAGCATTTGGAGCGGGATTATTTTTTTAGGGTTGTTTCCGAATTGAAGAAACGAGGAAGGCCGCTGTCAATGCCGGAGGTTATTCATTATCACCGGCGCAAAATAAGTTATCCCAAAAACGCTTTTGCTATTACTTTTGATGACGGTTTTGAAAATAATTATTCAATAGCCGCCCCTATTTTGGAGGATTTGAATTTACCGGCCACTTTTTATTTGACGACTGATTTTGTCGACCGTAATATTATGTCCTGGACTGACCGGTTGGAATGGGCGCTTGAGAATTTTTCCGGCGGCTCTTTTATTTTTGAGCCGACTACTGAACGCTGGCCGCTTAATTCTGACGAAGAAAAGATTAAGTTTTTAAATTATCTCCGCGAATATCTAAAAACCAGCCATGAGATTAATCTGGACGATTTTGTTAGCCGTTTTTTTCAGAAGCTCGACCAAGAAGAAGTTTTTCAATCAAACGACCCTTTGAACAAAAAGCTTGATTGGCGGCAGGCGGCCGCTCTGGCCCGGCAGCCGGAATTTACTGTTGGCGGCCATACTCATCGCCATTTAACAATGTCTTTTTTGTCCGCTGAAAAGTTGAATCAAGAGATTGAAACAAGTTTAGAGTTTCTGAAGCAAAAAGCGGGTATTGAAACCGTTCACTATTCTTATCCCGAAGGCCTGTCTTATTGCTACAACCAAGAAGTAATCGTTGCTTTGAAACAGCGTGGCATTCAATGCTGTCCGACCGCCATTCCCGGAGTCAATCGGCTGGAAGAAGACCTTTTCCACTTAAAAAGAATTGAAGTTGTTTAATTTTATTTTTTTAGTTAAGCTCTGGCGTTTTTTTTGACATTTTTAAGGATTTTGGTTAAATTAAAGCCACTATTTAAGAAGAACAGCAATTTACAACCAAAAAAAGGAGAAAAAAATGTTTTCCATTGGAAATTGCGATCTTGGAGAAAAAGTGCTGGTAGTCGCTGAAATCGGCAACAATCATGAAGGCGATTCTGATTTAGCCAAGAAAATGATTGAGTTGGCCGCTCAAGCCGGAGTCGGAGCGGTCAAATTTCAGACTTTTATTACTGATTATTATGTTGCCGGGTCAAATGAAGACCGCTATCGCAAGCTGGAGTCATTCAGGCTGTCTTTTCGGGAGTTTCAAGAGCTTCGGGATTGTGCCGCCGACCAGGGAGTGATTTTTCTGTCAACTCCTTTTGATCTTGAAAGCGCCGCTTTTCTTAACGATTTGGTTCCGGCTTTTAAGATTTCTTCCGGTGACAACACTTTTTATCCTTTGCTCGCCGCTGTTGCCAGAACCGCCAAGCCGATTATTTTGTCGACCGGCCTGTCTCCGGTCGGAGAAATCAACAGGGCGATTAGGATTATTCGGGAAATTTGGGATTCAGAATGCTCTGAAGAAGGCGACAGCATGGGAGATTTAGCTCTGCTTCATTGCGTTTCCAGTTATCCGGTTCCGGACGACCAAGCAGAGCTTTTCAAAATTAGGGCGCTGGAAAATTTACTTAATTCCAGCTGGTTGGAACGTTATCTGGGAACGGGAATGCGGACGACGGTCGGCTATTCCGACCATACTTTAGGAATTGAAGCGGCGGTTTTGTCAGTTGCCGTCGGCGCGAGGATTGTTGAAAAGCATTTTACCATCAGCAAGGATTTTTCGGATTTCCAAGACCACCGGCTTTCGGCCGACCCCAAAGAAATGAAAGATTTAGTTGTTCGGATTAAGCGGGTTGAGGAATTGATTAGAGCTGAATCGCTTTTAACCCGCCCCCAATGCGAACAAGGCAATTCTTCGGCTCTTCGCCGGTCAATTGTCGCCAAGCGGGATTTGCTGGCCGGAAAGGTTCTGGAATTTGAAGATTTGGTTTGGACGCGGCCGGCCGGCGGCCTTGCTCCCGGCCAGGAAAAAAAGCTGGTCGGCCGCTCGCTGGTCAGGGGGGTTAAGGCCGGCGACCAGATTGATTTAGGGATGGTTAAATGACAGTCGGCTGGACGGAATTTATTGTTTCGTCCAGCCGCATTTTTTCATTATTACTGATTTTATAAATATTTTAAGCCGTTTTAGCGGCTTTAAAACCAAAAAATTATGTGCGGTTTAGCCGGTTTTATTGGGAAAAAGACGATTAGCCGCGAAAGAATCGTTCAGACCCTGGGGCTAATGAAGAATCGCGGTCCAGATAATCAATCTTGGCTTAATTTTCAGGATGCCGGAAATCAAATTTATCTTCTTCATTCTCGTTTAAGTATTATTGATTTGGATGGCCGCTCCAACCAGCCTTTTACCATCGGCGATTATTCAGTTGTTTTCAACGGCGAAATTTACAATTACCTTGAATTAAAGGCAAAATTGATTCAAGAACATCAAGTAGAGTTCAAGACCGCTTCTGATACCGAGGTGCTGTTGCAAGCTTATATCCACTACGGTGAAAAATGCCTGGATTATTTTGAAGGTATGTGGAGTTTTGCCGTTTATAACCGGAAAAAACACCGGCTTTTTTTATCTCGAGACCGTTTTGGCGAAAAGCCCCTTTATTATCTTGAAACTCCCGAAGGCTTTTATTTCGCTTCTGAAACGACTTTTTTGAAATCGCTTTCCGGCCGGAAACTGACAGTCAACCGCAAGCAGTTTTTTCGCTATTTGGTTAATGGTTATCATTCGCTTCACAAGACCGGAGAAAGTTTTTTTCTTGAAGCCAAAAAAGTGCCTAAAAGCGCCAGTTTAATGCTTGGGCCTGAATTAATTCCGAAAATTTCATATTATTGGCAGCCGGCTTTTCAGCCGAAAAAAATGTCTTTGGATGAGGCTGTCGCCGGCATTAGATATTATTTGTCTCAAAGTTTGAAAATCCGTCTGCGGTCCGACGTTCCGCTGGCTTTTTCTCTTTCCGGTGGAGTTGATTCCGGCGCCCTTGCTTCCTTGGCCGTTAAAAAGTTCAATTGCCAAGTGATTTCTTTTTCAATTGTTGACCCGGACGAGCGTTATAATGAATATTCCAATATCAAGGCGACTGTTGACGACCTTGGTTGCCGGAATTTTATTGTTAAGCTTCAGACCGGAAAAATGTTTCCGCGGCTAAAAGAAATGGTCAAGTATTATGATGCTCCGATTGCCACCATTACTTATTTTATCCATGATTTTCTTTCCGAGGAGATAAACAAGCAAGGTTATCGGGTTGATTTTTCCGGAACAGCCGCTGACGAATTTTTCAGTGGCTATTACCAGCATTACAATCTCCATCTTTTTGACACCCGCCATTCCTTGAATTATCAAAAATACCTCAAAGATTGGCGGCAATATATTGAGCCGATTGTCAGAAATCCTTATTTAAAAGATTCTCGGCTGTTTTTGGATAATCCCGATTGCCGAGATTATATCTATCCTGAACGGGATTTTTTCTCTTCCTGCCTTAAAGTTGATTTTCAAGAAGATTTTTTTGAGAAGCGCTACTGTGATTCGCTTTTTCGCAATCGCATGCTGAACGAACTTTTTCACGAAACTGTTCCGGTTTTTCTCCATGAAAACGACCTTAACTTAATGAGGTATTCCATTGAAGGCCGCAGTCCCTATCTTGACCGCCGATTGTTTGAATTCGCTTATTCCATTCCGAGTGAATTTTTGATTCAGAACGGTTATAATAAATTTTTACTACGGCGGGCGATGAAAGGAATTTTGAACGACCAGGTTCGCTTGGACCGTCAGAAAAAGGGCTTTAACGCCTCAATCAGTTCGCTGGTTGATTTCAGCAATCCCGAGGAACGCCGATATTTTCTGGAAGACAGTCCGATATTTAATTTTATCAAGAAAGACAAGATAGCCGAATTGATTGATCGCCCCAACCTTTCAAACAGTTTGAGCAAATTTCTTTTCAGCTTCATTTCCTGCTTCATCCTCACAAGAAATTTTCATTTC
>CAZSPT010000015.1:0-6863 GCA_964608895.1 uncultured Gammaproteobacteria bacterium | reverse complement strand
GCCCAGGAAGATATCGATTAAAATATTTTTATGTTTCAATATTGTTCAAAATGCATTCTGCCCGATACCCGTCCCGGTTTGACGATTAAGCCGGACGGCATTTGCAACGCTTGTCATTCTTCTTTGGAAAAAGAAGAAAAAATAGATTGGTCGGCCCGGGAAAAATCTTTTCAGAAGCTGGTTGAGGAAGTCAAGCAAAAGGATTACGATTATCATTGTTTGATTCCGGTCAGCGGCGGCAAAGACAGTCATTGGCAGGTAATTAAGTGCTTGGAATACGGTTTGCATCCGCTCTGCCTTACCTGGAAGACGCCGGCCAGGACCGAAATCGGCCGAAAGAATCTGAAGAATTTGATTTCTCTAGGGGTTGACCACGTTGATTTTCAAGTCAACCCCAAAACCGAAAGTAAATTTATGCTCCAAGCTTTGAAAAAATACGGCAATCCGGCGGTTTCAATGCATATGGGTTTATTTAATATCCCTTTGAATTTCGCGGTTAAATTCAATATTCCTTTGGTTGTTTGGGGCGAAAATTCCGCTTTTGAATACGGCGGCCAAGAAGAAGAGCATAAAGGATTTTCAATTAACAGCGATTGGATAAAAAAATACGGCATTACCTACAATACCGTGGCTGAAGATTGGATTTCTCGGGAATTAACCAAAGAAGAGCTCACTCCTTTTTTTCGGCCGAGCGATCAAGAACTTCAGGAAAAGGGGATTCGGGGAATTTTTCTCGGCTATTATTTCAACTGGGACCCGGAAACCAGCCTGCGAGCCGCCCGACTAAACGGATTTCAAGTAAGAGAAGCGGGGCCGAAAGTCGGGCTTTACAATTACGCCGACATTGACGATGATTTTATTTCAATCACCCACTATATCAAGTGGTATAAATTCGGCATGACCCGGCTGTTTGACAATCTTTCATTGGAAATCAGGAACGGCCGCTTGAGTCGGACGGAAGCTTTGGATATTTTGCGGCGACAAGGGACTCAGCGGCCGGACGAAGATATTGAAAAATTTTGCAAGTTTACTAAAATCAGCCGAAAGCGTTTTTTTGAGATATTGGAGCGTTTCCGCAATCAAGATATTTGGCTTCAAGAAAACGGCGTTTGGAAGATAAAAGATTTTATTATCCCCGATTGGCCTTGGCAGGCCGACCGCGGTTATTAGAAATTTTTATTAAAGATAATTTAGCAATGAAAATTTTTCCCAAAAATCCTCCTCGGAAGTTTAAGACCGGCCTTAACGGCAATATTGAGATTTGCGACACCGGAGAAATTAACTTGGACGACGATGAGCTAATAACTTTTACCAAAGACGGCCGCCGTTATGATGTTGTCGCCAAAAATTGGGGCTATTACGCCACTCCTTCGGTCAATGGTCGTTTAGCCAAGGAAGGCTACAAAACCGCTTTGGTTAAAAATCGTTTCAGCCGCTATTATGTTCTGGTAGTTGCCGAGGACAAACTCAAGGAATTCAAAGAATATCTTGCCGCTGACGGCCAAGAAGTGGTTTCCTGGCTTGACGAAATAAAGTAGTTTTTATGCGTTATCAAAATTTTCCCTGCCGTCTCTGCGGCCGCTCCGACCAGCTTGATTTTATCGGAGCGGTTTCCCGGCGGCCGGAAAAAGAAACCGATTTGGGAATTAAACCGGAAGATTATTACCGGGAAGTTTTTTTTTGCCGTCATTGTGGAGTTTACAATAATTTTCACCGTTATGATTTTTCCCAGCTCTATCAGGGGAATTACAATCAAGCGACTTACGCGAAAAAAATTTCTAAGAATTATCAAAAAATAATGGCCTTGCCGCCCGAGCTCTCCGACAACAAACAGCGGTCAAAAGAATAGTTTCTTTTTTAACCGCCGCCGGGCGGACGATTAACGGTCTGAAAGTTTTGGATGTTGGCAGCGGTTTGGGGGTTTTTTTAGGAGAATGTTTAAAATACGGCTTTGCCACTTATTCTCTTGACCCCGATCCGGCTTCGGCCAGCCATACCCGGCAAGAAGTAAAAGTCAATCAGGCTTTTCAAGGTTTATTTGAGGATTTTTCCTCATCTTTGGAATTTTCTTTAATCACTTTTAATAAAGTTCTTGAACACACTATTAATCCGATTGTTTTACTGGCAAAAGCCCGAGATTTTTTAAGCAATGATGGTTTGGTTTATCTTGAATTGCCGGACAGGGAAGAGAGTGTAAAAGACGGAGGAATACTCGGTCGGGGGGAATTTAGTCTTGAACACTATTTTGTTTTTACTCCCCGTTCTCTTGATTTTTTAGCTTCTCGGGCAGGATTTCAGGTAATAGTAAAATCGCAAATTCACGAGCCAAGCGAAAAATACACTTTATATGCCTTTCTCAAACCTGTTGCCAAAAAAGTCGCTGATAATCAAAAATAATTTTTTCGCTAATTTTAAGGTTTTTTAAGCCTTTATTTTTATAAAATAATCCACAGTTATACTTATTGACACCTTTTGACACCTTTTGATATAATTTTTCTTAGAATAAAGTTACAATATTTACAAAATGGCTGTTAATCAAAGCGCCAAAAACAATCAGGATATTTACATTTTATCTTTTCATTGCGGTCATGACGCCAGCGTTTGTCTTTTGAAAAACGGAGTTATCCTCTGCCATTTGGAAGTTGAGCGCTTAACCCGGGTAAAAAGGCATCACGGAGAGCTGTTAAATAATCCAAAAGAAAATGTCGGGAAGCCTTGGCAGCGGAAAGGCATATTGTATTTTATAGAGCTGGTGCTGAAAAATTACAATTTAAGCTGGCAAGATATTTCTTATTTCGCCGTTATTCCTGAAAGCAAAAATACCAATTACCTCCCAATTGATATTCCGGCCATTTTAGTCAACCATCACGAAGCCCATGCCGCTTCTTCTTTTTATCTCTCGCCGTTTGAAGAATCTTTGATTTTAACCATTGACGGCGGCGGTAATGACGGCGGCGGTCTTTTCGGCTATGGCCGAGGAAACAAAATTGAAATTAAAAAGAAAATGGAATACGGGGTCAACGGTCTTAGCTGGCAAGATTCCATGAAATATTGGTCGGCGACCGCCAATGGGCCGATTGGCACCGAAGGAGTTTTGATGGGAGCGGCCGCTTACGGCCGGCCGAATCCCGCTTTAAGGGATTTTATTTATCAGCAGATTACTATTAGCCGTCATCTTTCGGAAAGGATTATTAAAAAATTTCTTGAAGAGAACCGCGACCAGCTTAAATTGGTCGGGGATGATTTCAACAAAAACAGCGAAAAAGATTATTTTTCCTATTGTCGGGCGCTTCAAGAAGCGACTGAAATGGTTTTTGAGGATTATTTTCAAAGATTGCTGGCGCTTCGGCCGGATTGTCGGAATATTTCTTTGGCCGGCGGAACGGTTTTGAATTGCATCGCCCTCGGCAAGATATTAAAAAAACATCCTCGGTTTAATTTTTACTTTTGTCCGGCAGTCAATGACGGCGGTTTGACGATCGGCGCCGCTCTTTGGGCTTATTACCGGATTCTCGGTCATCCAAGAATTCCGACTGCTTTTCGGCAAACCCCTTATCTCGGTCTGCCCCGAGAAAAAGACAATTATCAAGAAATTTTCGGGCAATTCAACAACATTGAAGTTGAAAAAAATATTACTCTTGATCAGTTATCCGAACTAATCGCTCGGGGCAAGATTATCAGTCTTTTCAACGGTCGGAGCGAGAGCGGCCGCCGAGCTTTGGGAAACCGAAGTATTGTTTGCGATCCCCGAGATCCTGAGATGAAGAAAAAAATCAATCAAAAGGTTAAGCATCGCCATTGGTA
Organism: uncultured Gammaproteobacteria bacterium; assembly: GCA_964608895.1. GTDB lineage: Bacteria > Patescibacteriota > Patescibacteriia > 2-01-FULL-39-33 > 2-01-FULL-39-33 > CAZSPT01. The sequence continues at coordinate 3,059 of CAZSPT010000015.1, read as the reverse complement.
TCGGCCGTTTGCTCCTTCTATTTTGGAGGAAAAGACCGCTGAAGTTTTTGAATTTTCAGTTACCAGTCCTTATATGTCTTTGGCGGCGCCGGTTAAGCCGGACTGGCGGGAAAAAATTCCGGCCGTCGTCCATATTGACGGCAGCGCCCGGTTGCAAACCGTTAATGAAGAGCTAAATCCTTTTTATTACGCTTTGATAAAAAATTTTTACGCCAAAACCGGAGTTCCTTTGGTTTTGAACACTTCTTTTAACGATAATGAGCCGATTGTGGAAACTCCGGAAGACGCTTTGAAATGTTTTTTGAATACGGAAATTGATTACCTTTATCTGGAAGGCAATTTAATTAGCAAGAAAAAAAGTCAATAATTATGGCCAATCTCAAAGACAACCGGCTATCAAAAATTATTAAGCTTTCTTCTCAGGCTTTTCGACGTTATCGCTGGCATATTGCCGGCCTGACTTTTTTAAGTTTTTTGGCCGGTTTTTTGGAAGGTGTTGGAATTAACGCGCTGGTGCCTTTGCTTTCTTTTGTTCTTAACCAGCAACAAGCCGATGATTTTATCTCCCGAACAATTGAAAGTTTTTTTTCTTTTTTGGGAATTTCTTTTCAAATTAAATATTTGTTGGCTTTCATTATTTTACTTTTTGTATCCAGGGCGCTTATTTCAATCGTGCTTAATTACATCAAGGCGAGAATTACCGTTGATTATCAGGAAAAGACCCGGAATTTACTGCTTGAGAAAATTTTGAAGGCGAGCTGGCCGCACTTGCTCACCAAAAAATTAGGGCATTTGGAAACCATTTTAATGGTTAATGTTGAGCAAAGCGGTAATTTGCTCCAGCAAATAGCCAATTTCATCACTTTAGCGACCAGTCTTTTGATTTATATTGTTGTCGCCTTAAATATTTCCGCCGTTTACACTTCGATTGCTTTGGCTCTCGGCGGAGTTATTTTTCTGATTTTTAAACCGTTGATTTATAAAAGCAAGATGATTAGCGTTCAAACCGAGCGTCTTAACCGCAGAATCAGTCATCATATTGGGGAAAATATTTTAGGATTGAAAAATATTAAATCAATGGTTATCGGTCATCAAGTGGCCGCCAAAGCGGCCGGCTATTTTCGGGAGCTTAAAAGATTAAAGCTTAAATCAACCCTTTTCAAAAATTTAAGTAATGTTTTTGTCCAGCCGCTCGGAATTATTTTTATTTGTTTAATTTTTGCTTTTTCTTATAAATCTCCCGATTTTAATTTTGCCGCTTTGGCGGCAATCATTTATCTCATTGAAAAGATTTTTGTCTATATCCAACAAATCCAGAAAAACCTCCATTCTTTAAACGAGTGTGTGCCTTTTCTCCAAAGCGTTTTGAATTACCAGTTTCAGGCCGGAAAAAACAAGGAAAAAGATTTCGGCAGTAAACCTTTTAAGTTTCAGGAGCGTTTGAAGTTTGAAAATTTAAGTTTTAGCTATTATTCCGAAACCCCGGTGCTTAAAGAAGTTTCTTTTGAAATTAAGAAAGGGGAGATGATCGGTTTAATCGGTCCGAGCGGCGTCGGAAAGACCACCTTGGTTGATTTGATTCTGCGGTTGCTTAAGCCGACGGCCGGCCGGATTATTCTGGACGGCCGGGATATTTCCGAAATAAAATTGGATGACTGGCGGTGGAATATCGGCTATGTTTCCCAAGATATTTTTTTAATCAACGATACTATTGCCAATAATATCAGGTTTTATCATTCCGGCATCAGCGAGACCCAATTGGTTGAAGCGGCCAAGATGGCCAATATTTATAATTTTATTGAGAGTTGTCCGGAAAAATTACAAACAATTATCGGTGAGCGGGGATTAAGGTTGTCGGCCGGCCAGCGCCAGCGGTTAGTTATCGCCAGAATTTTGGCCCGGCGGCCAAATATTTTGCTTTTGGATGAAGCAACCAGCTCTTTGGATAATGAGTCGGAATTGAGAATTCAGGAAGTTATCCAAAAATTCCGGGGAGAGATAACGGTTTTTGTTATCGCCCATCGGCTGTCAACGGTTACTGATGTTGACAAGCTGCTGGTTTTGGAAAAGGGTAGGATTATTGAGCAGGGCAACCCCCGGGAGCTTTTGAAAGACAAAAATTCCAAATTTTTTGAGATTTATAATTTAAGAGGTTGATATGAGAATTTTTCTATTATCAGACAATAATGGTTTGGAAATGGTCAGTTTGGTTGACGCTTTTCATAAAAATTACCATCAAGTCGTTTATTGGGTTGGAATACCTCAGTTAAAACATGAAGAGATTGTTTTAAGGAATAAAATTGTTTTTCATGACTGTTCCCGGGCCATAAAAGGAATTCCATCTTCAGCGGTTAATTTTTTTCAATTTCCGCCAGTTGGCGAAGATTTGGTTAAAAAAATGCAAGACCATGAGTTAATGGTTTTTACTTTAATGGCTAAGAACCACCATCATCTAAACATTAATGAACAAAAGCATTTATACTACGATATGTTAAGGTATTGGCTTGGAGTATTTAAAAAATATCGTCCAGAAATCGTTATTTTTACAATTCCGCCATCCTCGCCCTATAATTATATTATTTATTCGCTAGCTGACATTTTTAGTATCAAGATTATTATGCTTGAGGATACCCATATTAAAAATAGAATATTTATTCGTGATAATTTATGGAGAGGTAATGATGATTTGCTTCAAATGTTGAAAACTAATGGAAATAATAATTTTTCGATAGAAAATTTAAGCAGTGATTTGAGAGATTATTATTTGTCACATATTGATAAAGAGAATAAGCCGGTCCCAATATATATGAAATTTCAGAAAAAGCAAGTTTCAGGATTTAATTTATTATTGTCAAAATGGAATATTATCGTGAAAAATATTAAAAATGGAAAAATTTTAAAAATAGTTACTCAAGGAATCATTAAACGTCTTGGCAGTAATCTTAGAAAGGAATATAGAAAATTACAGATCAAACCTGATTTTAATAAAAAATTTGTTTATGTCGCTCTTAATTATCAGCCAGAACGGAATACTGCTCCTTTGGGGGGTGTATTTGACG